>JAZRXF010000001.1:0-4251 GCA_045600085.1 Lachnospiraceae bacterium
GGCTCAACTGAGTTGCCTGTATTAACATCAATATGAGTGCTTGATACCTTACCACAACCAAGCTCTTCAATAAGATGAAGTGCTCTCTTCATAGCAAGTACTGTTGTATACTCATCAACACCCTTTTCATACTTAGCAGAAGCATCAGTACGCTTACCATGCTGACGAGCTGTCTTACGGATATTATCACGAGCGAACTTAGCTGACTCAAATATAACTTCATTAGTTGTCTCACGAATCTCAGAGTTAAGACCGCCCATTACGCCGGCTAAAGCTACAGGCTTCACACCATCGCATATTACAAGGTTAGCATCTGTAAGCTCATATTCCTGACTATCAAGTGTCACGATTTTCTCGCCATTACCAGCTCTTCTTACATTAATAGCATTACCTTCGATGTAGTCATAGTCAAATGCATGCATTGGCTGACCGCATTCAAGCATTACATAGTTAGTGATATCAACGATATTAGATATTGGCTCCTGACCAATAAGAGCAAGTCTTGTCTTCATCCAAAGTGGAGACTCTTCAATCTTAACATCATATACATAATGTCCAATATATCTTGGACAGATATCCTTGGCATCAACAGTTACATTAAATCCATCCTTCTTAACTTCTGTCTCTGTATACTCAAGACTAGGCATCTTAAATGGCTTATTAAGTGTTGCTGCAACCTCTCTAGCAATACCGAGAATACTCTGACAGTCTGGTCTATTAGCTGTGATAGAGATATCGAATATATAATCATCAAGTCCAAGCATAGGCTTAACATCGATACCAATCTCTGTATCATCAGGAAGAACAAGAAGTCCGTTATAACCAGCACCAGGATACATACCCTCGCTTACGCCAAGCTCTGTACCAGAGCAAAGCATACCTTCTGAATCAATACCACGAAGCTTACCCTTCTTGATAGTCATAACACCTTCTACAGTCTTGTGATCCTTAGCTGTCATAAGTACTGAAGCACCAACGAGCGCTACAGGATACTTGCCACCAGCATGTACATTATCAGCGCCACAGCAGATCTGGAATTTACCATGCTCGCCGCAGTTAACCTGACATACATGAAGATGAGTATCAGGTATAGGCTCGCACTCTTCTACAAGACCTACTACAACCTTATCGATATCCTTGCCTATCTCGATAAGCTCTTCTACTTCAAATCCACAATCAAAAAGCTTCTTCTCAAGCTCCTTAGCTGTAACATCTATATCAACATATTCTTTTAACCAACTTAAAGGTACTAACATGACTCTACCTCTCTTTCCTAGTTATCATCGATCTGTCCAAGAACTCTTACATCAGACTCGAACAGAAGCTTGATATTATTGATTCCATACTTAAGCATAGCTGTACGCTCAATACCGATACCGAATGCAAGTCCACTGTACTTCTCTGAATCGATACCACAGTTCTCAAGTACCTTCTTATTAACAATACCAGCACCAAGAATCTCTATCCATCCAGTACCCTTACAAAGCTTACATCCCTTACCACCACACTCGAAGCAGCTTACATCCACTTCTACAGAAGGCTCTGTGAATGGGAAGAATGAAGGACGAAGTCTTGTAGTTGTCTGATCTCCATAAATCTTCTTAACAAACATATCAAGCATACCCTTAAGATCACAAAGTGTAATCTTCTCATCTACTACGAGACCTTCCATCTGAGTAAACATAGGTGAATGTGTAGCATCATCATCAGAACGGAATACCTTACCTGGTGAAAGAATCTTGATAGGTGGCTTCTTGGCCTCCATAACATGAATCTGACCTGCTGATGTCTGAGTACGAAGAAGGAACTCTGGCGATAAATAAAATGTATCCTGCATATCTCTAGCTGGATGATCAGCTGGAGTATTAAGAGCAGTGAAGTTATAATAATCGTTCTCTATCTCAGTACCTTCATAGATTTCAAATCCCATACCAGCAAATACATCAATAAGCTGATTTCTCATCTGAGTAATTGGATGAAGATTACCAGTCTTTATCTCACAAGCTGGCATTGTAACATCTATTTTCTCTGCCTTATAACGAAGATCAAGCTCAATTGCTTTCATCTTCTCATCAAGCTCATTAAACTTAGCAAGCGCCCAGTCCTTAAGCTCATTAACACTCTTACCAAAGCCAGCTCTTTCTTCAGGAGCGATGTTCTTCATCTCCTTCATAAGAAGACCGATTGCACCAGTCTTGTTGTCGAGAAACTTCTTACGAAGCTCAAATGCTTCAGCTCTCGAACTTGCCTTAGCTTCGATTCCATCAAGAATCTCCTGCTTAATAGCAGCTAATCTTTCGTTCATAAATTTACCTCCTAGAACATAAAAAAAGTCCTGATATCAAATATCAGGACGAATAATATCCGCGGTACCACCTGTTTTCATGATTAAATTTTTATTAATATAATCATGCTCTCAATCTCTTAACGCAAGCTTACGTACAAACCTAATCGATATAACTCTTTCAGAATGTCTGCTCCAGTGTGAAATTCGGTGACTATCGGAAACAGGATGGCTTACAACCGGCGACCTTCCCTCTCTTAGAATCCTTTTGATAGCACTTACTGTGCACCTTCATAGCATTTATATATAATTTTTATATCAATTAAATGTAATTCTAATTAGTTAACCATAAAAAGTCAATAAAATTTGTAAAAACTATGTATAGATATTGATTTTACAAAATAAAAACAAAAGCTGCCTAATAACTACATTGACCACAATTAGTACAATTTATGCAAACTCCCATCTTTCGATATATAACTGGTGTAAATTCCTTTGTTTTAATTATCACCTTTTTATTCTCTAGATCTTCTTTATGTATATCTATTGAAGTGTTATTGTTTGATAAATGAATATATCTATCATCTTCAAAGCACAAAACAGGTTTTACAGTAAAAACACCTGGATTCATACAACTTTCAATTGCATCAGGATCTAAACTTATATTTTCACCTGTTTCACAAAAAAGAACTAAATACGAAATGTTCACATTGCACGTTCTAGATATATTATGCGAAATCTGTTTGCCTTTATTCATAATCACGATTTACTTCTTAGCGCCAATATATCCAAGTATTGAACCAACTAAACCACCAACAATATGTGTAAGCTGGGATACATTATCATGATTAGATAAGCCTTCATATATTTGTCCGCCTAGATATACAATTGCAACTATGATAAATGTAAGAGGTATTTCTCTAGACTTAAAACCTGTCATAGACGAAAGAAGTATAAAAGCAAATACTACACCACTTGCTCCAAGAAGTGATGATGTTGGAAAAAATATAAAGTGAACAAGGCCTGTAACTATAGCTGTTACAAATATAACAAACAATAAGTCCTTGCTACCATATTTTTCTTCAAGCATAGGTCCAAGTACAAGAATCATTGTAAGGTTACTTACAAGATGCTCCATATTGGCATGACCAAATATATGCCCAACAAACCTAAAATAAGTTAAGATGCTAGCAAGTGAAGATCTATGTACAGAAAATAGCAGCATATTACTTGCATCATGTGTAAAAAAATTAACTAATAAAGCAATACAACAAATTGCCGAAAATCCAAGGACAACTGGCGCATTAACTACAATCTTCAATTTACCATTTCCGCTCATTTTGTTCCCCCTAATTATTATTTATAAATTGAAAAATATTATTCATTATTATATCACTTCTTTCATCATATATTACATATATTTTATCGATTGAAAAATAGTCCAAATCAGATATAATAGAAGGGTGTGTGTCAAAATATATTTTAATAAGAAATAATAGCTTGTCATGGAGGATTATATGGCAGACAAAAATTATAGACTAGGTATAGATATTGGTTCTACAACAGTCAAAGTTGCTGTTATAGATAATGATAATAATATATTATTCTCTGATTATGAGAGACATTTTGCAGATATACGTAATACATTAAAAGGATTACTTGAAAAAGCATATAAAGTAACTGGTAATATTAGGTTTATGCCTATTATTACTGGTTCCGGTGGACTTACTCTCGCAAAGCACCTTGATGTCAATTTTGCTCAGGAAGTTTTATGTGTTAGTACTTCACTGGAGACACTTGCTCCAAAGACTGATGTTGCCATTGAGCTTGGTGGTGAAGATGCCAAAATTATTTATTTTGAAAATGGTAGTGTCGAACAGCGTATGAATGGTATCTGTGCTGGTGGAACGGGATCATTTATTGACCAGATGGCATCTCTTCTTCAAACTGATGCAACAGGACTTAAT
>JAZRXF010000002.1:0-18541 GCA_045600085.1 Lachnospiraceae bacterium
ATGTATTTTTACGAAAGGCATCACGATGAATAAAGCTATTTATCCTGGATCATTTGATCCAATGACCAATGGTCATCTTGATATCATTAAAAGAGCATCAAAAATGTTCGATGAAATTACTGTGTGTATACTAAATAACACAACTAAGACTCCATTGTTTTCGGTAGAGGACCGTGTTAAAATAATGGAGAATGCGGTAAAGGATTTGCCTAATGTAAAGGTCGATTCATTTGATGGTCTTCTTATAGACTATGCTGCAGCCAACAATATACATGTGGCCATAAGAGGTCTTCGTGCTGTAACTGATTTTGAGTATGAATTACAGATCGCTCAGACCAATAGAAAGTTTTCCAAGGATAATCTGGATACAGTTTTCTTAACAACAAGTTTGGAATATGCATATCTTAGTTCATCAACAGTTAAAGAGATTGCTAGATATGGCGGAGATATATCAGAGTGTGTGCCAGAGGATGTGGCCAATTTAGTATATGAAAAATATGGGAGGATTAAATAATGGCAAAATACAAAGTTGAGGATGCAATTGCTGATCTTGCAGATTACGTTGATAACTGTAAAAACGTACCACTTTCTAGTACAAAGATTGTATGTGAGCGTGAACAACTTGAGGATTATATCAATAGTATTAAGAAGAATCTTCCTAAAGAACTTGAGTATTGTCGTGATGTAATGAGCAGAAGTGAGGCTATTGAGCGTGAGGCCAAGGAAAGAGCGGATAAGCTCATTCAGGATGCAGCCAATAGAACTACAGAGCTTCTTAGTGAAAACGAGATTAATCAGCAGGCGATAGTAAGAGCTGATGAAATAGTTAGAGATGCTGCTGAGCAGGGCCAGGCCATATATGATCAGTATATTATGGAAGGAAATGCTTATAGAGAGCAGGCTCAGAGATACCTTACTGATATGCTAGGTAATCTTCAGGAACTTATTTATAGCTGTATCGATACAACCGCTAAGAATAACAATAGATTCCTTGATGCACTCAATAAAGTTGGATCGATTGTTTCAGAAAACCTTAATGAACTTAATGCACCTAGTGGAGATGCAAATATGCAAAACACAGGTACAATAAATATGAATTAGTTAATTTAGAAGGTGGCTTACCCCTTGGTTAGCCACCTTTTTATAAGGATTAAATCTTTGAGACTTGATAAATTTCTTGCTAACAATAATATAGGTACCAGAACAGAAGTAAAGAAGCTGGTGAAAGCTGGAAGGGTTAAAGTTGGTGAAAGTGTTGCTAAAGATAGTGGCATGATAATTAACGAGAATGAAGATATTATAACTGTTGATGGTAAGACAGTTATATATGAAGAATTCTATTATATTATGCTCAATAAACCTAAGGGATATGTATGCAGCGCCCATGAAAAAGGTGAGAATAGTATATTACAGCTTATTCATGAGAATTATAGAAATAAACTTTATCCAGTTGGACGTCTAGATAAAGATACTACAGGTTTAGTACTACTAACCAATGATGGACCTATGACTCATGAACTGTTATCACCAGCCAAGCATGTGGATAAAGAGTATTATGTAGAGCTTGCAAGTCCTATTCGAAGTGGAGATAAAGAAAAGTTCGAAAATGGGCTTGATATTGGCGATGAGAAGCCAACTAAGCCTGCAAAACTAATACCGGTTAGTGATAAATCGTGCAAAGTAATCATTCATGAAGGGCGTTTTCATCAGATAAAAAGGATGTTCGAAGCCCTTGATAATGAAGTTTTAGAACTAAAAAGACTTAAAATGAAAAATCTGTCTCTTGATGATTCCCTTATGTTAGGCGAATATCGAAGATTAACAGATATAGAATTAAATGATTTAAAGAATATAGATTAAGAAAAGAATATCAGGAAAAAATTAAGAAAAGAGATTGTTATGAAGGTTGCTATAGTAACTGGAGCTTCATCAGGTATGGGAAAGTGGTTTTCAGTTTATATACCTATGTTTTATCCAGAAATTGAAGAAGTATGGCTAATTGGTCGTAATGTTAAAAGACTTAATATAGTAGCTAACCATGTTAAAGTTGGAACCAAGGTTATTGCTGTTGATTTATTAACAGAGAGTGGGATAAAAACGGTAAAGAATCTTCTAGAGGAGATAAAGCCTGAAGTTGATATTCTTGTTAATAGTGCAGGCGTAGGTGTACTTGGGGATTTTGAACGACTGACAGTAAAGGAGTCTCTTGAAACCATTAATATTAACTGTGTTGTTCCAACAAGGCTTATGCATATGATAATTCCTTATATGTCTAAGAAATCGCATTTAATTAATATGGCCTCAGGTGCAGCTTTTATATGTCAGCCTGGTTTTGCTGTATATGCTGCTAGCAAGGCTTATATATTGTCACTGGGAGATGCCTTGTCCAAGGAACTAAAGCACAGAGGGATTTATGTGACAACAGTATGTCCAGGCGCAGTTAATACGCCATTTATTAACAAGGCCCAGAAATATAGTAGGATTAGATGGTTTAAGAAGCTTATTATGGCCAATGAAAGATGCGTAGTCCATTTGGCTCTTTGGGATAGTAAAAAGAGAAAAACACGTTCTATTTATGGAATATATATGCTTTTATTTTCAGTTGTTTGTAAGATTGTTCCACTTAAGATATTAATGAAGTTTATGTAGGTATATAAGCATTTTTTTAATTATTTTTTACTCTTAGAAGGATTTAGAATAGTATTATGGATAATAAAAAGAAAATATATAAATGTGATTATGGCTATTTAAAGCATAAATTAAAGTTTGAGATAATTAAGTGTTTGTGCTTATTTGCTTGGCCTGCAGCTATACTTATTTTCGGGTATATAATTAAAGGTTCCAAGATGAATATATTTACTCTTGTTGCTGTTCTTGGTTTGTTACCTGCTGCTAATTGTCTTGTGACTCTTGTTATGTATATAAAAGCGCAGAAATGGATATGCACCGAGGAGATTTATAATCGTGTCGCTAATGTGGTAAACCTGGATGATGTTAATGTTAGATTCGATTTATATATGACAGGATATGCTAGATCTTTTCCAATACAGTCATTAACCTGTGTTGGCAATAGTCTTTTCGGCTATTCATCTATGTCTGATTTTCCAGAAAGTAAATTTGAAGAGCACTTAAAGCCACTTTTATCATCGAATGGTCTGAGGGTTGGTAATATTAAGATATTTAATACCCTTGATAAGTATGAGAGCAGACTATCTAGTGTAAGCGCCGAGAGTCAGGATGAACATGATCTTAAAGTCCTTAAATTGATGGAGAATATATCTTTATAATATGCAGTCGATTATAGTTGATAATAATGAAGCAGGTCAGAGGCTTGATAAATATCTGAAAAGATACTTCAAAAATGCGGAAGCTTCACTTCTATATAAAATGCTTCGTAAGAAAAATATTGTGCTTAATAAATCTAAAGCATCAGGAAGTGAAATACTTTGTGCTGGTGATGAGATTAATACATTCTTTTCTGATGAAACTTTTCAAAAGTTTACAGGAAAAGATAGCTTAAGTAATAACCATAGGGACGTCGATTTTAGTCTATATACCGAAGGCTACAATAAGCTTCACGGGATTGATGTTATATATGAAGATACTGATTTTGTATTTATATCAAAGCCTGTAGGAGTTGTCAGCCAAACCGATGAGAATAATAAACATTCTATAAATGAATGGTTAATAGGATATCTTATTGATAAGGGTGAAACTCCTGATTTTAATAGTTTCAAGCCCTCTTGTAGTAATAGAATTGATAGAAATACATCGGGACTTATTCTTGCAGCCAAAACATATAAGGGTAGCAGATATTTATCGGACTGTATAAAAGGTCATAGGCTTGAGAAATATTATATTGCAGCTGTTCATGGTGTTTTAAACAAGGGTGCAGTTCTAAAAGGTTACTTAAAAAAAGACCATAATACCAATAAGGTCAAAATACTAAGCAGTGGCAAAGATAGTGACTTTATTCATACAGAGTATGAGGTTGTCGCTGGTAATGATGAGTATTCGTTACTTCTTGTAAAGATTATTACAGGTAAATCTCATCAAATACGTGCTCATTTATCAAGTATTGGCCATCCACTTGTTGGCGATATAAAATATGGTGGCAAAGCGATAATGGTAAACAGTACTGAATATAACTATCAATTACTTCATGCATATAAGGTTGTATTTCCAGATGGGGATATGCTTACTAACATGGCTATAAAGTGCCCATTACCCCCAGTTTATGGTGCTTTGTGTGATGTTGACATAAAAATATAATTCGTGTATACTTTCATTTGCTAACATGCTAACAAATTAGCACTTCACAGTGCTAAAGTATTAATATAAAGGATGTAATTTATGAATAACAAAATGATTCACACTCCAGAAGGCGTAAGAGATACTTACGGAAAGGAACTTCGATGCAAGAATATTGTAAAAGGAAAACTCCGTGATACTCTTCATCTTTATGGATATAGAGATATAGAAACTCCAACTTTTGAGTTCTTTGATATATATAGTAATGATGTAGGAACTACTCCTGAAAATGAGATGTATCGTTTCTTTGATAAAGAGGGTAATATGCTTGCGCTTCGTCCAGACTTTACTCCATCTATCGCAAGATGTGCAGCCAAGTATTTCGTGGATGATTCTATGCCTATGCGTTTATGCTATGAAGGCAATGCTTTTAATAATACCTCAGAGCTTCAAGGTAAGCTCAAAGAGACAACTCAGATGGGTGCAGAGCTTATAGGTGACTGTTCATCAGAAAGTGATGGTGAGATTATCAGTCTTGTTATTGAGTCACTTCTTAATAGTGGACTTAAGGATCTCAATGTATGTATAGGTGATGCTGGATATTTTAAAGGTATATGTGATGCAGCGGGTCTTTCTGAAGAACTTACCATGGATATAAGAAAGCTTATTTCCATGAAGGATTATTTTGGCGCCCAGGAGTATCTTGTAAACAATAATGTGGATGATAAGTTTGTTAAGGCTATACTTGATGTAACTAAGATTACTTCAATTAAAGATCTTGATAAGGCCGAAGCTCTTGTTGATAACGAGAGAAGTCTTGCTGCCATTAGACATCTTAGAGAGGTTTTTGATGTTGTTAGTACATATGGTCTTGAAAAATATATTTCTATAGATCTTGGTATGCTGTCCAAGTTCAATTATTATACTGGCATGTTGTTTAAGGCATATACATACGGTACAGGTGATGCGATTGTTAAGGGAGGACGATATGATTCTCTTCTTGGCAAGTTTGGTAAGTCTTCATCAGCAGTTGGTTTTGTATTCCTAGTAGACGATATTATGACAGCGCTCAATGCAGGAGATTTATTACCAGAGATAATTGTTGATGAAACATGGATTGTATACAAAGAAACTAATAAAACAGCTGCTATTAATAGAGCAAAAGAGCTTCGTAGTAATGGTAAATGTGTTTCATTAGTGCCTTATGATGATTGTAAATCAAAGGCTGACTATGATGAATATGCTGGTAAGAATTATATAACTGGCATTGAATATATGCTTTAATACTTATTTTGTATTAATTTGATTGAAGTAGGAGAGGTTAGTAAAGTGAACGATAAAGAATATTTAACATTTGCACTTACAAAGGGAAGACTTGCGAATAAAACACTTGAATTACTTGGAAAGATTGGTATTTCATGCGAGGAGATGCTTGATAAAGATACTAGAAAGCTTATATTTGTTAATGAAGAGCTTAAGTTAAAGTTTTTCTTATCCAAAGGACCAGATGTACCAACATATGTGGAGTATGGTGTGGCTGATATAGGTGTTGTTGGTAAGGATACTATTATAGAAGAAGGACGAAGAGCCTATGAAGTACTTGACCTTGGATTTGGTAAGTGCAGAATGTGTGTATGTGGTCCAGAAAGTGCAAGGGAAAAGCTTGAGCACAGAGAGATGATTCGTGTTGCAAGTAAGTATCCAGTTATTGCACGTGATTATTTTAACAATAGAAAGTTCCAGACCGTTGATATAATCAAGCTCAATGGTTCAGTAGAGCTCGGACCAATAGTAGGTCTGTCTGATGTTATAGTTGATATAGTTGAGACGGGTTCAACACTTCGTGAGAATGGACTTGGAGTACTTGAAGAAATATGCCCACTTTCTGCAAGAATGATTGTTAATCAGGTTAGCATGAAGATGCAGAATGAGAGAATTCAGAATATTATTGATTCTTTGAAAAAGGTACTTGATGAGAATTAGTCACATATCATGTTATAATTATAGTAATGATATAATATTTTAGTTGTTTAAAGAGGTAAACATATGAGAACAGGAACAGTTAATAGAAAAACTAAAGAAACAGATATTGAAGTTAAGTTCACTATTGATGGCAAGGGTAATTCTAACATCAATACTGGCGTGGGCTTTTTTGATCATATGCTTACTGGATTTTCTAAGCACGGCTTTTTTGATATGGAACTTAGCTGCAAAGGTGATCTTGAGGTTGACGGACATCATACAGTTGAGGATTGTGGTATAGCTCTTGGACAGGCAATAAAGGAAGCGGCAGGTGATAAGAAGGGGATAAAGAGATTTGGTAACTTTATTTTACCAATGGATGATGCTCTTGTTATGTGTGCCATCGACTTTAGTGGTAGACCATATCTTAACTATGATGTTAAGGTTGATGAAGAAAAGTGCGGTGATTATGAGACATGCTTAACAGAGGAATTTTTCTATGCTCTTAGTTACAGTGCAGGGATTAATATCCACATTATTAAAATGGCTGGTAACAATGGTCACCATATTATTGAGGCTGTTTTCAAGGCATTTGGAAAGGCTCTTGATCAGGCTCTTTCTATGGACGAGAGAGTTGAAGGCGTTTTATCTACAAAGGGCGCATTATAATAATAGAAAGGCAATAATATAATATTATGGAACATAAAAGTTTTGTGGCATGCATATATTTATATCAAGAGACAGCTATTGCATCTTTGAATAATAAGGAAGTAATTAGTGAGGATCCGGTTGCTCTTGCAAAACATTATTCGGATAATAATGTTGACCAGATATTAATATTTGATTTATCTAAAACTGACGATGAGCATGATAAGGCTATAGATATGATTAAACGTATCTGCGTTGCTGCTGAGATACCAGTTATGACCGCTGGTAATATTAAGCGCTTTGAAGACGTTAAGAAGCTTATATATGCTGGATGTGCTAAGGCAGTGCTTAACTATACTAAAGATAGTAATATTGATATTACAAAGGAAAGCAGCGAAAGATTTGGTAAGGATAAGCTTGCTGTTGCGCTTACCTGCGCTGATCAATACAGAGAAAATCGTGATTTAATCGAAGATTATACATCAGAGCTTATAGTGATGAAGGAAGATATTACTGCCGAGCTCTTCCAAAAAGCTGTATTGCCTATGTATATTCCACTTGCATCGGATGCGCTTGATAGTCTCATGGATTATCTTGAAAAGGATAGAATAGCAGGTGTATTTGGTTCAATTGTTAATAATAATATTGCCGAGATTAACGGTATGAAGGTGCTTTGCAAGGAAAGAGGAATCAAGACTAATGGATTTGATGCCAAGTTTTCATGGGCTGATCTTAAGCTTAATAGTGAT
The DNA here is from genome assembly GCA_045600085.1 of Lachnospiraceae bacterium. Lineage (GTDB taxonomy): Bacteria > Bacillota > Clostridia > Lachnospirales > Lachnospiraceae > NK4A136. The sequence continues at coordinate 7,611 of JAZRXF010000002.1, forward strand.
GGGCTTATTCCTTGTATAGTTCAGGATTATAAGACCAAGGAAGTACTTATGATGGCTTATATGAATGAAGAAGCATTTAATGCAACCATCCGTACAGGTAGAATGAATTATTATTCGCGTAGCCGTAATAAGCAATGGCTCAAAGGTGAAGAGAGTGGTCACTTCCAGTATGTGAAATCTTTATATACAGACTGTGATAATGATACTCTTTTGGCCAAGGTTAGTCAGGTTGGTGTGGCTTGTCATACTGGAGCAAGAAGCTGCTTCTTTAATGAAATAGTTAAACGTGAGTGCAATGAAACAGATCCATTAAAGGTATTTGAAGATGTTTACAATGTGATCCTTGATAGAAAAGTTAATCCAAAGGAAGGCTCATATACCAATTATTTATTTGATAAAGGTATTGATAAGATACTAAAAAAACTCGGCGAAGAGGCTACTGAAATTGTTATTGCAGCTAAGAATCCTAATCCAGAAGAAGTTAAGTATGAGATATCCGATTTCTTATATCATATGATGGTTCTTATGGCTGAGAAGAATGTGAGCTGGGAAGAGATTACAGAGGAACTTTCCAGACGATAATCCCCTAATCGAGAGGTTTTATGAAAAAAGAAGAAAGAATACTTGCTCTTGATCATGATACGCTCATGAGCATTGAAAAGCCAGCCAGATATATTGGCGGCGAACTTAATAGTATAAATAAAGCGAAGTCTGATATCAGACTTCGTTTTTGCATGTGTTTCCCTGATATATATGAAATCGGGATGAGTCATCTTGGTATATCAATACTGTATGGATTGATGAATAGTTATGATGATGTATGGTGTGAGCGTGTATTTTCACCTTGGACGGATCTCGATAAGGTTCTCAGAGAAAAGAAAATCCCTTTATTTGCACTTGAGAGTCAAGACCCTGTTAAGGATTTTGATTTTCTTGGTATAACTCTTCAGTATGAAATGTGCTATACCAATGTTTTGCAGGTTCTTGACCTATCCATGATTCCAATTTATCAAAGAGACAGAGGTATGGATGAAAAGCTTGGGAATTATCCAATAGTTATAGGTGGAGGTCCATGTATATACAATGCCGAGCCTATAGCTGACTTTTTTGATATTTTCTATATCGGTGAAGGCGAAACAATGTATAGAGCATTGTTTGATTTGTACGAGGAATCAAAAGAAAAGGGTATTTCTAGAAGAGAGTTTTTAATTGAAGCATCGAAGCTTCAGGGTATGTATGTTCCTTGCCTTTATGATGTGAAGTATAATGATGACAATACAATTAAATCTATGCTTCCTGTTGTTAGCGGTATACCAACAACAGTTAAAAAGGAAGTGGTAAAAGAACTTGATGATGTATTCTTTCCTACAAAGCCTATAGTTCCTTTTATCAGAGCAACACAGGATAGAATAGTTCTTGAAGTACAGCGTGGATGTATTAGAGGCTGTCGTTTTTGTCAGGCTGGTCAAATATATAAGCCTATTAGAACAAGAAGCGTTGATAAGCTTATGGAATATGCAACTGAGCTTGTTAAGTCGACAGGTTATGATGAAATGAGCCTTAGTTCATTGTCTACAAGTGATTATCCTGATCTTGAGGAATTGTTAAATAAGCTTATCGAACTTTGTGCTGAAAAGAAGATGAATATTTCTTTGCCATCACTTCGTATTGATGCTTTTTCTCTTGATGTTATGAGTAAAGTACAGGATGTTCGTAAAACGAGCCTAACATTTGCGCCAGAGGCTGGGTCTCAGCGTATGAGAAATGTTATAAATAAGGGTCTTACAAAAGATAATATTCTATCCGGAGCTACAATGGCATTCCAGGGTGGATGGAATAAGGTTAAATTGTACTTTATGCTTGGACTTCCATTTGAAACGGATGAAGATATTAAGGAGATAATGTACCTGTGTAATGATATTGCGGCTGCCTATTACGAAGCGGTACCAAAAGAAAAGCGTATGGGACGAGTACAGGTATCGGCAAGTACATCTTTCTTCATACCAAAGCCGTTTACAGCTTTTCAGTGGGCTCCTATGAATAATATGCAGCAGTTTATTGATAAGGCTGAACTGACCAAGAAAACAATGCTTGAACAGCTTAATAAAAAGTCAATTAGCTATAAGTGGCATGAAGCAGGTACCAGTGTTGTTGAAGGTGTTTTTGCAAGAGGTGATAGAAGGATATCTGATGCCATATATTACGCTTACAAAAATGGCTGCCTTTTTGATGCTTGGACCGAAGAATATAAGCATGATGTGTGGATGGACGCTTTTGATAAATACGGAGCGGGGCTTGACTTCTATATATTCCGTGAAAGAAGTACTGATGAGTTCCTTCCATGGGATATACTTGATATTGGTGTTAATAAGTCTTATCTTGTTCGTGAATGGGATAATGCTCGTAATGAAAAGGTGACCGAGAATTGTAAGGACAAATGTGCTGGATGTGGTGCGTTTACTTATAAATGTGGTATTTGTCCTAGATAATAAGTTGATTTATGGAGAAATATATGGCGAGTGCTATTAGAATAAAATTTAGTCGTAAAGGTCCTGTAAGCTATCTTGGACATCTTGATGTACTTCGATATTTTCAAAAAGCTATTATTAGAGCAGGTATAGATATAAGATATAGTGAAGGATTCAATCCTCATCAAATTCTTTCTTTTGCTTATCCGCTTGGTGTTTCCATGGAGACAGAAGGCGATTATTGTGATATCGAAGTGAACTCATATACCAGTCTTGATGACATTGTTAATTCGCTTAATGAAGTGATGAATGAAGGTATAAGTATTATTTCAGCGTCATTAGTTCCAGAGGATAAGCTTAATGCAATGGCTAGTGTTGCAATGGCTGAGTACAATGTTGTAGTAGATGATATAAATCAGATCACTGAGAATATAATTGAAGATTATATTTCACGTGAAGAAATCGAAATTGAAAAAGAGGGCAAGAAGGGTGCTATTAAAGTAGTTAATATTAAAGAAGGAATTATTTCGCTTTGTATTAAGGAAGAAATGCTTAATATGAAACTTCTTTCAGGAAGCTCACTTAATATTAAACCTGCCCAAGTTATTGATACTCTTAATAAATATGAGAATCTTGAACTTGATATAAAAAAAATAATCCGTAAAGAGATATACCAGGAAATAAATGAGGAAGATAATATAAGATATGTTCCGCTTGGCGTCTTTGAAAACTAGACTGACTGGGTCGGATAAAAGTATTTGCATTGATATTTATAAGTAAATGATTAAACCAAGAGACGGAAAACTAAATATTTTAGAAGAAATAAAGACTGACCGGGTCAATAAGAGGCTGGTTATTATAAATAGTAATGGATTGTTGCATTATTTTTATCTCGTTAATGGACGCATCCATTATTTCGATGTTGAAGATACAACTAATAAGCTTGCTGTAAATGTGGGCGATATTTATATTGGTGTAATATCGCATGTCAATAAAGAGATAGATGGTTGCTTTGTTAATATTAATTCATCAGATCAGGTTTTTTTACCAGGCAGTGAAGTGGCAAACCCTATTTTAGTTAATAGGCAATATGATGGCAAACTCCATGAAAGTGATGTTGTATTATTGCAAATAAAGAAGCTTGGTTATTCCAATAAAAAACCATTGGCCACCACTAAGTACAAGGATATAGATATTGATAACCTTATTGCACTTTCTAGAACTCAAAATAAATATTCTTTAATTTATAAAGGTGGAGGTGTTTTATCCTATATTAGTAAATACCACGGTGGCCTTGAAAACTTATCCATAATTTGTTCAGATGAGTTTTCATTTGATTATATTAATCAAATACTTGGTTCCGTGTCATATGGTAATGTTGAGGTTAGATTATATGATGATGAGAGAATTTCAATTCAATCTCTCTATTCACTTAAATCCAAAATGGATGAAATTACTAATGTGAAGGTATGGCTAAAAAGTGGTGGATATTTATTTATTAATCCAACCGAGGCCCTGACTGTTATAGATGTTAATACTGGAAAAACCGGTGGTAAAGATAAAGATAAGACTATACTTAACACAAATATCGAAGCTATACATGAAATAGCTTATCAGATAATGGCAAGGAATCTGTCTGGAATTATTATTATTGATTTAATCAATTCAAAGCAGGCTGATTTTAATACTATTTTGACAAAAGAGATGGAAGTAGCTTTTGAATCGATAAAACCTGCTCCAAAGCTCGTAGATATAACAAAATTGGGGCTTGCGGAAATAACAAGGCAGAAAATCAATCCCGATATATATGAAATTGTCCGTAAGATGGATAGAACTATATTGATGTGAAACATTGAAACACTCGCAAAAATCGCGAGTGTTTTTTTAGTATATTAGTTGAATGACGGATATGTCAAATAATGCCAATTTTTGATTTGAAAACAGTACTTTTCGTTGTTATTATGTATATAAGATAATACGTCTCTTAGACGACAAAGATAAATATTTTCAGGAGGGTAGTAAAATGGGAGTTGAAGTATTTCAGTGTAACTGGGGAAGTAGTTTAAAATCATTTCTTTCTGCTAAGAACCAGGAAAAACTTTTTCTTCAAATTGATGACACAAAGCCAGATGGCGTGAAGATCACTGGTAAGGGTTATATTTGTAACGAAGAGGGTAAGAATGAGTATGTATCACAGTATGATTACCCAGCAAAGGATATTAGAGAGATAAAGACTGGAGAATTCCAGGGTGCTGAATGTCTTGTTCTTGTAACAAAATTACAGACATTATACGGTGCTAAGAAGACACAGACAATTCTTCCAGGACTTAAGGATATGGATAGAGCTATTGAGACTCTTAACAAGGTTGCTAAAGAAGCAGGTGGACTTACAGCAGATACTGCTGGTGCAAGCGCCAAGACAGTTGCAGCCCCTCGTCCAATAGCACCAGCGCCAGCTCCACAGGCTAAGCCAGCTCCTGCACCAGCGCCAGCTCCTGTTCCAGCGCCAGCTCCTGCACCAGCGCCAGCTCCTGCACCAGCAGCCGCTCCTGCACCAGCGCCAGCTCCTGCACCAGCGCCAGCTCCTGCACCAGCAGCTACTCCTGTTACAAGTGCTACTCCAGCACCTACACCACAGCAGGTTAAGGCTAAGGCTAAGGAAGAGTCATATGAGCAGAAGATGCGTAAGCTTGATATCATGCACGAGTCAGGAATGATTGGTGTTGATGAATATAAGGAAAAGAAGCTTAAACTTATCTGTGATGAGAAGGGTCTCGGAGCATTCTGTGATAAGATTCAGAAGATTTTCGTACTTAAGAAGTCTGGAATGCTTTCTGATGGCGAGTTCGAAGCAAATAAGGCACAGATTGTTGACGAGTGTTTTGATCCTACAGTTAAGGATCTTAAGGTATTCCGTGAGAATATGACAAAGCTTCCAATCGTACTTATGAGTGAACTTATTAGTGATTTTGAGTATGATTCAAAGAAGAACAAGATTCTTGATTCAGTTGCTTATAATCCAATGGATTCCAATGATCTTTTCTGCTTAAAGCTTCAGAAGCTTCCAATCCTTCGTGATTGTGAAATGATACCAGCTGATGAGTATGAGAGAGATATCACAGAGCTTAAGAAGATTCTTGAGCCTAAGGCAAGTGATTCAGTTGATGCAATTGATATGAAGCTTGCTAAGTGGCCAGCAATGGTTAAGGCTGGAACAGTTACAGAGTCAGAGTTCAAGGAGAGACAGCAGAAGCTTATCGCAGAAGTTATGACTATGGCAGCTGGAGATGAAAGCTCATTCAAGGCTAAGTCTGAAAGAATCATGAAGATGAAAGACAAGGGATGGTTATCAGAGCTTGACTTCCACGGCAAGAAGGTTGAACTTCTTAAAGAGGTTAATACAATTTCTGATTATATCCTTAGAACAAAGCTTTACATGGTTGCTAAGACTACAGGTCTTATTTCACAGGATGATTATGAGGCTAAGAGATCAGAGCTTATTAAAGAAGTATTTGCTCCATATGATACAATGGATCAGTTCCAGGAGAAGGTTAATATGCTTATGAAGCTCAATGAAGCAGCTATCATTTCTGATGAAGAATATACAGGCTACAAGAACAAGCTTATGAGTGATTTATAAGATTAATTTTCATAATTAATTTAGGCCGTCAATATGGCGGCCTATTTTTTATGAAAAATACTATAAAAATATCATGTATTTGCTTGACATAACATGATGTGGATGCTAATATATCATTTGTATGCCGCGTAAAGAGGCTTAAGTTTTGATGTTTAATTCAAGTAATTGGCATCAAGCGCCATATTTAGCGAGTAAATATATAGGAGGTAAACCGTATGTACGCAATTATTGCAACAGGTGGAAAGCAGTACAAGGTTTCTGAAGGTGATGTTATCAAGGTTGAGAAGCTCACAGCAGAAGATGGTGCTACTGTAACATTTGATCAGGTGGTTGCTGTTTCTGATGGTTCTATGAAGGTAGGTAAGGATGTTGCTAAGGCATCTGTTTCAGCTACAATCATTGAGCAGGGAAGAGACAAGAAGGTTATTGTATACAAGTACAAGAGAAAATCTGGATACCACAAGAAGAACGGTCATAGACAAGCATACACTAAGGTTAAGATCGAAAAGATCAACGCTTAATTAGGTAGATGTATGATTTCTGTAGTTATTAATAAAAACAGAAATAATGAATATGTTAGTTTTTCATGCAAGGGTCATGCAGGATTTGATGATTACGGCAAAGATGTAGTATGTGCTGCAGTAAGTATGCTGGTTATAAATACAATCAATTCCATTGAAACATTGACCGACTGCAAGTTTGACGCTAACCAAGATGAAAATACCGGTTTTATAAAGGTTGATTTCACTCAGGCGGTGTCAAAAGAAGCAGCTTTGCTATTAGACTCAATGATACTTGGCATTGAACAGGTATCAAAGAACTATGGTACAAGCTATGTTAAGTTAAAATATAAGGAGGTATAAAACCATGATGAATTTGAACCTTCAATTTTTTGCTCATAAAAAGGGAGTTGGTTCTACTAAGAACGGTAGAGACTCTGAGTCAAAGAGATTAGGCGCAAAAAGAGCTGATGGTCAGTTCGTTAAGGCTGGTAATATTATATATAGACAGCGTGGAACAAAGATTCATCCAGGCGTTAATGTAGGACGCGGTGGTGATGATACATTGTTTGCAACTGTTGATGGCGTTTTAAGATTCGAAAGAAAAGGACGCGACAAGAAGCAGGCTTCTGTATATCCAGTAGAGCAGTAATATAGTTTATTTGAGCCTCAAACACTGTTTGGGGCTCTTATTAGTTTTATTAAAGGTAATTAGTGATGTTTGCTGATAGAGCTAGAATAATACTTAGAAGTGGTAAGGGTGGCGATGGCCATGTATCATTTCGTAGAGAAAAATATGTACCAGATGGTGGTCCAGATGGTGGCGATGGAGGTAGAGGCGGAGATGTAATCCTGAAGGTTGATCTTGGTCTTAATACGCTTATTGATTTTAAACATAAGCGTAAATATTCTGCCACAGATGGTCAGCAGGGCGGCAAGAGAAACTGTAGAGGTAAAGATGGTGAAGATATCATCATAAAAGTTCCTCAGGGTACTGTTGTTAAGGATGCTGAAACTGGTAAAGTTATTGTGGATATGTCAGGAAGCACCACTGAATATACAATATTGACAGGTGGTAGAGGTGGTCTTGGTAATCAGCATTACGCTACTTCGACTATGCAGGCTCCAAAATATGCGCAGCCAGGTAAGCCAGCCAAGGAGATGGAGGCTGTGCTTGAACTGAAGCTTATTGCAGATGTTGGATTAGTGGGTTTTCCTAGTGTTGGAAAGTCTTCTTTACTTGCAAGAATATCCAATGCAAAGCCTGAGATAGCGGATTATCATTTTACTACTATAAAGCCTAATCTTGGAGTTGTTAAGATTGGTGAAGGTAGTTCATATGTTGTGGCTGATATTCCAGGATTAATTGAAGGTGCTGCTGAGGGACTAGGACTTGGCCACCAGTTTTTACGTCATATTGAGCGTAATAAAGTGCTTATTCATGTTGTTGATGCAGCATCAGTTGAAGGTCGTGATCCGATAGAAGACTTTCATATGATTAATAATGAATTAAAGAAGTATGGAGATGATGTTCTTGAGCTTCCTATGGTTGTTGCAGCCAATAAAATTGATGTAATCGTGGAAGATAATGAGCCAATAGATATAGATGAGAATGGTGAATTTATATACCCAGAATGGAAGTCGCCAATTGACAGAATAAAGGCAGAACTTGAACCTCTTGGATATAAGGTGTTCCCTATAAGTACAGTTACTGGTGAAGGTATTAAAGAACTTATTAATTATGTATGGGAGCTTTTACAGAAATCTGATAAAGAGGATGTTATATTTGAGCAGGAATATAATCCTGATATTTCGCTTGAATATGTAGAAGAGCCTTATGAAGTATACTTTGATGATGAACGTGAAGTATATGTTGTAGAGGGACCTAGAATCGAAAAAATGCTTGGATATACTAACCTTGAATCAGAAAAGGGATTTGTGTTCTTCCAAAACTTTATGCGTGATAATGGTATCCTTGATGAGCTTGAGAACCTTGGTATTCAGGACGGTGATACAGTAAGGATATATGGTTTCGCTTTCGATTATTATAAGAATTAAATAGATTGATACATTGTTATTATATTTTTTAGAAAGAGGCAATTATGGAATTAACAAGTAAGCAGAGATCTCATCTTAAAGGTCTTGCAATGAATATAGATGCTATATTTCAGATCGGTAAGTCTAATCTTACTCCTGAGATTACTAATGCTATCAGTGAAGTATTTAATACTCATGAATTAGTAAAGATAACTGTTCTAAAGAATTGTACAGCTGATTCTAAAGAGATGGCCAATATGCTTGCTGATCGTACTGGATCTACAGTTGTTCAGATAATAGGACGTAAAATAGTATTATACAAACCTTTTAAGGACAATCCTGTAATAGTATTACCTAGATAATAGGTGGTTTATGGCAATAGATTCTGTTAGCAAGAAAAAAATATGTATATTTGGCGGTACTTTTGACCCTATTCATATAGGTCACATTGGTATGGCCAAAAAGGCAGCTGATATATATGGTTTTGATCATGTATATGTTATGCCTACAGGCAATTCGTATTTGAAATCCAATGTAACTGACACTGTTCATAGGTGTGAGATGGTTCAGCTTGCACTCGATGAATATAACACTTTATATAATAAGGATCTATTTGAGATATCTTATTTTGAAGCAAAGAGTATTGAACCTTCATATACATATAAGACTTTACAATATTACGAAAATACTTTTCATGATTCTGAGATATATTATCTTATAGGTGAGGATTCTCTACGTTATATTGATAATTGGAAAGAGTCTGCAGAGATCTTTAGAATAGCTAATATAATTGTTGCTAGAAGAATAAATAATAATAAACAGGATCAAAGGGATATCATGGAAGTAGTGCATTTTCTTACTGATAAGTATAGTGCCAGAATCGATGTATTTGATTATGATAATGATATTTCATCTACTTATATTAGAAATGCAATTTCTGATAGAAAATATGAGCTTATCAATAAGTATGTTCCATCCAGTGTAATCGAATATATTAAGGTTAATAAGCTATATAAAACGGGAGAATAATAAGTGGAAACTTATGATATATCAGAGTTTAAAACTAGACTTCTAAAGGATCTTAATCCAAGAAGATATGAACATACTATAGGTGTTGCTTCGACAGCATTTTGTCTTGCCTGCAAATATGGTATTGATTCTGAAAAAGCATATGTGGCTGGTTTACTTCATGATTGTGCCAAGTGCTTTTCCGATGACAAAACATTGTCTTTGTGCAAAAAATATGGTATTGAATTAAATGAATTCGAAAAGAAGAATCCATCACTTATACATGCACCTCTTGGAGGTGAATATGCCAGAAATAAGTATGGTATAGAGGATGAAGATATTATTGAGGCTATAAAATGGCATACAACTGGAAAGCCTAAGATGAGCGTTCTAGAAAAGATAGTTTTTATAGCTGATTATATGGAGCCTAATAGAAAAAAGCTTCTTGGACTTGATGAGATTCGAAAAGTTGCATTCCAGGATTTGGACAAGTGTATGTATCTTATATTAATAAATACTATACAACATCTTAAAAATAAAGAAATGCTCATTAATCCGATGAGCGAAAAGGCTTTAGTATATTATACCCCGTAGGAATATCCTACGGGGTATTTTATATTAATGCAGGTATTTATTTGATTTGTGAGATGGAATTAATAATTTGTGTAGGCAATAGCCTGACCTGCATTAAATTCTGTAGAATAATAAGGAATAACAAGCTTCTGGCCGGCTACAATATAAGTGCCACCCATATCATTAATTTTAAGAACCTCTTTCATATAAGAGTTTCTTGTCTCATCATGAGCAAACTTGCCTGCTATTTTCCATAATGTATCACCGTTCTGAACAGTATAAGACTGATAATACTTATAATAATGTGTTTCATTGTCAGCATTAACACTAGATGAGAAGAATAATGAGAGAGCTATAATGAGCACTAAAGTAGCTAATAAACCAATAAGTTTAGAAGCGATAAACTTCTTTATATGTAAAGCTTTAAGCTTATTATTTGTGCGCTTTGTTCTTGTAGCTTTTCTATTTCGAAAGTTGCTACTGTTAATTTTGTTTACTCTTTTGCTGTACTCAACATAAGTGTTGTATCGATTGTTGTTAATACTAAGATCCATCATCTGTAACATAATAAATACCTCATATACTAAAATTTACATAACGAACATCTGTTCTAATAGTTATGTTACCGCACATCTGTTCGATTGTCAACAATTAATCGAACATATTTTCCGAAAATTTGTTTGCTTTATAGAAATAGTTATGTTA
>JAZRXF010000003.1:0-24954 GCA_045600085.1 Lachnospiraceae bacterium
CGAAGTAAAGCAGGCTCTTGAAGAAACACTTGGTATTAAGCTTGGTGAAGTATGTATTGCGGCAGCTGGACGTGTGCTTAAAACAATAGAGACCAGTGTGACAATAGATTTTGAAGAAGAGACTCTTATTACTCCAGAGCATATAGCAGGACTTACTTCTTATGGTATTGAAAAAGCATATGAACAGTTCCAGCAGGAGAATGATACAGATATTAAGTTTTACTGTGTTGGTAATTCTGTAATACGTTATTATCTTAACGGATATCAGATGAGTAACCTTGAAAGCCACAATGCAAGAAGTGTAGGAGAAGATATAATAGCAACATTCCTACCTGACGATGTAGTTGATGGCTTGTATAAAGCAGTTGAGATAGCAGGGCTTAAAGTAGTAAATATGACACTCGAGCCTATTGCGGCCATTGCAGTAGCTATACCAGAGAATTATCGTATGCTTAATATTGCTCTTATAGATGTGGGAGCAGGAACATCCGATATATCGATAACCAGAGATGGATGTATTGTAGCCTACGGAATGATACCTGTGGCTGGTGACAGTCTTACAGAAATAATAGCTAAGGATTGCCTTGTTGATTTTGCAACAGCAGAACAAATAAAGCGAGGAATTAGCGAGAAGAATGAAGTAGAGTATAACGATATTATGCTTTTACCTCAGGTTATTAAGAAAGAGTCAGTACTTAAGATGCTTGATGGTGCTATAGGTGATATGGCAAAGCAGGCTTCTGACAAGATATTAGAGCTTAATGGTGATAAGCCAGTAAGTGCGGTATTCGTAGTAGGTGGCGGCGGTAAGATAGAAGGCTACACTGAAAAGATTGCAGAAAATCTGAATATTATCGCCCAGCGTGTTGCGCTTCGAGGCGAAGAAGTAATGCAGAACATAGAATTTAAGGATGGAACAAAGAAGGATTCACTTCTTGTTACACCTATAGGTATATGTCTTAATTACTATGAACAGAACAATAACTTTATATATGTTACATTCAATGATACAAGTGTGAAACTGTACAATGGTTCATCACTTGCTGTTGTTGACGCTGCTATGCATGCGGGATTTCCTAATGATCATTTATTCCCAAGAAGAGGTAATCCTATTAATTATTCAATTAATGGCGTTAACAAAATAGTAAGGGGAGAGCTTGGTGAGCCTGCAGTTATTACGTTAAATGGAGATGTTGTAAGTCTTCATCATGAAATTAAGGCCAACGACGTTATTACGGTTGTTCCATCCTCAGCCGGAGCTGATGCGATACTTCCTATTAACAAAATACCAGAGATTAAGGGAAATCTTGCGATAAATGTTAATGGCAGCAGGGTTTTGCTTCCTAAGATGCCTCTTATTAATGGTGAGATTAAGACTTTATATTATGATGTTCAGGATGGCGATAAGATTGTGATGCTTGATTATTATACAGTTAAGCAGATTAAAGAATTCCTGGATATTAATCTTGAGTATGGAATGAGCGTTTACGTTAACAATGAAAAGGCGGATGATACAACTCTTGTGTATGAAAATTTCTCAGTTAAGTTTAGCAAAGAAGATTCTAGCGAGGCGAAAAGCTATGATGAGCTACCTGAAGATGACGGTGAGTATTATAATAACGAGTCGTCTGATGACGAAGAAGGCCTTGCTACAGAGAAAGTAATAGAAGAAAAATCAAATGAAACATTAGATAGTTTAGAGTCTGAGCCTCGAGAAAAGGAAGAAGCCCCCAAAGTAATTAGGGATATGGCTGTTACAGTTAATGGTGAGGCCATTATACTAAAGGGAAAACCTGAGTATGTATTTGTAGATGTATTTGATTACATTGATTTTGATAGAACTACAGTTGGTGGAAAGGCACTTATTACTCAGGTTAATAACATGCCAACTGACTTTTTAAGAGTTTTACAGGAAGGAGATGTCGTTGACATCTACTGGGAACAATAATTATGAGAATGAAGGCTATTGCCAGTGGTAGCAGTGGTAATTCTATATATGTAGGAAGTGACAATACACACATTCTTATAGATACAGGTATAAGTAAAAAAAGAATGGAGCAGGGTTTAGAGGGCCTTGATATATGCGGAAATGATATTGATGGTATATTTATTACGCATGAACATTCTGATCATATAGGTGGACTTGGAGTATTCCTTAGAAAATATCCGGTAAAGGTATATGGTACAGAGGGAACTCTAGAAGCAATCAAAAGATATAAGTCCCTTGGCAAAGTGGATTACTCACTTTTTCAGCCGATAGGATATGATGAGAGTATTAAGATTGGTGATCTTAATGTAACATCCATAAAAACAAGTCATGATGCAGCCCAGCCGTGTGCATACAGAGTGTCGAAAGATAATAAAAATTGTGCAGTTATCACAGATTTAGGCTGTTATGATGAATATATAGTTGAATATATGAAGGGTCTTGATGTATTATTTCTAGAGGCTAACCATGATGTACGTATGCTGGAAATGGGGAAGTATCCGTACGAACTTAAGCGAAGGATACTCGGAAAGTATGGGCATTTGTCCAATGAATCGGCAGGAAGACTTCTTGATACAATACTTCATGATAATATGAAGGCCGTAGTTTTAAGTCATCTTAGTGAAGAAAATAATATGCCTGATTTGGCGTATGAAGCTGTTCGGATGGAGGTCAATATGTCAGGCAGTGAATACTGTGCCGACGATTTTGATATTCAAGTAGCTTCAAGGTATGAGCCATCAGCACTAGTAGAGTTTTAGTATATTATTTAATAATTAACATATTAGGAGAAAAATAAAATGAAGAAAACAGTTATCACAGTTGTAGGAAAAGATACAGTTGGTATCATCGCTAAGGTATGTACATACTTGGCAGAGAATAACGTTAATATTCTTGACATATCTCAGACAATCGTACAGGACTACTTTAATATGATGATGATCGCAGATCTTAACAATGCATCAAAGTCATTTGGCGATGTATCTGATGAGCTTGCTAAGCTTGGCGAGGAAATAGGCGTTATTATCAAATGTCAGCGTGAGGAAATCTTTGATTCAATGCATAGAATCTAATATTTATATTTATTGGTGCATTAATCAATTAATAGAAAGGTAACAAATAAATGATTACACAGCGTGAGGTCCTCGAGACCAATGAGATGATTGAAAAAGAAAATCTTGATGTAAGAACAATCACTATGGGTATAAGCCTTCTTGATTGTATTTCATCAGATATTGATGAGCTTACTAAGAATATATATAACAAGATTACAACAACAGCCAAAGATCTTGTTGCAGTAGGCCAGGAAATAGAGAAAAAATATGCTATTCCAATTGTAAATAAAAGAATTTCTGTTACACCAATCGGATTAGTTGGCGCATCAGCTTGTAAGAGTGAAGATGATTATGTAAAGATTGCAAAGACACTTGATGAAGCAGCTAAGGCCGTAGGTGTTAATCTTCTTGGTGGATATTCAGCATTAGTTTCCAAGGGTATGACTCCTTCAGAAGAAATGCTTATTCGTTCAATTCCAAAGGCTCTTAAAGCAACAGAGAGAATCTGTTCATCAGTTAATGTTGGTTCAACAAAGACTGGTATTAATATGGATGCAGTAAGACTTATTGGTCAGATTATTAAGGAAACAGCAGAGATTGATAAAGAAAACGATTCTATGGCTTGTATGAAGTTCGTAGTATTTTGTAATGCTCCAGATGACAATCCATTTATGGCAGGTGCTTTCCATGGTGTTACTGAGGCTGACGCTATTATTAATGTTGGTGTTTCTGGACCTGGTGTTGTAAAGAATGCTCTTGAAAAGGTTAGAGGAGAGAGCTTTGAGGTTCTTTGCGAGACTATTAAGAAAACAGCCTTCAAGGTAACAAGAGTAGGACAGCTTGTTGCGAAGGAAGCTTCTAAGAAGCTTGGTATTCCATTTGGTATAGTTGACTTATCACTTGCTCCAACTCCAGCAGTTGGTGATTCGGTTGCTGATATTCTTTGTGAAATTGGTCTTGAGTACGCAGGTGCTCCTGGTACAACAGCAGCTCTTGCACTTCTTAATGATCAGGTTAAGAAGGGTGGTGTTATGGCATCAAGTTACGTTGGTGGACTTAGTGGTGCTTTTATTCCTGTCAGCGAAGATCAAGGTATGATTAATGCTGTAGAGGCAGGTGCACTTACACTTGAGAAGCTTGAGGCTATGACTTGTGTATGTTCAGTTGGTCTTGATATGATTGCTATTCCTGGTGATACTAAGGCAACAACTATTTCTGGTATTATTGCCGATGAAATGGCTATCGGTATGATTAACCAGAAGACTACTGCAGTTCGTATCATTCCAGCATATGGAAAAAAGGTTGGAGATGTAGTAGAGTTTGGTGGTTTATTTGGATATGCACCAGTTATGCCTGTTAACCAGTATTCATGTGATGCATTTGTTAACAGAACTGGTAGAATACCAGCTCCAATTCATTCATTCAAGAATTAATATATTAATTATTAATTAGATTATTGGCTGATTATTTGATGATAATTGGCCGTGAATATTCGTTTGAGACTGAGGATTTGGCGAGCATACTGTATAGATGAGAGCTGGCTATATCCTGCGAGAGAATATTCATTTCAAAATCATCCAAAATATTATGGGCATCGGCTAGTTTCGATATTATCGGAGCGGTCGATGTCTTTTTGATTTCAGAAAGAAGGCCAGATGAACTTTTATTAAAGCCAAGAAGGCGTATATATGTGAGATAGTCACGTTCTATTGCTAATGAAACATCTTTTTTAGTGATTCCAAGTACGATATGAAGGAAGGCTCTTTTGATGTGTGAAAAAGCAATATCCTTAGATTTGATGACATGAGCAAATTCTGTAACGGTTGTAAACATATTGAGGTTTTTAATGAGTTTGTCAGACAAGTCATTATAAACATCAAAATATTGGTCAAAGCCATTGCCGCTTTCCTGGTTAAGCTTGTAATAAAGCTGTGAGCTTATATCATCGGGAAGTACAATACGAGCGTTTTCAATTTCGGAAATAAGAACATCATAAATATCATCTTGCATAGTTTCAGAAAGAGAAGTTAAGTCATTATTCGCTATGTGTTCACGTATATATGAAGCCGAGCATATATTATTAGCTATAGTTACGCTGTCATTATAGTCTGTTCCGACCCTGGTGATAGCAAACGGTGTAATATCAGCGCCTAAGTATTTAATGGCCTTTATATATTCACTGCCAAGGACATCATTGGGCGTATTGAATTCCTGGCTAGATAACAGACTGATATCACCACATTCACTTCCAAAAACAAGATAGTTTGCCCCAATGGCTTTTAATAAAGCTACTGCGCCGCGGGCAAAATACTGTGCTGAGCCTGTGGACCACATGGTAGGTAACTCAAAGACGGCATCAGCTCCAAGCATAAGTGCCATACGTGTTCTGGCGTGCTTGTCGAGAAGCGCAGGCTCACCTCTTTGTACATAATCACCACTCATTATGGCAACCACATAATCAGCCGAAGTAACGGCTTTAGCCTGCTCAAATATGTATTTGTGTCCGTTGTGAGCTGGATTTAACTCACAAATGATTCCAGCTATTGTCATAGTATCCCTGCCTATAGTACAAATTAAATGAACTGCTAATATTTTACCATAAAATGTAAAGGCTGAAATCGTATCATAAAAAGAAAACAGAATATAGTTGATTGCGCTCTGTAAAATGAATATTGTTAATCTTGTTTTGTGCGTATTTTTGTGATTGAAAGCGTGATTGTGAGGTTGAATAGTAGGCCAGTTTGAATTATAATATTACATAGGATTTCGGCAGTGAAAGGAGACTGGATATGTCTTATATAGATATTATTAAGGATAAGGCTAGAGCTGATAAGAAGACTATAGTCCTTCCTGAAACAACAGATAAGCGTACACTTATTGCAGCTGCTCACATTATTGAAGAAAATATTGCTGATATTATTATGGTCGGCAAGAGAGAGAAGATTGAGGACGGTGCTCACTGGCTCGAGCTTGATCTTAGCAAGATTACTATCATTGATCCAGAGACAACAGACAAGCTGGATTATTATGTTAATGTACTATACGAAACCCGTAAGTCAAAGGGTATGACACCAGAAAAAGCCAGAGATACACTTCTTAGTGACTATCTTACTTTTGGTATCGTTATGGTTAAGGCTGGAGATGCTGATGGTATGGTTGCAGGTTGTTGCCACGCAACAGCTGATGTTCTTCGTCCATCACTTCAGATACTTAAAACAGCACCAGGGACTAAGCTTGTTTCCGGTTTCTTTATTATCGATGTTCCTAATTGTGAATTCGGTGAGAATGGAACATTCCTTTTCTCAGATTGTGGTCTTAATCAGGATCCTACAGCAGAAGAACTTGCAGCAATTGCGAGTTCATCGGCTAAGAGCTTTCGTTCACTAGTTGGTGGTCAGCCTATCATAGCTCTTTTGTCACATTCAACAAAGGGTAGTGCACATCATCCATTGGTTGAGAAGGTTATTGAAGCTACAAAAATTGCCAAAGAGCAGTATCCAGAGTTACTTCTTGATGGAGAACTTCAGACAGATGCAGCCATTGTTCCTAAGGTAGCTAAGGCAAAGGCTCCCAATAGTGAAATAGGTGGTAAAGCCAATGTACTTGTGTTCCCTAACCTTGATTGTGGTAATATTGCCTACAAGCTAGTAGAACGACTTGCTAAGGCCGATGCGTACGGACCTATGCTTCAGGGAATTGCAAGGCCTGTTAATGACCTTTCAAGAGGTTGTTCATGGGAAGACATTGTCGGTGTAGTTGCTCTCACAGCAGTACAGGCTCAGAACATTGATATGTAATTGATTAATAAGGCGTTATGTAAGACGCAGCTTGGTCTGCGTCTTATTTTATGTAATAACGAGAGAAAAAGAGGAGGAAGAATCTAGAATGAACAGATTTAAGAAATTCGGAATCAGATCTGTAACAATGCTCACATCGCTTGCATTGTTGATTCCATCTATTAATGTCTATGCTGCTAGCAGAGATACTAGACTTATTAGCCAGGTAGAGCATACAGATCTTAAATTCGAGGACTTCGAATATGTTGAAATGAAGGAAAGTGACTTTGATGCTATTATTGCTGACCTTCCAGACATAGTTGATGATACATCAAAGGCCGACGAGGTTCTTGAGATTATTATAGCAATGGAAGATTACTATAATGACCTTGAAGGTAATGGAGCTATTGCCCATATTTATTCGGATCTTGATGCTGACAATGAAGAGTATGATGAATGGGTTCAGAATAATAGTGATCTTTCTACGAGCGTAATTGATAAGATTAATATTGCTTATAATCTTATAGCTCTTTCAAATAACTCAGACGTTCTTCATGATCGTATCGATGATGACGATGAATGGCAGGATATCTTGAATTATGAGCCTATGACTGATGAGCAGAAGGAATGGGATTCACTCGAAACAGAGCTTTCGCTTAAGTATGATACAATTTACAACGAAGTACTTACTTACGAAATTGATGGCGTAGAGTATACAAAGGATGAGCTTACTGAAGCTGTAGGCACAGGCGAAATTAGCTACTTGGATTTCCTTGAAGGCTACTATGAGATTTCAAAAATTCAGAACGAAGAACTTGCGGAGTTATATATTCAGTTAGTAGAGGTACGTACTAATATTGCTAGAAGCTATGGCTATGATAATTATGCTGAATATGCTTATGACAAGATTTATGATAGAGAATATACTCCAGAAGGTCTTGCTGATTACAAGGACCAGGTTAAGACATATTATTCACCTCTTCTTGAAGAAGTATATGATGAATATCGTAGCTATCAGTCTGATATTAGCGAGATGTTCGATGTTGCAATAACAGTTGATGACGCTATGGAGATGTTTGAGTCACATCTTGCCGACGTATCAGATGATATGCTTGAGTCATACACTTATATGGTTGAACATAACCTTATTAATATCGAGCAGAGTGATAAGAAGGCTCCAGGTGGATATACTATTTCTATTAGTGGACAGTTCAATGCACCATTTATGTATAACTGTGCCAGTGGAGACTTTACAGATTTCAACACATTAGTTCATGAATTTGGTCACTATAATGAGATGTATTTTGCACCATATGAAGAGTGGTATTATGGTGGATGCAATCTTGATCTTGCGGAAATTCACTCACAGGGTCTTGAGCTTATTTATGATGAATGGGCGGATGAATTCTATGGTGATTATGCAGAAGCTATGAGAATGTATGCTCTTCTTAACAATGTATACATTATAGTTGAAGGTTGTAAGGAAGATGAATTCCAGTATCAGGTATATACAAATCCTGATAACCTCACAGTAGAGAGGCTTAACCAAATTTATTATGATGTATGTGAAGAATATGGTGATGCTGATTTATACGATTCCCCATTCCTTGCAAGTATGGGTTATGGTGAAAAAGATGAGATGCTTGAGTGGGTAAGAATTCCTCATACATTCCAGTCACCAATGTATTATATTAGCTACTCAGTTTCTATGGCTGGTGTTGAAGAGCTTCGTTGTGAGCTTGAAGAAGATAGAGATGAGGGTATTGAGAAGTATCTTCAGCTTGTAGCTGCAGGTACAGATGCTGAGTTCTCAGATACACTCGCATCAGTTGGAATCAACAACCCAATAGAAAATCCTCGCTTTGAGTATTATGCACATAACAATCGTCTTATTATGGGCGTAGATGATGGATACAGAGTTGACGGTTCTAGTCAGGATATCGATGATATTGATGATGACGATGATGACGTTGATGATACTGACACAGATGATTCTAATAAAAAGAAGAAAAAAGATAAGAAGGACAAGAAAGATAAGGAACCTGACGAAAAGGTTGCTGATAAAAAAGATGGTATTGCATTACCTATGACTGCTATAATAGCAGGATGTGGTGTTCTTGGCGTTATTCTTGTAGTTGTTATCATTGTGGCAATTGTTAGCACAAGTAAGAAGAAAAAGAACAAAGAGTCAGAGGATATACCTCAGGTATTTACTCAGCCAACACCACCGCCAGTAATCAATCAGATGCCACCTAAGATGCCTGAAACAGTTCAGAATCTTGCAGATGTGAAAAAAGAGGAAGAGGCCAAGGCTGAACAAAGCACAAAAGATGATGCTGGTGAAAATAAATAGAAATATCAAAATAAGACGAAATAAATAGTTGACAAACAATTAACGGATGTTTATAATCGTTAAGGTATGGAAACTAGTGACAGGAGGTGTAAAAATGTCTATTTGTCCTAAGAATAAATCTTCTAAGGGAAGAAGAGATAAGAGAAGAGCAAACTGGAAGATGTCTGCTCCAACTTTAGTAAAGTGTAGCAAGTGTGGTGCTCTTATGATGCCTCATAGAGTATGTAAGGCTTGTGGCGCATACAACAAAAAAGAGATTATATCTGTTGATTAATGCATAGCCTAAATATATATTTGTTATGATTAATTAATGGCCTTTCGCTTATAAGCGAAGGGCCTTTTTTGTTGCGTTTTTTGGCATTTTTTAGTATTATATAGTGTGATTTAATAGGCATAATTTGTTTAAGGAGACATATATGGGTGAATTAGTTAAGGTTGCAATAGACGCTATGGGTGGAGATAATGCTCCCCTTGAAATTGTGAAGGGAGCAATAGAAGCGCTTAATGAGTCACAGGAATTATATATTTATCTTGTTGGAAAGGAAGAGGCTGTTAAGGCTGAGCTTGCTAAATATAAGTATGATACTAATCGTGTTGAGGTTGTTAATGCCACCGAGGAAATTGAAATGGCTGAACCACCAGTAGCAGCGATACGTAAGAAGAAAGATTCTTCTATGGTAAAGGCTCTTTACTTAGTGCGTGAAGGCAAAGCTGATGCTATAGTTTCAGCAGGTAGTAGTGGAGCTCTTCTTGTAGGAGGGCAGCTGGTTGTTGGTCGTCTTAAAGGTATAGACAGAGCACCATTTGCGCCACTTATTCCTACAGCAAAGGGTATATCACTTCTTATTGACTGTGGAGCCAATGTTGATGCCAAGCCACAGCATTTAGTTGCTTTCGCTAAGATGGGAAGTTTGTATTATAAGAATGCACTTGGAATAGACAATCCAAGAGTTGCAATAGTTAATATTGGTGCAGAAGAAGAGAAGGGTAATGCTTTAGTGAAGGAAACATTCCCATTACTAAAGGAGTGCAAGGATATTAACTTTATAGGTAGTATTGAAGCTAGAGATATTCCAGCTGGTTATGCAGATGTTATCGTATGTGAGGCTTTTGTAGGGAATGTTATCCTTAAGCTTTATGAGGGTACAGCAGATATGCTTGTTAAAGTTATTAAGCAGGGTCTTATGAGCACTCTTAGAAGTAAAATTGGAGCCCTTTTGATAAAGCCTGCACTCAAGAAAACACTAAAAGGTTTCAGCGCTCAGGATTACGGCGGAGCTCCTATGCTCGGTCTTAAGGGACTAGTAGTTAAGACTCATGGTAGTGCTAAAGCCATTGAGGTCAAGCATTCAGTGCTTCAGTGTATTACATTCAAGTCTCAGGCTATCAATGATCAGATTAAAGAGCAGCTTGGTCTGGAGGATTAATAATGGAACTAGAGGTATTAAAGAAGGCTATAACCAAAGTCCTTCAGGTATACATCTCAGAAATTCAAGCAGACTCAACCTTCGAGGGTGATCTTGGTGCCGATTCCATTGATATGATGCAAATACAAAAATGCGTTGAGGATGAGCTTGGTATTAGGATCAAAAATGCCAATATGGATAATATTAAGACAGTGGCTGATGCCCTTGATTGTATAAAAAAATCAATAGATGAAGGTTAGGGCTATTGCTATGAAGAATGAATTGGAGAGATTGGAAGAGAATATTGGTTATTCTTTTAAAAATAAGAATCTTCTCATAGAGGCAATGTCTCATAGCTCTTATATAAATGAGCGTAAGATTAATAAAACAGCATGTAATGAGAGACTTGAATTTCTTGGAGATGCTGTTCTCGAACTGGCCTCAAGTGATTATCTGTTTAAGAAATACGCGGATATACCTGAAGGCAAGCTTAGTAAGATGAGAGCAGCACTTGTATGCGAACCTGCATTATATGAATGTTCCAAGGCAATAGAGCTCGGTTCGTTTATAAAGCTGGGAAAAGGTGAAGAAGCTGGTGGTGGACGAAATAAGCCATCGGTAGTGTCTGATGCTTTTGAAGCGCTACTAGGCGGTGTTTATCTTGATGGCGGTATGGAGGAGGCCAGAGGGATAATATTACGTTTTATTTTGA
The DNA here is from genome assembly GCA_045600085.1 of Lachnospiraceae bacterium. Classification (GTDB taxonomy): domain Bacteria; phylum Bacillota; class Clostridia; order Lachnospirales; family Lachnospiraceae; genus NK4A136. The sequence continues at coordinate 11,290 of JAZRXF010000003.1, forward strand.
CAGATAGTCAGATAGAGCAGGCGCATATATCAGATAGCAAGTCATATCTTCAGGAGCTTGTTCAGGCTCATATGAAGAATAGTGTTGTTTCATATAAGTTAATTAGTGAAACAGGGCCAGAGCATGACAAGGAATTTGTCATAGCAGCATATATTGACGACAAACAGTATGGTGAAGGTACTGGGCGTAATAAGAAGGCAGCTGAAAAAGCTGCGGCACTTCACGCAATAAAGCTTATTAAAAATAAGCTGGTTGAAACGGAGTAACAATAATGTATTTAAAAAGTATTGAAGTTCAGGGATTTAAATCATTTGCGAATAAGATAAATTTTGAATTTCACAACGGTATAACAGGAATTGTAGGACCTAATGGATCAGGAAAGAGTAATGTTGCTGATGCGGTACGTTGGGTTCTTGGTGAACAGAGAGTAAAGCAGCTGCGTGGTGGCTCAATGCAGGATGTTATCTTCTCAGGAACTGAGGCTAGAAAACCACTTGGATATGCTTATGTAGCAATAACACTTGATAATTCAGACCACAAGCTCGCCATAGATTTTGATGAGGTGACAGTTGCAAGAAAACTTTATAGATCAGGTGAGAGTGAGTATCTTCTTAATGGTTCACCATGCCGTCTTAAGGATGTTAACGAACTGTTTTATGATACAGGTATAGGTAAAGAAGGATACTCGATAATTGGTCAGGGCCAGATTGATAAGATACTTAGTGGTAAGCCAGAGGAGCGTCGTGAACTTTTTGATGAGGCTGCTGGTATAGTTAAGTTCAAGAAAAGAAAAGCATTTTCCCAGAAAAAGCTTGATGAAGAAAAGCAGAATCTTGTTCGTGTTAATGATATTTTATCCGAACTGGAAAGACAGATTGGACCGCTTGAAAAGCAATCTGAAAAGGCTAAGGAATATTTGCGTCAAAAAGAAGAATTAAAGAAGTTTGATGTCAATTACTTCCTGCTTGAAAGCGAAAGAGTTACTACTGCACTTTCTGATGTCGATAAGAAGCTTGATATAGCATCAACAGATTTACAGACTCATCAGGAAGAATTCGCTGGAATAAAGGATCAGTATGAGCAAATCCAGAATACCATTGCAGAACTCGAAAAAGATATCGAGGAAACTAGAGGTACTTTATCAAATACAAGTACTACTCGTACTAAGCTCGAAGGCCAGATTAATGTATTAAAGGAGCAGATTAATTCAGCAAAGAATAATGTTGCCCATTTCAATACCAGACTTGAGAATATCAATAAGGAAATAGAGAGCAAAGAGAGTGAACAGAAGAATATTGCAGAAAGCAAAGCTTCTGTTGATGAGATATTAAAAGGAATCGAAGAGGTTAAAAATGAAGTTGCTGATCGTTTGGCAACTGTTCGTGCTGCAATTGAAAGCATTGGCAATGAGATTGAAGATGATAAGAATGCAATAATTGCTGCTATCAATGATAGATCATCTATCAAGGCAGATAAGTCTCGTTATGATGCTATGCTTGAAAATGTAACAATTCGTCGAGCACAGCTTAACTCCAAACTTCTTCAGGCTAAAACAGATGAAGAAAAGCAGCATGAAATAATAGAAAAACTCGAGCAGGAATTTCACGCTGTAACAGCAGAACTCGAGAAGCTTAATAATACTCAAAAAGAGAAGGAAGTAAGACTTGAGGCTATTAAGGCTGAACTTACCGCCAAAGACTCACTTCTTAGAGAGACACAGGTTGCTTATCATAGTGATAAGTCAAAACTCGAGCAGATATCAAATCTTGCAGAGCGCTATGAAGGCTATGGCAACAGTATTAAGCGTGTCATGGAAAAGAAGGAAGAGGAAAAGGGAATAATAGGTGTTATTGCCGATATCATCAAGGTTGAACAGAAGTATGAGACAGCAATCGAGACAGCGCTTGGTGGTAATATCAACAATATTGTAACCGATGATGAAGCTACTGCTAAGAAAATGATTAATTTCCTCAAGGAGAATAAGCTTGGTAGAGCAACATTTCTTCCGCTTACCAGTATTACTAATCCGCAGGAGTTCAAACAACCGGATTCACTTGGTGAAAAGGGTGTTATAGGTATGGCCTGTGATATCGTTGATATTAAGGATGAATATCGTAATGTTGCCAAGGCAATGCTTGGACGTATTGTTGTAGTAGATAACGTTGATAATGCACTTAAGATAGCTCGTAAATACGATTATGGTATTCGTATGGTTACTGTTGACGGCGAACTTCTTGCTCCAGGTGGTGCTATTTCGGGTGGTGCATTTAAGAATAATTCTAACCTCCTTGGTAGAAGACGAGAAATCGATGAACTTACTGAAAAGGTTAAGAAATCACAGCAGATTATCGACGATACCAATAAAGCAATTGATGAAATAAAGAAAGAACGTAATGACCTTCGTTTTGAGCTTGAGAAGATTAAGCTCGAGCAGCAGGAAATGTTCCTCAAGCAGAATTCTGCAAGGTTAAATGTTGTCAATGCCCAGGAGCGTATTGAACAGGCCACAGGAGATCTTGATTCACTAAAGCGTGAAGAGGAAGAAATCAACAATCAGGTTCAGGAAATCAAGGATAGCCAGAAGGGTATAGACGAGAAACTTGAAGCGTCCGCAAAACTTGAAAAAGAGACTGAAGAAAAGATTGCTAAGCTTCAGAGTGAGCTTGATGTTAAGAGAACTGAAGAAGAGCAGATTGCCGAAGAGCTCCGTAAGCAGGAGATTGAAGTAGAGAAGATAGTTCAGAAGGTTGATTTTGAACAGCAGAATGTATCGCGTATCGAAGGTGAGTTAAAGCGATATACTGATGAACGTGATGAAGTGCTTCAGGCAATTGCTGGTAATGATACAGATGTTGCCAATAAAGAACATGATATTGAAGAAATAAAGAAAACCATAGAAGCATCATATGTTAGTGAGACAGAGGGCGAAAAGCGTCTTGGCGATATGATAGCTAAGAAAGAAGAGCTGACAAGCAATCAAAGTAAGTTCTTCGAAAAGCGTGAGCAGCTCAGTGATAAAATATCAGGACTCGATAAGGAAGTATTTCGTCTTAATACGCAGAAGGAAAAACTTACTGATTCTATCAATGGTCTTACAGGATATATGTGGAATGAATACGAGTTATCTCTTCGTGATGCGATGGCTCTTAGAGATGAGACTATGACAGACCTTGTTGTACTTAAGAGAAATGTTGCAGAGATTAAAGATAAGATTAAGCGTCTTGGCGATGTAAATGTCAATGCGATAGAAGACTTCAAGCAGGTTTCTGAGAGATACAATTCACTTAAGGTTCAGCATGACGATCTTGTTGAGGCAGAAAAAACTCTTATTGGTATTATTGAACAGCTTGATGATGCCATGAGAAAACAATTCTCAGAAAAGTTTGCTGAGATTAGTGTTGAATTTGATAAGGTGTTTAAAGAGCTCTTTGGCGGCGGTAAGGGAACTCTTGAACTCATGGAAGAAGAAGACATTCTTGAGGCAGGTATTCGTATTATAGCTCAGCCACCAGGAAAGAAACTTCAGAATATGATGCAGCTATCCGGTGGTGAAAAGTCACTTGCTGCTATTGCGCTTATGTTTGCGATCCAAAACCTTAAGCCATCACCATTCTGTCTTCTTGACGAGATTGAGGCTGCCCTTGATGAAAGTAATGTAGGTCGTTTTGCCGGATACCTTCATAAGCTTACCAAGCATACTCAGTTCATCGTTATCACACATAGACGAGGTACTATGGAAAAGGCGGACAGATTGTATGGTATTACCATGCAGGAAAAAGGTGTATCAGCACTTGTAAGCGTTAATCTAATTGAAAAGGATTTGAATAACTAATATGTTTGATTGGTTCAAAAGAAAAAAGAACATACAGGAAGAAACTGAAATAGAAACTTCAATAGAAGCTGTAGAAGAAACAGTAGAAGAAGCAGGTGTAGAAGAACCTGTACAAGAGCGTGCAGAAGAAACAGCAATAGAACCTGCAATAGAACCTGTAATAGAAACTACAATAGAAGCTACAGAAGAAGCTATAATAGAAACTTCAATAGAAACATCAAAAGAACCTACAGAAGAAAATGTAGGTTCGGAAGTGGTTATAGAAGAAGTAGCTGAATCAGTAGCAGAAGAACCTGTTACTAAGATGGGACTTTTCTCTAGATTAAAAGCAGGACTTACAAAGACAAGAAATAATATTGTAGCCAGTATGGACTCAATCTTTTCTAATGATGACAAGATTGATGAGGACTTTTATGATGAGCTTGAGGAAATACTCATTCTTGGTGATATTGGCGTACATACGACAGAAAATATTCTTGATAAACTTCGTGGCCAGGTGAAGTCAGAGCATATTAAAAAGAGAAATGAATGCCGTGAATTTCTTATTAATACCATCAAGGAAGAGATGGCAATAGGCGAGACTGCTTATGAATTTGAAAAAAACACATCAATAGTATTTGTTATAGGTGTCAATGGTGTTGGAAAGACTACATCTATAGGTAAGCTTGCGTCACATTTGAAATCTCAAGGACGTAAGGTTATGCTTGCTGCCTGTGATACATTCCGTGCAGCGGCTGGTTCCCAGCTTGAAGAGTGGTCACACCGTGCCGGAGTTGAGATGATAGGAGGCGCCGAGGGACAGGATCCTTCAAGCGTATTGTTTGATGCAGTAACAGCTGCGAAGGCAAGAAGTGTCGACGTTCTTTTAGTTGATACTGCAGGTAGACTTCATAATAAGAAGAATCTTATGGAAGAACTGAAAAAAATGAACAGAATCATTGATAAGGTATTTCCAGAGGTTCATCGTGAAAATCTGATTGTTCTTGATGCATCAACAGGTCAGAATGCGCTTAATCAGGCCAAGGAATTTGGCGAGGTTGCAAACCTGACAGGTATTGTGCTTACAAAAATGGATGGTACAGCTAAGGGCGGTATTGCAATCGCAATCCAGTCAGAGCTTGGTGTGCCTGTGAAGTATATAGGTGTAGGTGAAAAGATTGTTGATTTGCAGAAGTTTAATGCAGATAGTTTTGTGGACGCATTATTTGATGTGAAGTTAGAAGAGGAAGACAATGAGTAGTGTTATCTTATTAGATAAGACGAGAAAAATAGGAAGCTTGCTTCATAATAATACCTCTAGCAAGGTTGTGTTCAATGATATTTGCCAGGTTATGACAGATATTATGGAAAGCAATGCGTTAGTTATTAGTAAAAAGGGCAAGGTGCTTGGTATATGCAATAAAGCACTTGCTCCAATTAGTGAGCTTTTAGTGAGTAAGGTTGGATATCATATTGATGAGGCTCTTAATGAGAGATTTCTAACGGTGTTATCGACAAAAGAAAACTGTAGTCTTATGACACTTGGATTTGATATTAAAGATCGAAATAAATATAATGCCATCGTATGTCCCATTGATGTGGCGGGAGTGAGATACGGAACACTTTTCATATATAGGAAGAATAAGGAATATGATCTTGATGATATCATTCTTTCTGAGTACTGCAGTACCGTTGTTGGTCTTGAAATCATGAGGGCAAAAAAAGGCGAGATTGAAGAGGATGAGCGTAAGAATGAAGTGGTTAAGGGGGCTCTTGAGGTACTTACAAACACGGAGCTTCGAGCTGCCAAGTGTATCCTTGATGAAATTAACGGAGATGAAGGGCTTATAGTGACCAGCAGAATAGCTGATCAGGTGGGCATAACAAGATCAGTATGTGTAAATTCCCTAAAAAAACTGGAAAGTGCAGGACTTATTACAACTCAGTCAGCAGGAATGAAGGGAACACATATAAAGGTTATTAATAAAGTGCTAACTAATTCACTTCTTCATTAGGCTGATAAATAGCAAAGCTAAAGAAATATAGAACTAAAACCGATAAATGCTTATATAGGATTAGATTAATAAAATAATAGGTAATTACTAAGGAAAGTATGAATTTTAGAAAGGACTCTATCAAGGGTCCTTTTTGTGTTATTTGAAACCAATATGGGTTATGTTATTTAAACCAGTTAGGAGGTGTATATTTTGTGGTGATATTTCGTGAAAATATCTAGATATTGGGATTTTTTGGAAAAATTACTTGTGTTTTTGTACTAGTCTTATATAATAAAAAAGGATACCTATGTAAACCACTTTTGTTTTTTGTGAGGTTTTTTATGCAGAATTCAAATATTTTTGATTATATAAATGTTCTTGATAGAGCAGCTGATGCTTCATGGCTTCGTAATCAGGCTATTTCTAACAACATAGCTAACGCTACAACACCAGGATATAAGCGTCAGGATGTATCATTTGAGAAAGAACTTAGAAGGGCTCTTGGAAGTTCCAAGTATGAGTCTATGGATAGCAAGGTATATAACCTTAATCCTAACGATATAAACCCTAGAGTATATACAGATGCTGCCGATTATTCATACAGAATGGATGGCAATAACGTGGATATTGATACTGAGAATGTTTACTTAGCTGAGAACCAGATTAAGTACAATGCGCTTATAGATAGTATCAATAAGGATTTTAAGAACCTTGCTTCGGTTATGAAGTAATGGAGGTGTAGATTATGGGAATGTTTACCGCATTTGATATAACGGCGACAGGCCTTTCAGCTCAGCGTTATCGTATGGATACTATAGCTGAGAATATTGCCAATGCCAATACTACTCGTACCAGTGATGGTACACCATATAGACGAAAAGTTGTAACCTTTCAGACACAGGAGACTGATGCATCAAGACCATTTGGACATGTTCTTGATTCAATAGTAGGTGATGGAAGAACTTCTAGACGTCATATAGAAAGCAGTGATGCCATAGGATATGGTGTTAAGATATCCAAGATAAGTGAAGATCATGAATCTGAGATGAATATGGTTTATGATCCATCGCATCCAGATGCCGATGAAAACGGATATGTTACATATCCTAATGTAAATACTATTACAGAAATGACCAACCTTATCGATGCTTCAAGGGCTTATGAGGCCAATGCGACAGCATTTACAGCCAGCAAATCAGTGGCAATGAAGGGTCTTGGTTTATTGGAGTCATAAATTAGTTGAGGGATTTTAAATGAATGTATCACCAGCATTTATAGAAAACAGCAAAACAATAGAGATGCTTTCGCCACTTGATACGAAGAGTAAGATTCGTACATCCGAAGATGGCGATATGTTCAGCGCTGTTTTTAATTCGGCTGTAAATAGCCTTAATACAACTAACAAATATTTATCTGACGCTGAGAATGAGGAAATCAAGCTTGCTCTTGGACAGACAGATAATACACATGATTTAGCAATAGCTCTTCAAAAAGCTTCAACAGCACTTCAGTACACAGTTGCCGTTCGTGACAAGTTTCTTGAAGCTTACAAAGAGATAATGAATATGCAGATATAGTCATATTTGGAAAGCACTAAAAGTCGATTCGTAACTACAAAAGCCTAGAGGTGAAGAAATGGTAGATAGAATAGTGTCCTGGTTCAAGGCATTGCCAGGAAGATTTATTAATTGGTGGGAAAAATTCACAGCGAGACAAAAGAGAGCACTTATAGCAATGGCAATAGTATTAGTTGCCGGTTTTGCGCTACTCATTTATTTTGTATCACGACCAACCTACGTTAATATTTATTCGGCTGAAACGGCCAAGGAATCCCAGGAAGTTATAGATCTTTTATCAAGCAATGACATAGGCTATAAGCTTAGTGAGGATGGACTTATTATAAAAATCAATCGTAAAGATTATACTACGGCCACGCTTCTTCTAGGTTCCAATGATATCTATGCTGATTCTTTCAGTATAGATAATGTGACGAGTGGAGGCTTTTCTACAACTGAAGCTGATAAACAGCGTAGACATGTGGTATATCTTGAGAAGATGATGGAAACTTCACTTCGTTCATATTCTTTTGTTAAGAATGCTATTGTCACATTAAACATTCCAGAAGATGACGGTACACTTATTGCTAAAAATACAGAAAAGAGTGCCAGTGTTATTCTTACCTTGAAGGGTGAGTGTACAACTGAAACTGCTGCTGGAATTGCAAGATTTATTGCAACAGGACTTGGCAATGATAGTACCAAGAATATAGTTATTATAGATTCAGATGGTAGAATGTTATTCTCAGGTTCTGATGAAGAATCAACTTATGGTACCGCATCATCACAATATGCTCTTAAGGAGCAGGTGACTAATATTATCAAGAATGATGTAAAGCAGATGCTTATTGCTTCAGGCGAATTTTCCAATGTTGAAATTGCAGCCAATATCGTCCTTGATAATTCATATACAGAGGAGGCAGAGCATCTTTTTTGGCCAGATGAAGGTAAAGATCAGGGCGTATTAGCAAGCAAGGATATATATCAGTCAAATACTACTGGTGGTGTAGGTGGTAATCCAGGTACTGATTCTAACACAGAGACAACATACCAGTATGAAACAGGTGAATATTCGTCAGCCCAGGTAATAGAAGAGTCTTATGATTATGTGCCTAATGAAAAGACTACTATGAAGCAGATTCCTGCAGGTGCCATTAAATACAGTGAAAGTTCAATTTCGATTACAGCACTTACTTATAATATTATTCGTGAAGAGGATGTTAAAGCTCAGGGATTACTTGATGGTATTTCATGGAGTGAATATAAGCTCAACAATTCGGCTAAATCCAAAGCAGTAGTTGAAGAAGAGTTATACGACGCGATATCCAATGCTACAGGTATTTCAAGAAGTAATATTTCTGTTATACATTATATTGAGCCATTCTTTGTGGACAAGGAAGGAATCAATCTTGATTCTTCAGATATACTTCAGTTTGTACTTATTGCATTAATACTTGGACTTCTTCTCTTTGTAATTATTAGAAGTATGAAGGCAGTTCCAATTGAGCAGGAAGAGCAGGAGATTAGTATCGAGGAAATCCTCAAGTCTAATCCACCTGAAGAGCTTGAAGAGATTGGTGTTGAGGACAAGTCTGAAGCACGTAAGATAGTAGAAAAATTTGTAGAAGATAATCCTGAAGCAGCTGCCAACTTACTTCGTAACTGGCTTGCTGAGGATTGGGACTAGAGGAGGTTACAAATGGCAAACGAGCAGAATCTAACCGGACTGCAAAAAGCAGCTGTTTTATTAATAGCTCTTGGACCAGAGAAGTCTGCCCTTGTATTTAAGCATCTAAAAGAGGATGAAATCGAAGATTTAACTCTTGAGATTGCGAATACAAGAAGTATCTCTCCACAGGTAAAAGAATCAGTTATTAATGAATTTTACGAGATATGTCTTGCTCAGCAGTATATTGCAGAAGGTGGTATTGGATATGCCAAGGAGCTTCTTGATAAGGCACTTGGTTCAGAAAAAGCACTGGATGTTATTGGAAAGCTTACAGCATCGCTTCAGGTTAAGCCTTTCGAATTTGTAAGGAAGACCGATGCAACACAGCTTCTTTCATTTATTCAGGATGAGCATCCACAGACCATAGCACTTATCCTTTCATACCTTTCTGTCAGTCAATCATCAATGATTATTTCGGCATTGCCACCTGAAAGACAGGCTGATGTAGCAAAACGTATTGCAACAATGGATAGAACAAGCCCAGATGTTATAAAAGAAGTTGAGCGAGTTCTTGAGTCGAAACTTGCGAACCTTGTTAACCAGGATTACACAATTATTGGTGGAGTTGACCAGGTTGTTGAAATCCTTAACTCAGTTGATAGAGGAACAGAGAAACATATCATGGAGATACTGGAAATCGAAGATCCAGAACTTGCAGACGAAATCAGAAAGAAGATGATCGTATTCGAAGATATCCTTCTTCTCGACAGCCGATCTATTCAGCGTGTGCTTCGTGATGTTGATAACAATGAACTAGGGCTTGCTCTTAAGGGTTCCAACGAAGAAGTTCAAAATGTTATCTTTGAAAATCTTTCAAAGCGTCTAGCAGAGATGATTAAGGAAGATATGGAGTTTATGGGTCCTGTTCGTATGAAGGATGTTGAAGAAGCTCAGCAGAAGATAGTTAATATTATCAGAAAGCTGGAGGATTCTGGCGAAATAGTTATTTCCCGTGGTGGAGGCGACGAAATCATTGTCTAGTGGCATTTTAAAGGGTGGATATGTAGTATTATCCCCAAGTAATTATGTGACAATTGATAATAATGAGATAATAAAGCAAAAGCTTGAAGAGATAAAAGAAAAGCAGCTTAGTCTTGTAGATTCAGATAAAGACATAGAAGGCGCTGATGGTTTTGTTGAGGGGCTTGATTCCATTCAGGTTGCTAGGCTTGTAGGTGATATGGATGAGGAGACAGAAGAGTCTTCCAATATAATACGCCCAGTTGATCTCGAACAGCTAAAGGCAGATGCTGAGGCTGAGGCCGAAAAGATACTCTTTGATGCAAGAGAGCAGGCCAAGCAGATTTTGGAGGATGCTAAAAAGGAAGGCTACAATCAGGGGTATCAGGATGGTAGTAAAAATGCTATTAGCGAGTATGAATCCAAAAATAAAGCTCTTGAGCATGAATATAATGAAAAGATGAGCGCACTTGAGAAGCAGTATGCATCGCTACGAGAAGAGCTTGAACCAATGCTTGTAGATAAGCTTGCAGATATCTATGCCAATATCATAGGCATTGAATTATTTGATTCCAAAGATATTATTCTATATTTGCTTGATAAAGCTCTTAGTGGTATGGATAGTAACAAACATTACATAATCCATGTGGCGCAGGAAGATTTTGAAATCGTGAAAAGTGCAAGCGAGGAAATCTCAAAAGCAAGCGGTATTTTAATAGATAATCTTGAAATAATAGAAGACCATTCGCTTGAAAAGAATGGATGTATGATTGAGTCTGATGCAGGAATATTTGAGGTTGGACTTGATACACAGCTTCGTCTACTAAATAAGCAGCTTAAAATTTTAAGTATGCAACCTAATGAATAATATGGCAGATACAATAAATCTTAATAAATATGATAGTTTGTATAGCAAACAGTATTATAGAAAGCTTGGTCGTATCAGCAATGTTGTTGGACTGACTTTAGAGTCGCAGGGCCCTGATGCCAAGCTTGGTGAACTGTGCAAAATATACGCCGACAATGGTAAGGGGCATATACTGGCTGAAGTAGTTGGTTTTAAGGATAATAAGACTCTTCTTATGCCTTATGAAGCCACTGATGGTATAGGGCTTGGATGCATAGTTGAGAACGAAGAACATCCACTTATGGTTAAGGTAGGGGATTTTCTTCTTGGAAAAGTACTTGATGGACTTGGAAGACCAATTAGTGACTTTGAATATACTACTTATGAAGAGTATCCAATGGAGGCTCCTTCGCCAGATGCTATGACAAGAACTATTATTTCAGAGGTTCTTCCTCTTGGAGTTAAGGCGGTAGATGGACTTATTACTGTCGGTAAAGGACAGCGTATAGGCATATTTGCAGGTTCGGGTGTTGGTAAATCGACTCTTATGGGTATGTTTGCGCGAAATACTAAAGCTGATATAAATGTTATTGCTCTTATTGGAGAGCGTGGCCGAGAGGTTAGAGAATTTATAGAGAGAGATCTCGGACCAGAGGGTATGAAAAGATCAGTAGTTGTTGTAGCAACATCGGATAAGCCAGCACTAGAACGAAAAAAAGCAGCTCAAACAGCTACAGCTATTGCCGAATATTTTAGAAATAAAGGCGGAGATGTCCTTCTTATGATGGATAATCTTACGCGTTTCTCCATGGCACAAAGAGAGATTGGTCTTGCGATTGGTGAACCGCCAGTTACAAGAGGATATCCTCCTTCTGTATATTCAGAAATGCCTAAGCTTCTTGAACGAGCAGGGAGAGATGATAAGGGTTCTATAACAGGTCTATATGCGGTTCTTGTTGATGGTGATGATTTCAATGAGCCAATAACTGATACTGCTCGTAGTATTCTTGATGGACATATTATGCTATCAAGAAAGCTAGCACATAAGAACCATTATCCTGCGGTTGATGTGCTTCAGTCCATATCACGATGTATGGGTATGGTGGCAACTAAAGAACATAAGGCGGCAGCTGGAAAGCTTAAAAATGTACTAGCTACATACCAGGAGGCAGAGGACCTTATTAATATAGGGGCTTATAAGAAGGGCTCTAATCCGAATATTGATTTTGCTATTTCTAAGATAGATGCAGTTAATGAATTTCTGCTTCAGGAAGTTGATACAAAGTTTACATTTGAAGAATCATTAGAACAGCTTAGTTCACTGTTCTGATTTGTGGGATATAATTAATGGCTATATTTAGATATGCAATGCAGAATGTTCTGGTTATAAAAGAAAAACTAGAAGAACAGGAAAAGCAAAATTTTGCAGTGATGCGCGTTAGGCTTACAGAAGAGGAAGAAAAGCTGGAAGCTCTTAAGGCCAGACGTGAACAGGTAGCGTTAGAAGGCAAAAGAATGCGTGAGGACAAGATAGATATTTTGTCGATAAAGGAAAATACAGCTTTAGCAAGCTATATTGATGAAGAAATAAAAGGACAGCGTGTTAAGGTGATGGCGGCTGAAAAAAATCTGGAAAATGCCAGAAAACGAATGCAGGACGCCATGCAGGAGCGCAAGATACATGAAAAGCTTCGTGAAAATGCTTTCGAGGAATTTATGAAAGAGGAAAGCATTAAAGAGGCCAAGGAAATAGATGAGCTTACAAGCTATGTATATGGTCAAAAGGATGATGAATAATGGCAGATACAGATTTTAAAGCTGAAAAAAAGAAAATACAGGATGAGAAAAAGAAGCTTAAAGACGAGCAGAAGGCAAGACAGAAAGAAGCTAAAAAAAGAGCGAAGGAACTCGCTGATCAGGAAGCAGAGCTTGATGATGATGCACCAGGCGGTGGTTTCTCGATGTTCATCATTACGCTTTTCATTATATTTATATGGATTGCCATATTGTGTATATTAGTTAAACTTGACATAGGTGGATTTGGAAGTAATGTATTAACACCTATATTAAAAGATGTTCCGATTGTAAATAAGATTTTACCAAGAGATGTTACTACAGAGACCGAGGACATGGAAGCTTATTATGGTTATACATCTTTAGAGGATGCTGTTAACCAGATTAAAGCCCTTGAAATGGAACTTACAAGTGCTAAGTCAGCCAATACAACTAATATCAGCGAGATTGAAAGACTTAAAGCTGAAGTTGAGCGTCTTCAGACATTCGAATCACAGCAGGTTGAGTTCCAGCGTATCAAAACAGAGTTCTATGAAGAAGTAATATATGCTGAAAATGGGCCAGGAGCAGCTGAATATATCAAGTATTATGAAAGCATGGATCCTACAACAGCAGAGTATCTCTACCAGCAGGTAGTACAACAGCAGCAGGTGGATTCGCTTCTTAAAGAATATGCCGAAGCATACTCTACAATGGATCCAAAAGAAGCAGCCAAGATATTTAATACAATGACTAATAATCTTGATCTTGTCGCTAAGATTATGTGGGCTATGACACCAGCACAGAGAGGTGCAATTCTAGGTGAGATGGATGCAGAAATAGCAGCTCAGGTCACAAAGATTATGGAGCCATAATTATTAATCAAATTATTCGTAATAAGTGGTTAAGTTTTACATAACTTTTTCCGATATAGTTATCAAGTAAGAAAACAATCGGAGGAATGTGAATGGGAATTAATCCTATCTCTGAAT
>JAZRXF010000004.1:0-20854 GCA_045600085.1 Lachnospiraceae bacterium
TAAAAAGAATAGTTGTAATTGTTATTACATATATGCAAATGTATACTTAATTAATAGAGAGAATACTTATATATAGGGCTTTGGCCCAGATTGGGGAATACAATTATGGAAATGTCATTTAGATGGTTTGGTACAGGCCATGACACAGTTACACTTAAGCAAATACGACAAATTCCAGGTGTTAAGGGTGTTATTACAACTCTTTATGATAAAATGCCTGGTGAATTATGGACACAAGATGAAATACATGCTCTTCGAATGGAAGTAGAAGCAGCTGGTCTTAAAATATCAGGAATAGAAAGTGTTAATATTCATGATGATATTAAGATTGGCGGAGGAGACAGAGATTTATACATAGACAATTATATTAAGACCCTTGAGAACCTTGGAAAAGAAGGTATTCATATGGTTTGTTATAATTTTATGCCAGTATTTGACTGGACACGTACAGAGCTTGCAAGAGTTCGTGCGGACGGTTCGACAGTAATGGCGTATACTAAGGCTGCAGTTGATGCAATTGATCCAGAGAATATGTTTGAGTCAATTAACAAGGATATGAATGGAACTGTTATGCCAGGCTGGGAACCTGAACGTATGGCAAAGGTAAAAGAACTTTTCGAGATGTATGCAAATGTTACTGATGAAGATTTGTTTGCAAACCTTAAATATTTTCTGGAAAAGATCATGCCAGTATGTGATGAATATGATATTAATATGGCTATTCATCCTGATGATCCAGCATGGAGTGTATTTGGACTTCCAAGAATTATTATAAATAAAGAAAATATATTACGTATGATGAAGATGGTTGATAACCCTCATAACGGTGTGACATTCTGTTCAGGCTCATATGGTACTAATCTTCAGAATGATTTACCAGATATGATTCGTTCATTAAAGGGACGTATTCATTTTGCACATGTACGTAATCTTAAGTTTAATTCACAGGATGATTTCGAAGAATCAGCACATTTATCAAGCGATGGCGATTTCGATATGTATGAGATTATGAAAGCTCTCTATGATATAGGCTTTACAGGCTATATACGTCCTGATCATGGAAGAATGATATGGGATGAAGTTGCGATGCCGGGTTATGGACTTTATGACAGAGCTCTTGGTGCAACATATCTTAATGGTTTATGGGAAGCCATTGTTAAGGCGAACTCGTAATATTTCACTATTTAAGGGGTAATCAATGAAACTTACATTAGAAGGAATAAAAGATATTAGTACTTGGGAGAAGGCTGGAGTAGCTCTTCCTAAGTATGATATAGATGATGTTAAGAAGAATACATATGAAAGACCATTTTGGGTTCATTTTGGGGCAGGAAATATATTTCGTGCATTTCAGGCGAGATGTGTCCAGAATTTACTTGACGATGGTGTACTTGATGCAGGTCTTATATGTGCTGAAGGATTCGATTATCAGATTATTGATAAAATAAATTATTCATATGATAATCTTAGTCTTGTCGCGACACTTAAAGGTAGTGGTGATATTGATTTAGATGTTGTTGCATCTGTTACAGAGTCTCTCAAGCTTGATGATAATCATATTGATTATGAAAGACTTAAAGCAATATTTAGTAAAGAATCGCTTCAGATGGTTACCTTTACCATAACAGAAAAAGGTTATGCACCATCGAAATATATGGAGAATGTTATGAGCCTTCTTCTACACAGATATAATCAGGGAGCTCTTCCTATTGCCATGGTTAGTATGGATAACTGCTCTCATAATGGTGATAAGCTCCGTGCGATGGCCCTTCATTTTGCAGAAAAATGGATTTCGGAGGGTAAAACAGATCAGGGATATATGGAATATATTACTGGTGATAAGGTGTCATTCCCTTGGACGATGATTGACAAAATCACTCCAAGACCTGATGAAAGTGTTATGTCAATGCTTGCTAATAAAGGTATAGAAGATATGGCGCCTGTTATTACAGATAAGAACACTTATGTTGCTCCATTTGTTAATGCTGAAGAGTGTGAATATCTGGTTATTGAAGACAGCTTCCCTAATGGAAGACCAGAGCTTGAAAAAGCAGGTTTTATTTTCACTGATAGAGAAACCGTTGATAAGGTTGAGCGTATGAAAGTATGTACATGCCTTAATCCACTTCATACATGTCTTGCGATATATGGTTGCTTGCTTGGATTTACTAAAATTTCGGATGAAATGAAGGATGATGATCTTCGTACTATGGTTGAGATTATTGGTCATAAAGAAGGTATGCCAGTTGTAACTGATCCAGGAGTAATTAGTCCAGAGAGCTTTCTTTCAGATGTATTGAACGAAAGAATACCTAACCCATTTATGCCAGATACCCCACAGCGTATTGCGACAGACACTTCTCAGAAGCTTCCTATACGTTTTGGAGAGACAATAAAGAGATATATTAGTTCTGAAAGTCTTGATGTAAAATCACTTAAGCTTATTCCTCTTGTTTATGCAGGATGGATAAGATATCTTATGGGACTTGATGATAATGGCAACAGCTTCTCCCCAAGCCCTGATCCCTTATTGGAAGAAGTTCAGAAAATCACTTGTAATCTAAAGTTAGGAGATAATAGTAATAATGCTTCTATTCTAGATTCTCTTCTTCACGATGCATCTATATGGGGCGTTGATTTATATGAAGCTGGCCTAGCTGAAACCGTTCTTGATGATTTTGCGTTGTTAAATGAAGGTAAAGGTGCTATTAGAAATACTATTCATAAATTTGTAGCAGAATAATATATATAATACCTATGGGAGAAGAGCGCATTCTTCCATAGGTTTCTTGCGTTTTATAATATAAAAAAGGAGATATAAAATGAGCTTTGAAATCAAATCCAGCGATATTAAAGCAGGTAAGCTTGTTCTTGCCTGTGGTGATAACGAATTTAGTGGAGTAAAAAAGGTTGCAGGATATGTACTTGATGATATGGAGAAGGTTTTTTTGGAAAGACCTACTATAAGCAATGTAAAGGGCTCCAAAAACATTATATTTGCGACTGTTGATGTTTCTAGCATACTCGATGATATTGTTATTGATTTAAGTGATATTAAGGGTAAAAGAGAATGCTTCAAGATGGCTCAAAGCGCTGATGGCTGTACTTTATATATTATTGGTAGCGATAAGAGAGGTACTATATATGGATTATTCCATTTATCAGAGCTTCTTGGTGTATCTCCATTTGTTGATTGGCTTGATGTGAATCCATTGAAACAGGATGCAGTTACTCTTGTAGATGCTGATATGATAACAACTAAAGAGCCATCAGTTCGTTTTAGAGGATTTTTCATTAATGATGAATGGCCAGCATTTGGTAATTGGACACTCCATCGATTTGGTGGAATTAATGCAAAGTGTTATGAAGAGATTTTCAAGGTTCTTCTTCGTATGAAGGGGAACTATTTGTGGCCTGCTATGTGGACTGGTAGATTTGCAGTTGATGGCCCAGGATTACTTAGTGCTGAACTTGCCGATGAGCTTGGAGTTGTTATGGGTATGTCTCATCATGAGCCTTGTCTTCGTCATGGTGAGGAATATAAGTATCTTAGAGGAAAAGATTCTATATATGGAGATGCCTGGGATTTTCGTTCTAATAGAGAAGGTATCACAAGATTCTGGGAAGATGGACTTAAGCGTAACGGTATGTATGAGAACGTCATAACTGTTGGTATGCGTGGAGAGTTTGATTCAACTATTCTTGGCGAAAGTGCAACTCTTCAGGATAATATTGATCTTCTTCGAGATGTACTTGTATGTCAGAATCAGCTGATTAAAAAGTATGTAAACGAAGACCTGGATAAAGTTCCTCGTATGCTTGCGCTTTATAAAGAGGTTGAGCCATTCTTTTATGGTGATGAGAATTCAGTTGGCCTTATAGGAAGTGAAGAACTTGAAGGCGTTACTCTTATGCTTTGTGATGATAATCATGGTAATCTTAGAACTCTACCAGATGAGTCTATGAGAAATCATAAGGGTGGCTATGGTATGTATTATCATTTTGATTATCATGGCTCACCTGTATCATATGAATGGGTTAATTCTTCATCGCTTCATAAGACATGGGAACAGATGACAAATGCCTATGAATTCGGAATAAGAGATCTTTGGATTGTAAATGTTGGTGACATATTTACCAATGAGTTTCCTCTTTCTTATTTTATGTCTATGGCATATGACTATGATAAGTGGGGCGTTAATAATATTAATAGTGCGTCCGATTATACAAAGTATTTTACCGATATTAATTTCCCAGAGAGAAATTCTGACGAGAAAAATGATATCGTAGATTTGCTTGAAGGATATACTCGAATCTCTCATATAAGAAGACCTGAGCATATGAATGATAATGTATATGCTCCTATGGCTTATAGGGAAAGAGAAGAACTTTATAATGAGTGTTCTAAACTTATGGATAAGGCACAGAAAATATATGATGAGAACTATTCTTGGCCATTTTATGAAATAGTATATTATCCACTTACAGCTAATCTTAATGTTTCGAAGTTATGGCTTGATACCACTTATAATCATTACCTGGCTGGTATTGGAGCAGGTATAACAGGAGAAGTAGCTGATAAGATTGATGCTGCTATAGCACGAGATGAGGATATAGTAAACGAACTTCATGCTGCTCATGATAGCAAGTGGTATGGAATGGGATTATCGGAGCATATAGGCTTTAATAATTGGAATGAAGAGGAATGCAGATATCCAGTAGTTCATAGATTAAAGCCTGGAAATAAGCCTCGTATAGCAGTTGTTATTCCCGAGAATGGTATGGTATCCGAGGGTGGAGACTGGACAAAGAAAACCATATGTCTTCCAGATTTTGCAAGATATAATGTGGATGAAGCGTCTATTTATCTCTATTCAACAGGTAAGGAGGATGCAGAATATACTGTAAAGGTTAATGATGAATGTATCACTGTTGATAGTATGCAGGGTATAGTAAAGGCCGGAAGCATGAAGGTTGTTAAGGTTAGTCTTGATAAACTTAAGATTGACAGAGAAAAGAAGACTGCCAGCATTATGTTTGTTAATAAAATGATGCATACAACAGTTAATATACCATTGCCTATCATACCAACTGATGTACCAGCTAATACATATGTGTTTAACGATGATTATGTATCAATCGAAGCTGATGGATATTCAAAGATTGTGGCAGGAAAGAATGACGATGGTAATGATGCAAAATTTGTTTTATTGGAGAATTTTGGTAAAACAAAGTGCGGATTAAAGGCATTCCCAGTAACAGGCTCCTATTATAATTCTGAGAATAGACCTGCTATTACATATTCAATATATACCAAAGAAGCAGGGGATTATCAGGCTGATATATATATAGCACCAACTAATCCTGTTTATCGTGATAATAAGCTTCAGATAGTATATAATACTAATGACGGAGAGAATCAAATGACTGATGCTTTCTATAAGGATTATCGTATTGATGATAAGAATATGTACTGGTGCAAGGGTGCGCTTGATAATATAAGAGTATTAACGGTGGATATCAAATGTAATGAAGGAGTTAATACCTTTAATATAAGCCCATTAAGTCAAGGTTTTGTTCTTGAAAAGCTTGTTATATATAAAGCTTCGAAGAAACCTCAGGCTTCTTATCTTGGACCTAAGGAAACCTGGAAGATTTAATCTGCATAATTATGAAGGAGAAGAATTATGAGTAATCTAAAATTACCTAGAATGCTTGGAAATGGTGCTATTATTCAGCGTGATAAGCCCATTCATATATGGGGATGGTCAAGTTGTGATAAGGTTGAAATATCTTTTAATAATGTGATAGTTAATGCGGCTGTAATTGATGGCAGATTCGATACATCATTAGCATCTATGTCAGCTGGCGGACCTTATACTCTTACAGTTAAAGATGATTCAGAATCTATTAGCAGTGAGGATATTTATGTAGGAGATGTGCTTCAGTTAATTGGACAGTCTAATATCGAATTTCCGATGTACCGTGTTAGAGATATGTATCCAGAAGAATTTGAAGTGATGGATAATACAGTTATTCGTGAATTTAAGATTCCAGAACACCCAGAATATCTTGGGCCAATTGATGAGCATGTTGATGGTGAGTGGAAATGCGTTACATCCGAGTCTTTTCCGATGATGTCCGTTATTGGATATTTTACAGCGAAGAAGCTTTCTGGCGAGACAGGAGTTCATGTGGGACTTCTTAATACTACTATGGGAGGAAGCCCAATTGAGTGCTGGATGAGTAGTGAGATGCTGGCAGGTTATGATGATATTCTTGCAGAGGCTGAGAAGTATAAAGATCCTTCATTTGTTAAGAGTATACTTGATAGAAATGCACGTATTGGTAGCGAGTGGTATGGAACAGCAGATGAAAAGGATCTTGGTCTTAAAGAATGCTGGATGAATGAAGATACAGATACAAGTGATTGGAAGGAACAGGAGATACCATTCTTTTTTAAGGATCTTAGTGAACTTAAGGGATTTATTGGTTCTGTTTGGTTTAAGAAAAAGTTTAACATTTCTGAGAGCATGCTTGGTAAAGATCTTCCTTTATGGTTTGGTGTTATGGTAGATAGCGATGTGATATATGTTAATGGAAAAGAAGTTGGAACTACTCCATACGTATATCCACCTAGAAGATATACTATACCAGGTGATTTACTCCGCGAGGGCGAGAATGATATTACAGTTAGACTTCGCGTAGAGAAGGGGCACGGCCGATTTACACCAGGAAAGTTATATGGTGTACTTTCTAATGAAGGACGCAGAGTTATGAGAGACTGTTTCTTCGAAGAAGTTGAAGGTGTCAACGAGATAATAAAGCTTGATGGAGTATGGAAATATAAGATTGGTGCTGTTATGCCTAGAAATGAGGATATGATATTCGCTAGCTGGAAGCCAACTGCATTATATAATGGTATGTTATATCCTTGCTTTAACCATGCAGTAAGAGGCATTATATGGTATCAGGGTGAAAGTAATTGTGATTTCTATGATATTTATCATGATGAATTTACTAAGATGATTAATGGATATCGTGAAAATTGGAAGGATGCTGATTTACCAGTATATTATATTCAGTTACCTAACTTCATTGATTATGTATATGAAGAGGGTGATAGACCTATTCCAGAAGAATCGTTTTGGGTAAAGATGCAGCGTACTCAGGCTGAGTGTCAGGATATCCCTAATTCACATATGATAGTTTCAATTGGAACAGGAGAGGATAACGATCTTCATCCTCAGGGAAAGAAGCCTCTTGGAGATGCCATTGCGAAGCTTATATTAGAAGATATTAATAAATAGTCTGATAAAACAATAATAAAAAAACTTCAGTGGAATTATCTTCACTGAAGTTTTTTTATTATTGCATTAATTTTTCAATTATATAGCTATATATTTCGTTACTGTTTTTGTTAAAGCTTTCGCAAGCTGATACAGCAAGAGACTCAGTTGGAAATGAGAGAGACAGGTTCATTAGTTCTCCATCCTTGTCTCTGGCAATAAAGTTTGCAGTGTAGCCGCTTGCTGTTTTGGTATGCGAAGTAAGTATGGAGTGCTTTTCGTTTAATTCAGTTTTTTTAAGCATCAAATATTCGTATATTTCAGAACGTAATGTTTGGGATATACGGCTCTCAAGAGATTTTATTGTATCAAGTCCTTCATTAGTAAGATTTAGATAGGTTCTATTATGCATTGGAGTAGATACAATCAAACTTTCATCAATCAGTTCGCTTATAGCCACTTGAAGCTTTATACTGTCTGTGTATCCTTTGTCAAGAATATAGTCGCTTATATCAGAATTGGATAAAGGTGCTTTAGTTACTTCCAGCATGTATAGAATTAGTAATTTATATAATGTTGCTATGTTCTGGCTGCTCATATAATCTTCCTTGCCAAGTGTTTCTTTTTTTCATTTCTGATAGTAATGTATTAAGTACATTTCTCTTATTTTTGGACCATTCTGGTGCAATTAGTTTATCTTTTGGGCCATCACCAGTCACTCGATGAATGACGATTTCGGGGCTAAGCCTTTCGATACAGCCTATTAGTATATCAGTATATTCTTCCTGAGTTAATACTTCAAATTTCCGGTCATAATAGTCAGTGGCGAGGTCAGTCTCGGATATGACATGAAGAAGCTGAAGCTTGACACCAAATATATTAAATGTATTAAGATATTCGATGGAGGCATAGATCATATCCTCGCTTTCGCCAGGGAGTCCAAGTATTAGGTGCACTATAATAGGTATACTAATATTATTTAATTTATTAACAGCTTCCTCAAAGCAGGATAATTCATAACCGCGACGAATATAAATTGCTGTATCTCTATGAATAGTTTGTAGTCCCAGTTCAATCCATATTGTTTTATCTTCGTATTTATCACGAAGATTAGATAGAAGAGATAAAACTTCTTCTCCAAGACAATCTGGTCTTGTTCCGATAGATAAGCCAACACATTCAGGGTCTGAGAGTGCTTCTTCATATAATAAAGTTAAATATTCTATTGAAGCATAGGTATTGGAATAAGGCTGAAAATATGCAATATACTGGGTACCATCAAGTGTCTTTTTTGCTATTAATTCTTTGCCTTTTTCTAACTGGGCAAGAACTGATGGATTATCCACGTCAAAAGAAGCAGCGTACTCGCCGCTGCCTCCTTTTGAGCAAAAAATACATCCTCGTGTATCAAGTGAGCCATCTCTGTTTGGACAAGTCATTCCACCATCAATGGCTATCTTGTATATCTTTTTGCCATATATGCTTTTTAAGTGATAATCCAAATTGTTGTATGGCTTATCATTCCATCGTTTGATTTCCATTAATTGATTTTAATATTAGATAAGTGCCTTAACTGCTGCAGCCACTGTTTCAGCAACACGTGGATCAAATGGCTGTGGCATAATATTGTCTTCTGTTAAATCCTTCTCATCAACGAGTGAAGCGATAGCTTCAGCTGCAGCAAGCTTCATATCTTCTGTAATCTGAGAAGCACGTCCCTCTAAAGCGCCCTTGAAAATACCAGGGAAAGCAACTACGTTATTGATCTGGTTAGGGAAATCGCTTCGTCCAGTACCAACTATACGAGCACCTGCTGCCTTAGCTTCATCTGGCATGATTTCTGGAACAGGATTAGCCATTGCAAAGATGATAGCATCTTTATTCATTGTCTTAACCATATCCTGAGTAAGAACTCCAGGAGCAGAAACACCGATAAAGATATCAGCGCCTACAACAGCATCTGCCAATGTACCTTCCTTGTTCTCAAGGTTAGTAACCTCAAGCATTTCAAGTTTTACTTTGTTGAGCTTAGGAGAGTTCTTGCTTACGATACCCTTGGAATCGCAAAGAATAGCATGCTTGAAACCATATCTAAGAAGAAGCTTAGTAATAGCTATACCAGCTGCGCCCGAACCATTAACAACTATACGACAATCTTCCTTTTTCTTACCAATAATCTTAAGTGCATTGATGATACCTGAAAGAACAACTATAGCTGTACCATGCTGATCATCATGGAATACAGGAATATTAAGAGTTGCTTTAAGTCTTTCTTCGATTTCGAAACATCTAGGAGCTGAGATATCCTCAAGGTTGATTCCACCGAATGTTGGAGCAAGCCATGTTACAGCTTTAATAATTTCTTCTGTATCCTGAGTATCAAGACAGATAGGAACAGCATTAACTCCACCAAATTCTTTGAAAAGAACTGCCTTACCTTCCATAACAGGCATAGCAGCTTCTGGTCCAATATTACCAAGACCAAGAACAGCACTACCGTCAGAAACAACTGCGATAGTGTTAGCTTTCATTGTATATTTATATGCAGCTTCTTTATCTTCAGCAATGACTTTACATGGCTCAGCAACACCAGGTGTATAAGCAAGAGCTAAATCCTCTCTTGACTTAACAGGTGTCTTGGAAACAGTAGTAATTTTTCCCTGCCACTCCTCATGGAGCATAAGTGCTTTTTCATTAGTTGTCATTGTGATATATCCTCCGTTTATTTACTAAAAAGTCGCTGTAAATCAGCATTTATATAATATCAAATAAGAACAATGCTCGCAAGTGAAACCCTAATAAATAAAGGAATTCTAATTTTGTTAAGGATTTGTTAACTAGTATGATTTATTATTATAATGCAGATTTTGTCGATGAATTTTGATTAGGCATTTTGCATAGATTTAAGCCATAAAATTTTGATGGCAATATATCAAATATTAAATAATTTATATTGAAATTTATTAAATGAAGATTTTATAATTGTAAATAGATATTTCTTTGTATTTAAATAATTTATAAAGAAGAATTGGAGGCTGTTTTGGCTAAGTATGATATAGGAGAATTTGTTTTATATGGTCTGACTGGTTCTTGTCAGGTAGTTGATATAGGTCCTGTAGATTTTGGTGATCCAGACAAGATTTATTATCATTTAAAACCTGTTTCGGATATGAAAAGTACGATTTTTGTATCAATGAAACGTGAAGATGATATTATCCGCCGAGTTATTAGTGCAGAAGAAGCCAATAAAATACTTGGTGAGGTTAAAAAAGTTGGAAAAGCCTTATATACTCCCAAAAGAGAAGCTTGTGATATCATCATAAAATCAGGCGATGATGTGGCAATATCACAAATGATTAAGCTTCTTCGTTATATGCGACGCGAGAATCGTAAGATACATAAGAGCCTCAACATTATGGAAGAAAAAATATTAAAAGATGCAGAACGTGTATTTTTCAGTGAAATGGCAACAGCGCTTAGCATGAGTATGGAAGAGGTAGTTGCAAAAGTAGGCGAGACTCTTGATATTTAGGAAGAACATTTCATAATATTTAACATTAGTCCAAAGTATAGTAGCAGATCAGTTAGATTAATTCTATTATGCTTTGGATTTTTATTTGTCTATGTCCATTAAACAAAGTATGTGGTAGACTTGATGGAGAGTGATTTTTTAAGTAATAGGTACAGATTATGAATGATAAAATGAGAGAACTTGTAGATAAATTGAATGAAGCATCAAGAGCGTATTATGCCGAGGATGTGGAGATAATGTCCAATTATGAGTATGACAAGCTATATGATGAGCTAGTTCGTATGGAAGAAGAGACAGGTATAACACTATCTGATTCTCCAACAGTTAATGTCGGATATGAATCTGTGGATTTTCTGCCTAAGGAAGCTCACGAAAAGCCAATGTTATCCTTGGCTAAAACAAAGGATAGGGAAGAACTTCGTGAATGGGTTGGTGATAAAGAAGCAATTCTTTCTTGGAAGCTTGATGGACTTACAATTGTTCTTACATATAAAAATGGAGAACTATTTAAGGCTGTTACAAGAGGTAATGGAGAGATAGGGGAAGTAATTACTGCCAATGCTAGAACATTTAAGAATATTCCGCTTAAAATATCTTATAAAGGTGACTTAATAGTTAGAGGAGAGGCTGTAATCACATATTCTGATTTTGAAATGATTAATGCTGGCATAGAAGATGCGGACTCTAAATATAAAAATCCTAGAAACCTTTGCTCTGGCTCTGTTCGTCAGCTTGATAGCAAGGTTACTGCAAGTAGAAATGTCAGAATGTATGCTTTTTCACTGGTTTCTTCAGAAGATATTGATTTTAATAACTCGTTTGAAAATCAATTTAAGTTTTTGCAAAATCTAGGCTTTGATGTTGTTGAGTACAAGAGAGTTAATAGTGGAAATATACTAGAGACCATAGAGTGGTTTGCGAATTCTATTGAAAGCAATAATATACCATCGGATGGACTTGTGCTTACTTATGATGATATTGCATATGGTATAAGTCTTGGTAGAACTGCAAAGTTTCCAAGAAATGCAATTGCCTTTAAATGGCAGGATGAAATAAAGGAAACTGTACTTCGTGATATTGAGTGGAGCCCTAGTAGAACTGGACTTATTAATCCTGTTGCAATATTCGATACCATTGATCTGGAAGGTACCAATGTTTCAAGAGCGTCGCTTCATAATATTTCATATGTCGAGGACTTAAAGCTTGGTATAGGCGATAGAATCACGGTATATAAAGCTAATATGATTATTCCTCAGATAGCTGAGAATTTGACTTGTTCTGGAAATCTAATAATTCCTGACACCTGTCCAGTATGTGGTGGTCCGACTGAGATAAGGCAGGATAACGACACTAAAATGTTATATTGTGCCAATAATGATTGCGCAGCCAAGAAAATCAAGGCATTTTCGCATTTTGTTGAACGAAATGCCATGAATATTGAAGGTTTATCTGAAGCGACTTTGGAAAAATTTGCTTCTCTTGGATTTATTAAAGATTATGTTGATATATATAAGCTTGAGCAATATCGTGACAAGATTACCGCGCTGGAAGGTTTTGGTGAGAAATCCTATGAAAACATAATAGCGAGTGTGGATTCTTCAAGAGAATGTATGCTTTATTCATTAATTAATGCACTTGGTATTCAGGGTATAGGAAGTGCCAACGCTAAGCTTCTTTGCAAGGCGTTTGATTATGATTTAGATAAACTAATGAATGCCTCAGCAGAGGAAATTAGTGCCGTTGAGGGCATGGGCGATATACTTGCAGCAGGTTTTGTTGCATTTATGCATGATGAGAAGAATATTGAGCTGATTAATGGGCTAAGAAAAGAACTTAAGTTTATAGAGGTTACCATAGATTCTAGTACTCAAACGCTATCTGGTAAGACATTTGTTATAACTGGATCCCTTGTGAATTTTACCAACAGAGATGAACTTAAAGCTATAATTGAAGAAAAGGGGGGTAAGGTTGCAGGCTCAGTTTCCAACAAAACAGAGGCACTTATTAATAATGATGCAACCTCTAATTCATCCAAAAATAAAAAGGCAAAAGAACTTGGAGTTCGAATTATTACTGAGGAAGAGTTTATAAGCGAATATTTGCCAAGTTAACAGAAGTCGACTATAATTAAAAGGTTAAAATAAACTTAAATTATAAGCAGAGGTAATTGAAATGCCAATTAAAATTCAGGATTCTTTGCCAGCTCAGGCAATACTTGAAAATGAAAATATATTTGTAATGACTGAGAATAGAGCTATGCATCAGGATATTCGTCCGCTCAATGTTCTTATTCTTAATCTTATGCCAACTAAAATTGTTACTGAAACACAGCTTCTTAGAAAGCTTTCAAATAGTCCTCTTCAGGTTAATGTTGAGTTTTTACAGACTGCAAGCTATACATCGACACATACTGATGCTACTCATCTTGATTCTTTTTATACAACTTTTGATAAAATTAAGAATCGTAAATTTGACGGTATGATTATTACAGGAGCACCACTTGAGCGCGTTAAGTATGAGGATGTTGCTTACTGGAAGGAACTTTGTGAGATTATGGACTGGTGCGAGGATCATGTTCATTGCACTTATTATTTATGTTGGGGAGCATTTGCAGCTTTCTATTATTATTATGGTTTGCAGCATACTTTTTTCGAAGAGAAGCTTTCAGGCATATATCCACATCGTGTTCTTAGTCCTAATTCACCTTTGTTTAGAGGTTTTGATGATATTTTTTATGCACCTCAATCAAGAGAGATAGGTGTTACTAAGGAGCAGATAGAATCTGTGCCAGAACTTGAACTTATGGCTTATTCTGATGAAGCAGGTGTAACTATTGTTAAAACCACTGATTCGCGTAAGTTTTTTGTTACTTGTCATGCTGAATATGACTGGAATACCCTGGCCAATGAATATTTTAGAGACTTAGGAAAAGGTCTTAACCCTAAGGTACCTAAAAATTATTTTCCAGATGATAATCCAGATAATAGACCAATAGTAAACTGGCGTTCTGCGGGTCAGTTATTGTATACAAACTGGCTCAATTATTATGTATATCAGAGCACTCCATATGATATCGACAATGTAGGAAAGTAAATATATGTTTTATAGTGTAATGCTTCTTTCTGTAGGTTCAGAAAAGATTAAAACAATTAAAATATATAGAGAACTTTCTGGAGTTTCTTTATATGAAGCTAAAAGGGATGTGGAGAATCCCCCAATTAAGGTTGCTGGTGGGCTTTCAGAGGAGGATGCTCACACAATTAGTGCTGCTCTTCGTCAACTTGGCAATACTACTTCAATAGAGAGAGATATTGAAGCGATTATACCAAATGATATTCTTCGTGGATATGATATTTATAAGGAAGTATCTACGGCAGACCCTTTTTCTTATAATTATTCGAAAACTGATTATTCTGATCCTTGGGATAAAAGTAACGAAAAGAAGGCAGAAAAAGAACGAAAAAAAGCTGAGAAAAAGGAAGAAAAGCTTAGAAGAGCTCAGCTGAAAGAAGCAGCCAAATTAAAAAAACAGCAGAATAAAGTAAGGGTTAAAGAAACTTCATTAAATGCTAGGAATGATAAACTGGGTGCAAATACGGGAGCATTCAAGGCAGTTGTTATCGTGGCTATAACCTATGTTGCAATAGGCTTTTTTGCATGTCTTGGAATATTGGCAGGTAAGAAAACTCCACCACCTATGAATATCGAGACAATTTATCCTTCAACTCCATCGTATTTTGAAGGAGAGAAGCTATCAAAGGATGATATTTTAGAAGCAGTAGGAACTTCTATAGTATTTAATTATTTTGCTCAGGATGCATTTGGGAAAAATATAACAGAGCTTAGTGATAAGGAACTTAAAAGCGTTATATATATAGATTATAATTATGATGATGATTATAAAAATATGTTCCTTGAGTATAAGCTTAGCGACAATACCGAGGGAAGAATAACTGTTCCACAGGAAAGCTTCTATGTGGAATATTTCTCGATTTTTCCTAATATAGAATATCTTGATTCGAAAGAGATTAGTGAAACTAGATCCAAGAAAGTATCATTTAAGAACCTTAAACATATAGGGTACCAAGGTGATGTATGGGATACATTACATGAAGATGTTGATACTGAAAAGATTACAAGTATTAATGTGTATCGAACTATGTATCCGTATGATTTGACTATTTTCGATAATTTGGAAGAAGTCACGATTGATGCTGGATATAATCCACTTAATTTAAATCAATTATTGGAAATACCGAGGCTTCGTTCACTTACAATTAAGGCCAATGATTTGTCAGCTGATGATTTAAAGGTCATTTCATCACTTACTTCGCTTGAAGAATTATATTTATACTGTGATGGGCTTAAAGATATTAGATTTATTGAAAATCTATCTGACCTTAAAGTGCTTTCTTTAAATCATTCTAAGGTTATTAATATTGATTCTGTTGAGAAGATTGGGCATCAGCTTGATGAATTGTATCTTCTTGGTAATTATAGTATTGATGATTATACTTTTATTGGTGAATTAACCAATCTAAAGAAGCTAGGACTTGAAGATAGCTTTGAGCAGGATGATGCTGGCAAACCAGATTTATCCAGATTAACTGAGCTGGAAGAATTATATTTTGGAAGACCATATGATCTTTCGAATTTACAATATTTATCAAAACTTAAAAAGCTGACATTGTATTATCCATATGGTCATGATTTTAACTTTTTATATAATATGCCTGGGCTTAAAGAGCTTCATATACATAATGGTTCTTTATATGCATCAGAGATTTATACAATTGCTGAGTGTAATCAAATAGAAGAGCTATGTCTGAATTATACATTTGTATGGGATGATATATCATGTGTTCTAAATATGCCAAATGTTAAGAAGCTTAATCTTGAGAATGCAAGCTTTGGTATTATGTTAGATAAGGTCATGCTTAATCAATCAATTGAATATATTAATATGCACTGGGCTAAAATATATTCGTTAGATGACGATGGTCAGTTTTATTATGATAATTCAATAATTGGACTAGAACCTGTTGCTCCCGTATTTGCAAAGCTTCAGGCACTAAAAGAGATTAATGTTCACGGCCATATGCTTACCGAAGCAGATGTATTTAAGCATAATAAACAGCTTCATATGATTGATATTAGTAGTAGTTATATTGTGGATTTAAAACCAATTGCTGATTTACCACTTTGCTATATTGTATGTGAATCGACTCAGATGTATGATTATGCAGGTTTTGGTGAGATGAATATAATAAAAGATTAAAAAATATTTATATATAATATGTTATTTACATGGAAGGGTTAGCTATGGATATTAAAGAAGCTAGAGTAAAGATTGAAGAAATAGACAAGGAAATGGCCAGTCTGTTTGAAAAAAGAATGGAATGTGCAAAAGCTATCGCTGAATATAAGATGGAAAATGCACTTCCAATTAAAGATCTTGCAAGAGAAACAAGTCTTATAGAAAGAAACTGCTCATATATTACTGATCCTATTATAGTTGGATATTATAAGAACTTTCTTCGTAGCACCATAGATATATCCTGTGTTTATCAGGAGTATGTACAAAGTGGCATGCGAGTAGCATATAATGGTATTGAAGGTGCGTATGCACAGATAGCATCTACCAAGCTGTTTCCTGGGGCCAATGCCAATGCATATAAGTCTTTCTATGATGCTTATAAATCAGTTGAAAAGGGTGACAATGATGCTGCTGTTCTTCCGATTGAAAATAGCTATGCAGGAGAAATAGGCGCTGTAATAGATCTTATGTTCAATGGCTCGTTATACATCAATAATGTATATGATATGGAAATATCTCACAACCTACTTGTAAAAGAAGGTACAGATATCAAGGATATTAAGAAAGTATATAGTCACCAACAGGCACTTGATCAGTGTGCTGGATTAATAAAAGAGTATGGCTTTTCAACCGAAGCTTGTTCTAGTACAGCTAATGCTGCCAAGCTTGTAAGCGAGATGAATGATTCTTCAGTTGCTGCAATCGCTTCTGTTGAGGCAGGTGAAGCCTATGGACTGCAGGTTCTTAGAAGTAGCGTTCAAGATGCAAGTAATAATACAACAAGATTCGCAGCTTTTTCTCGTTCTCAGAATATGCCAAAATCAACTAAAAAATTCCAGGATGAGAATTTTTTATTAATGTTTACTGTTCGCAATCAGCCAGGTGCACTTACTCAGGCCCTTAATATTCTTGGTTCTCATGGCTATAATATGCGTAGCCTTAGAAGTCGTCCGCTTAAGGGACTTCAGTGGAACTATTATTTTTATGTTGAAGCAGAGGGTGATGTTAGCAATGAAAATGGACAGGAAATGCTTAAAGAGCTTTCTGTCATATGCGGAACCCTTAAGTTTATTGGTTCTTATTATG
Organism: Lachnospiraceae bacterium; assembly: GCA_045600085.1. Classification (GTDB taxonomy): domain Bacteria; phylum Bacillota; class Clostridia; order Lachnospirales; family Lachnospiraceae; genus NK4A136. Next base: position 17,225 of record JAZRXF010000004.1, read on the forward strand.
TTAAGAGTAAAGACCAGTGTTAATTTATAAATTTTGTTATTTTATATAAATTAGGAGATTTGAAAAATGGGAATGGAACTACGTAGAGAGTTGCCTTCAGCCAGAGTAGTAAAAGAAATGTATCCAATCTCTGACCAATTGGTATCTCAGAAGAAAGCTAATGATGAAGAAATAGGAAAAATATTTAGAGGTGAATCAGACAAATTTCTTCTTATAATTGGACCTTGTTCAGCTGATCGAGAAGATGCTGTACTTGATTATATGAATAAGCTGGCTGAGATTAGAGATAAGGTGTCTGATAAGATTGTTATATGTCCTCGTATATATACTAATAAACCAAGAACTACAGGTGCAGGTTATAAAGGTATGCTTCATCAGCCTGATCCTAATGCTCCATCTGATATGCTTAAAGGTGTTATATCTATAAGAAAGCTTCATATAGATGTTCTTGCTAATACAGGCTTTTCTACAGCAGATGAAATGCTTTATCCAGAGAATTACTTATATTTATCAGATTTATTGTCGTATGTTGCAGTTGGTGCGAGAAGTGCTGAAAATCAGCAGCATAGACTTACTGCCTCTGGTCTTGACGTACCAGTAGGAATGAAGAATCCAACTAGTGGCGATTTATCTGTTATGATGAACAGTATTACAGCAGCTCAAAGCGGCCATACTTTTGTTTATTCCAACTGGGAGGTACATACTGATGGTAATCCTCTTGCTCATGCAATTCTTAGAGGTGCTAGTAACCAGTATGGAAGAACTCTTCCAAATTATCATTATGAAGATCTTAATTTACTTTGTGAATTATATGCAAAGAGTGGTTTGGTTAATCCTGCTGTAATAGTTGATACTAATCATTCGAATTCAGGCAAGAGATATGATGAACAGCCTCGTATTTCAAAAGAAATTCTTCATAGTATGAGACATAGTGAAGATATTAATAAAATGGTTAAGGGACTTATGATTGAATCATATCTTGTAGATGGATGCCAGAGTCCTTCAGGCGATGTATATGGTCAAAGTATAACTGACCCTTGTCTTGGATGGGAAAAGACTGAAAGACTTATCCTTGATATGGCAGAATTGCTATAAAAACCATATGTTGTTTGCAATATTTTGTACAAAGTGCAACATATAATATTGAATAATATATTAGCATATGATATATTTAAATAGTTGTATGATGATGTATTATGAGGATAAATATTGTGGATGATAAGAGATTGATTAGCAAAAATTTTGCCAGAGCATGTCTTATTTTAATTCCTGTTGCATTTTTTGCACTTATGTTTGCGCAGGCACATATGATTGGTCAGATGTCCAATCAATTTAATGGTATTCTTCAGGCTATTTCATTTGATTTATGCCTACTGTTAACTGTTATAGACTATAAAAGAGGTACTTTTATTGGTATAGGTCTTCTTTTTATTTCTGTTGTCCGTAATTTGTTTGTTGTATTAATGGCTAATAACATGGGACCATTACCTGGAATAGTTAATGGTGCTACTGTTATAGTTATTATTGCACTTTTGTATTGGCAATTTGGAAGACAGGATAAAATTAGTAAAACAGACTTTGTTACTAAGCTTATTAATAGACGAGGTTTGTATCTATTTGGAGAGAAGAGGGTTAAAAACAATGATCCTTTTGCTCTATCTGTAATCTATGTTGATAATTTTAAGATTCTCAATGACAATCATGGTCGTGATTATGGAGACTATATTCTAAAATATGTTGCTGATGTGGCCAATTCTGCAGTTGGTAATAATGGAACTGTATTTAGAATGGGTGGTCCGGAATTTGTTATTTATATTAATAATATTGATATTGTAGATGATATTATTAATGAAATAGTTAGCAAGCTCAGTGAAGAATTTGTTTATAAAGTAGATGATTCTACTAATATTGCCAATTATCTTTCAATCTTTTCAGGAGTATCAAAATTCCCAGATGATTCTACTGATTTTGACCAGCTTATTACATTTGCTGATATGGCAATGCTTTATGCTGAAAGATCACGTGAGAATCGTGTTTCATGGTTCACAAAGGATATGGAAGAGAAGGTTCAGGATGATCTTACCATGGAGAAACTAGTTGAGCAGGGACTTGAGTATGATTACTTCTTTATGATGTATCAGCCTCAGTTTATGATGGATGGTAAGACAGTTCGTGGATTTGAGAGTCTTATTCGTATGAGAACTCCAGAGGGTCAGCTTGTAAGTCCTGGTAGATTTATTCCAGTTGCTGAGCGTAGTGATCTTATTATGAAACTTGATTTTTATGTTCTTCGTAAGGTTATGACTGAGTTTGGTGATATTTGTCGTAATCCTAAGAACAAGTTCATTATGTCGGTTAATATATCAGCGAAGAATATATGTAATATTGGATTTGCGGAGAAGGTTCTTGAAATAGTGAAAGAGCTTGATTTTCCAGCTTCATCGCTTGAAATCGAGATTACAGAATATTGTATGGCAAAGGCAGTTGATATAGCCATTGAAAATATTGAAAAGCTCAAGAAAGCTGGAATCAAGATTGCACTCGATGATTTTGGTACAGGATATACCTCTCTTCATTATCTTGCAAAGCTACCGATTGATCTTCTTAAGATTGATAAAACTCTTATAGATGATATTTCTACTAATGATAAGAGCAAAGACTTCGTTAAGGCTGTTATATCACTTGGTCATATGATGGGTTGTGAAGTTATATCTGAAGGTGTTGAACATACTAATCAGGTTGATATTATTAAGGATTACAGCTGTGATTTTGTTCAGGGCTTTGTATGGAGCAAGCCGCTTACATTCAATGACGCATTGAATATTATATAGTTAGTTTGTGAAATTAATGTATTAAAAAGGACGGGTTATCTTATGATAACCTGTCCTTATATTTTTTAGGTGACATACCTGTGCTTGCTTTAAAAACCTGTATAAAATGACTTTGAGACGAAAATGAAAGCTGGCTAGCAATATCAGCAGCTGACATATTGGTATATTTTAGAAGTTCTACAGCTTTATCAATTTTCTTTTCGCGTATATATTCGCTTATTGATACTCCTAGCTCTTTACTAAAAAGTCTAGATAAATAGTTTTCGGACAAGCCAACATACAATGCAAGATCACAGGTGAGTATTCTGGTATCGATGTTTTTATAAATATAATCTATACATTTTAATATTGCTTTTGAAATAATTTTTCTGTTACGAAGTAAGGCCATATTAGTAGTGAAGTCTAGGACCATTCTGTCGTGAAGTGCTGCTATATCATCTATTGTCTTTAATTCATCCATATGAAATATATAGTAATCACTTAACCTGTATGCTCGCTCAAGTTCCATACCTCCGTCCACGCAGTATCTTGTAATCATAGCAGTAGATGTAACGAAATGATATCGTATATTCCTTACCTGATTAGATGATAATACACCCATGCCTTCAGGATTGGTAAATGCCTTTGCTTCCAAATTTTTCCTTATATAATTCATATCACCATTTTTTACTGCATCATAAAAATGATATTCTTCTTCGATGGGACGGTGAGTAATATCATTGGTTAGTTCAGAATTTAATAATATTTGTTTGCTGTTATAGTATTTCGAATCCATAATAATATTATGACATGGATTTGG
>JAZRXF010000005.1:0-15262 GCA_045600085.1 Lachnospiraceae bacterium
TTTCAATAATATTTGAATAATTTGTTAATAATGTTTTATAATATTAGTGATTGCTATTTTGTAATAGCAGTCACTAATATTTTTTTGGGAGTAAGTAGTGAAGAAGCATTCTGATGCAATACTATTTCAAAAAATAATATATACATTTGGAATTATCCTGCTATATGTAATAGGTCGAAGTATACCCCTTTACGGAGTGGATGTTCAGAAGATTAGCCAGCAGGCAGTAGGTGCTGAGCAGTTCCTGCTTCATAGTATAGGTGGTGATAAGCTGCAGTATTCTTTATTCGCGCTTGGTATATCACCTTATATTACAAGTAGTATGGCAGTGACGCTTGTAAACGCGTGTCGAAGCACAGAAGCAAAGGCCAAGACATCTCAGAAAAAACTTCAGCGTATTATACTGGCTGGTACTGTTCTGGTTATCGCTGTTATGTCGTATTTCCGTGTGATTCAGCTGGAATATATTTATACGGATACTAAGTTGATTTATGCCAGAGTTATATCATTTATCCAGCTTTTTACTGGCGGAGTACTTATAGTCAGGCTCATATCGCGTAATCATAAGTATGGTATAGGTGGGCATAGTGTTATCATTCTAACCAATGTAATCGAGCAAATGGTTGTGTCATTTATTAAGACCTCTTGGCTTGATGTACCTATCTTTGCTGGTGTATGTCTTGTCGTAATATTTGCTATGACTATACTTGAGAATACTGAAATCAGATGTCCTATTCAGAGGATTTCCATTCACAATGTTCATGCGGATAAGAACTATTTTGCCATCAAGCTTAATCCAGTAGGCGTTATGCCTATTATGTTTGCTTCGGCAGTTTATTCCGTGTCACGACTGGTTCTTAGCTTTCTATCGTCTCTAGGTCCTGACAATACGTTTATCGAGGGGATACTTGACGCAACAACGCTTAGTACTCGTCTTGGTACAGGCATTTATATTTTTATTATTTATTTCTTAACACTAGGCTATGGATTTATAACTGTAAGTCCGGACAATATATCCGAGCAGCTTCTTAAAGGCGGCGACAGTCTTGAAGATATTCGTGCAGGCAAGAAGACACGTGCATATATTAGCAGAAAGCTGTTTATAGCAGGTATAGTAGGTGCCAGCATCATGAGTTTATTTGTAGTAGCACCTATGATGCTTGGTAATATCGACAGTGGATATCGTACAGGCCTTGCATCGATACCATCGACCATGATTATTACTGGTTTGTGGTGCAATATATACAGAGAGATTCAGGCAGTAAATGCCTACGATTCATACAAAGAACTATTGTAACTATTTGGAGCGAACTACCGCTATGATTTGTTTTATACCAGCATGGTACAAAGAAAATACATGGACTGAGCGAGAGCAGAAATGGTATCTTCCGAGGGAGCAGTCAGAATTTGACGATACCATCAAGCAGATCCAGCTTTTCCACAGGTCAAAGAGCTATGAGCAGGAGATAGCTCTGCTTAGCTATGCTCCGAATTTTCGTCATTTCCTTCACAGACAGGGTATATACAGAGCGTCCTACTGGTCATGCTTCGATTCTATTCAGAATGTTAAGCGTAAAAAGGTTAGGCCTCTGTCCTTCTATAACTTTAAGTGGCCTGAAGGCATTGAGTTTAGGTACACTTCATTTATAGTGGCGGCTTATCTTAATGGTGAGAAATATGCAACTGTCGACTTTGGTGAGGATGGCAATCCTATACAGGTTGATATGTATAGTGAGGGTATAGTATCCCGTCGTAATATATATGATGACCGAGGATTCTTGTCGAGTACCATTGTATTTAGCTATGGTAGAGCTGACTATCAGGATTACCTCGATGAAGAAGGGGTATGGAAAATACGAGAGTTTATGTCGGATGGTCATATAGAGATTAATCCGAAAAATGAAGGCTTTACCCTATCAGAAGGCTTTACTGCTCAGTGCGTAGGATATAAGAAGACCAGATATTCGTCCATGAAAGAACTGGTGGTTGAGGTATTCAAGGCTTACGTAGGAAGAAGTGCAGGTAGCACCATTTTCTGTGTGGCTATGCATAAAAATCATGTGGATATATTGAAGGATGCTCTTATTCATCGAAATACAATTTTATCAGTATATTCGAACAGGTACGAGTTCACAGACAAGGCTGTTCTTCAGGATATAGTGAAGAATGTTAATTATATTATTGCCGATTCAAGAAATAACAAAAAGAAAATATCAAGCATGTTAAGTATCGATGTGGATCATATCATTGATATCACACCATTTGACTCAAGAGTGGATTTTGGTAATAGCAGCCATCTTAAGGTCAAGAATATTCTTGCTCCTATCGATGGTATCACGGATAGCACATTTATTCAGCTCATCAAGATGTTAGGTGCCTACCTTATGGAGCATAATGATACAAAGGCTGTTATATTCACAAGAGAACCTGGTGTTAACGTGGCCACTAAGCTCGAAGAACGTATCAACCGTATACTTGATATTGATACTGAAAGCTTTAAGTGGACAGGTGATGGCGAAGCCGATGAGGATGATGATATCGATGAAAGGAATCGTACGAAGCTTCGATTTGAGATATCTCAGTGCATTGATGAAATGTCGGTCAGCAGGTGTATACGTGACCAACGTATAGTAGTTGATATGAGAACAGTTCCTGATCTGTATCTCCGTATAGCTTCTGTTAGTACTGGCTTGCCACAGATATTACTTGCTGATTCACAGTATGTTGAAAATGGCAAGAATGGATATATAGTTGGTGAGGTGCGTGAAGTTCCTGCTAAGCTCGAGTATTATCTTGAGAATCTGGCCAACTGGAATGAGGCCAATGTATATTCGTACGAGCTTGGCCAGGAGTACACTACCGACAAGCTACTGCAAAAATGGAAAGAGGTCATAGAGTCATTTGAGCTTTATTAGAATTAATGCATTACAAATAGGGGATGAGGACTGGAGCAGGGAGCGAGAGTTTCCTTACTATGTGACTTGGACATATGTAAAGGATGTGGATGCTGACAGTATTAAAAAGAGCCTTGGCTACAAGAGAACCCCTTATGATATTGTGTTTATAGATAAAAAAATAGATGATCCTACGAGTATCTCTATCATAGAAGGACTTGTAAAACCATATTCGCTATTTGTCACCGAACTTCTCAGGGACTGTGAGGTTTTAGACAGTATGGTTAGCCGTAAAAAGGGCAAGTATATGTCAATCAATGGACTGGCATATGTTCTTGATAATGAACTTGAGTATTTTTATTCGACCTCGTATGGAGAGAAACATTTACCGGGTGAAGTTGTTCTTCGTCATGGTTTTAGGGGTAGTGTTAAATGGAATGCAGGCTGCAGCGTAGCTCTTGACGGGGACTACGGAGTAGATTTTGGGCAGATTGTATTCTGGAGGCACAATATTCCTGTTTATGAAAATCAGACCATTGACCTATGGCTAGAATATATCAAGGATAACAGTGTGGATATAGAGCTTCACCTGGATCTAATAGTGTCGGGAACGCTGGATACTATATATAAGAGCTATGTATATACAGAAGAAGACATGAAAAATGTGGTTACGATTAAAAATGATCGTAAGGATGTCAATGTATTTGTATCGCTATTTGCAAAGGGAAGAGGACGTCTCGAGATAGTGTCACTTCATAATAGATATTCCAGGGGATTCCATGGTCATTTCTTGCCAGGTGGACAGAGAATAGTCACTGAAAACCGCGAAGAAATATTCTACTATTTCAACCCTGGTGATATGAAGCCACCGCTCAATATCTATTTTACAAGAAACAGAAAGCTCGAGGGCTTTGAAGGTATACGTATGATGGATAAGCTTGGCAGTCCGTATCTTCTCATATCCGACGTAAGGTTAGAAGGTGGTGCTTTTTACCTGGGTTCGGAAGAATATGAGTCAAGGATAGCCGACACTATTCGTAAGCATATGTACGAGCTAGGATTCAATGGTGACCAGGTAATTATGTCAGGTATATCTATGGGTGCGTTCGCAGCCATGTATTATGCTTGTGATATAAAACCTCATGCAGTTATTGTAGGCAAGCCCATACTAAATATGGGTAGTATGGCTGCAGCTGAGACGCTTGACAGGCCAGGAGGATTTCCAACATCCCTTGATATTCTTAGGTTCTTCGAGGGGAGCGATGACGAAGCTGTCACCAGAATGAACGATAGATTTTGGAATAAATTCGATGGTGTTAAATGGGATGAGACATCATTTATCATAATGCATATGTATGAGGATGATTATGACAATCAGGCCTATGATGGACTGATATCTCATATCGATTCTGATAGGGCGTGTGTCTACGGTATAGGCCTTCACGGCAGACACAACGACAATACAAATGGTATTGTTAAGTGGTTTAAGCACCAGTATGCCGATATACTGGCCAGGGATTTTGATAGAAGTATTGTTGAGGATTAAAAGTGGCAGAGCAGAAAAATGTTGCGTGGAAAATATATTGGACGGACTATACGACTGGTAGTTATTTGTATGGTTCAGAGATAGTATTTCACGATAAAGATCATGTTGAATTCGAGAATAAGCTTATGCCACCTGGCACAGTTATTAACAGCTGGTATTCTCGTACGAACTTTCAAACACAAAAAATAGAACCATCTCTTCCAATAATTGATGGTGAGATTAGGTACAAGCTACTTGCCAATATAGATACTGATAATAACAGTGAGATATTAATCAGGCTTGTATATTTTGACAGATATGGCGAAGAGATAGGCAATGATGTGATAACTGGCCTAAGGGGTGAGTTCCAGTGTCCGCTTAGAACCTACAGCTATGAGCTGCAGCTTATAAGTGGTGGTGTTACTAGAATGGATTTCCATTCCATTATTATTCAGGAAGTACCAGATGAAGACAATTCGAAGTAATGACAGACCAAAAGTCATTAATCTGAAAAAAGCATATAAGATACTGGCTAAGGTTAAGAAGCATATTTTGGATGTTTCTAAGCTATCAGATAAAAGACTGGTTGCCAAGACAGGTATGTTCAAAAAAAGACTAAGCGAAGGTGAGAGTCTTGAGGACCTGTTACCGGAGGCCTATGCTGTAGTGTGCGAGGCCGACAGGCGAGTTCTTGGTATGATGCCTTATGATGTACAGATAGTCGGAGCCATAGCTCTTCACTACGGTATGCTCGCAGAGATGAATACAGGTGAAGGTAAAACACTAGTAGCCACTATGCCACTATACCTTAACGCACTTACTGGACGAAGTACGTTCCTTATGACCTCCAATGATTATCTGGCTTATCGTGATGCCAAGGAAATGGGTAAGGTATATACCTTCCTTGGACTGACTATTATGCCAGGTGTACCAGAAACACCAGGCGAACAGTTTACTACTGAAGAGAAAAAGAAGGTATATGCTGCTGACATAGTATATACAACACATAGTGCATTTGGATTTGACTATCTTTTCAATAATCTGGCTAAGTCTCTTGAAGAAAGGTTCATGAGAGATTTTTATTTTGTAATAATCGATGAGGCTGATTTAGTGCTACTCGACGCAGCGCAAATGCCTCTTGTTATTGCAGGCTCTCCTAGAGTACAGTCCAATTTGTATAAGACCGCTGACTTTTTTGTTAAAACGCTTGTAGAAGGTGAGGATTATATCAAGGAAGATAAGTGTGTATGGCTTACAGATAAGGGCGTTGACAGAGCGGAGACATTTTACAGAATAGATAATTTTTATGCTAGAGAGCACTTTGAGATTAATAGACATGTTACCCTTGCTCTTCGTGCCAATACACTTTATGAGCTGACCAGGGATTATGTGATAAGTGAGAAGGACGGTATAGTTCTTCTTGATACTAGTACAGGGCGTATGACACCTGGCGTTAAAATGCGTGGTGGACAACATCAGGCTTTGGAAGCCAAGGAAGGACTGGAACTTACTCAGGAAACAAGATCAGTCGCTTCAATAACATATCAGAATCTATTTCGTATGTTCCCTAAGATGGCTGGTATGAGTGGTACTATATCCGATGCCAGGGAAGAGCTTCGTGATGTGTATGGCCAGGAGATGATGGTGATACCAACCAATAAACCTCGTCGAAGAAAAGACCTTAAGACAATATATTCTCATGATTCCGTGACGCAGTATACCGATGCCATCAAAGCAGTACTAAAAGCGCATAAGAAAGGGCGTCCGGTTCTTGTCATAGTGTCATCGATAGGTGAGACAGAGATAGTATCGAAGCTTCTTATGAAGCACAAGGTGCCGCATAATGTACTTAATGCAACCAATGCATATTGGGAAGCAAATATAATCAAGGAAGCTGGCCAAAAAGATGCAGTTACTGTTGCAACATCTATGGCGGGCCGTGGAACGGATATAAAGCTTGGCAAAGGCGTGGAAGAGCTTGGCGGCCTTGCAGTTATCGGTATAGGTCGTATGAATAATACAAGGCAGGAGAGACAGGCAATAGGTCGTGCAGGAAGACAGGGTGATCCTGGTACCAGCAGGTTCTTTGTTTCTTTGGAAGATGATATTATTACTGACGATATATCAGAAAAGTACGAGAAGTATATTAATGGTGAGAAAGCGTTACCTGAGAGAAAGATTAAGCGACTAATTGACGGTGCCCAGGCTTCAGGGGAAGAGAAGGCAGTAGCTTCAAGAAAAAATTCGGTGGAATACGACCAGGTGCTTCAAAGACAACGTGAGATTATATACGCGACAAGAGACCAGCTGATTAATGGTGGCAATATCTCAGTAGGTCGTATTATGAACATAGCATCAGGCAATATTGACAGGCTGCTTAGAAAGAAGATTGATAGGCATACACTTATCAGGTATATCCTCGACAATATATCAGCACATATTGATAAATCCATTGATGGCCTTAACTTAAAGAACAAGAAAGAAGTAAAGGCGTATCTTATGAAACTGATTGAGGATGGGTACGATAAGCAAATAGTACAACTTGACTCGGGCAGGCTTCAGGCAGAGTTTATAAGAAGGTCTATACTAACAGCCCTTGATGATGAATGGGTTGAGCAGGTCGATTATCTTCAGCAGCTTCAGTTTGCCATGAGAGGAAGAAGTCACGCCAGCAGAAATCCGATATATGAATATCAAATAGAGGCCAGAGAGTCTTTCCGTGATATGGAGCATGCAGTTCATAACAATATAATACGTAACTTACTTCTGTGTCATATAGAAGTTGTGAAGGTTAAGAAAAGTGATGGCAGCAGCGACGACGCTCTAGACATACTTTATCCATAATCTTTTATCCATAAAAATAGCTTGGCTCAGGTGCCAAGCTATTTTTATATACATATTTTAGATAATTATTAATATCCAAGCTCTTCGCCGATAAGTATAACCTTGATACGACTTGGTATCATGGATGTACGTGTCACTACTATCTGAGAACATATACTGTTAGTAAGACAATCACCACAGCGTCCGGTTTTGGCACAAGGAGTATCGCGCTCAAGTCTTACGGTGTTAGGTGGAGTGGCCATATTTCTCACACGTTCTATACCCGATGGTACGTCAGTAACAATCTTATTCATACCAGCGATAACATATACTTCATCAGGTCCATATATAAGAAATGAAACACGGTTGCCTCGACCATCAATATTGATAAGTTCGCCATCAAGTGTGATAGCATTGGAACTCATAAGAAACGCATCGGCATTGACAAGCATTGATTTACACTCCTTAAGCTCTTCTGGTGTGGTGTAGTTTTCTCTTATGATTATATTGTGTCCTGCTTCATTAATGGCATCCTTGAAACCATTATCATCGATTGTCATGGAACCGCCATATCCAATATTCTTAGGAACACTACCAAGTAATTCTAGTAGTTTTGCCTTGGCTTCGGCCACATCCTCGCAGTAGTAGGCATCCATCTTACGGAGCTTCATCTTGGCAATTATGCTCTCTGCCTGGTTACGGTAAAAGACTTTCTTTGATTTGTTCATTGGTAATCCTCCTCATATAATAACTGATAAATGATACGCACCTGATTATTCTAAAAATTGATTAAAGCTCAGTCGATATAATATATAGAAAGCTGAAATGGTTAATATAATTGATTTAACACACCGAGAAGGGGTTTAAATCAAGTACAGCTTGATTTAAGTACATATCATTGATTAAAAATCAAATGATTGATGATTAATTCATTTCTTTCTACATTAACATATTTTAAAATAAATATACCAATATGTATATATTTTGAAAAAAATATGTGCAAATACAACATAATGATGTTTATGGTTAACTTGTTTTGATTTAACCACAAATTATTGGTGGAAACCTACATAAACAAAGGGTTTGCCATGTAATTAAATCAAGTTTTACTATTGTGTTATAGTCAAAAGTATATTATGATTGAAATAATAATAGGCAAACTAGTCTTACTATGTTTAGTAGGCTAGCTTGATTTACTGAGAGAAAAATAGCGAGATAAACAAAGAAGAGAAAGAACAAGAAGAAGAAAGTTGATGAGGAATTCGAGATGAAGGTTAAGAAGAAGACTTTACGAAAAATGAGTAGAGCATTAGCATTCATGATGGCTGTAGTGATTGTGTTAACATCACTAGGGCTTGATTCACTTATTGTTAATGCGGCTGATCCTGATGACGTTAAGCCAGGTACAACAGCATCGGTTGAAAGCGTACTTGGAGAAGCAATTAATTACGGCCTTGTTGCCAATGACATTACATTTGTAGGTCATTTGGAGAGTAACTTCGCTGTTAAGACTATTCATCATGATGCGCAGATGACAGATAAGAATGCTAACGGTCCAAGAAATGACGGCTTTGTTGGTGATATTATTTTTGCTAATTATGAAGGCGTGGAAGAAGGAAAAGGCCTTTTGTATGCTCCTAATAATCACAATACAGGTGACGGAACTATCTATACTACAGCTGATGCTGTTAAGTATCTTAGAAATCCTGAAATGGTAAGATATGAAAACGGAAAGTATGTGTATTCTAGATCACAGGCAGGTGTTTCGTTAACTCTTGATTATGAGACATATTCAAAGAGCGATCTTGAAGGTAAGATTGATTCAATGATTAACGCTGTAAAGTCTCAGTCAAATAACCTCTTCTCAGAAAATGATCAAATCAACTATTCTACTTCATACGGTCAAGTTATAGATTTTACTTCTTATGGAGCTGGTACATATTATATTAAGTTTGCAAACAACGATGATTTCCAGAGCTTCTTAAGAAGCGACGCTGGTACCATTAAAATTAATGGTAATCAGAATGTTGTTATCAATATTGATGGTGAAAATATTGAGTTAGGCAAATACAAGATTGTAGTTGACGGTACAGAATATTCGTCAGATGGATATCAAACAATAATGACTGAAAAGGTTATTATCAACTGTCCAAATGCAAAGAGCGTTGTGTTTAAGTCAAGTGTTGACGCAGTAGTACTCGTACCAAATGCTACTGTTAATATGAATGTAGTATCAGCTGGTTATATGGTAGCTGATAATTTTGCTAATATTGGTGGTGCTGAATGGCATTTATTAACAAAATTGCCAACTCCTGGCAATTCTACACCTGATGCTAAGACAGCAGATGTATCATTTACAAAGGTGGATGCAGATGATACAAGCAAGAAGCTTTCTGGTGCTGAATTTACTTTATATGATGCTCAGGGAAATGAGTTAAAAACTGCCACATCCGATAGCAACGGTCTTGTTGAGTTCAAGGGACTTGAGGCTGGAAAGAGCTATACAATTAAGGAGACAACAGCTCCTACTAATTATATTAAATTAAAAGATGCAGATGTGATTAATGTTGCTATTAATACAAATGGCGACGTTACTCTTTCTGGTGTAATAGATACAAATGGAGATACACCAGTTGTTAAAAATAGCATTAGTAGCGGAACAACAACTATTTCATTTAGAAAGGTTAACGAAGATTTAACTAGTCCATCACCACTTAGCGGTGCTTCATTTGCATTATATAGTGATGCTAACTGCACTTCACAGGTTGGAACAACAGTTACAACTGCTGCAGATGGTAAGGTTTCATTTGCTAACGTTACTTATAGTAAAGAAAATACAACAGTTTTTTATATTGAGGAGACTAAGGCTCCAGATGGATACGTAGCTTATCCTAATGTTATCAAGGTAACAGTTGGAACAGATGGAAATGCTACATTTGATTCTGGTGTTGACGCCAAGGGTGATTTATCTAACTCACTTCTCACAACATCAATTGAGTTTACAAAAGTAGATAAGAATGGTAATGCTGGCTTAAATGGTGCAGAGTTTGAGCTTTATTCTGATGCGGCTTGCACAACAGTAGTTGCTACAACTACTAGCCAGGCTGCAGGCTCAACAAACGGTGTAGTTAAGTTCGCCAATGTTAAGTACAGCCAGAATAACGTTACAACATATTACATCAAAGAAACAAAAGCTCCAGAAGGATATAACGGCACGGATAAAGTAATAACAGTTACTATTAGTACATCAGGTGTTGTAAGTCTTTCTTCACCAGTTATTTCTAATCAAAATGGAAATATTAGACTTGAAAATGAAAAGATTAAGAATCCAACTAGTGTAACATTTACTAAGGTTGATGAGAATGGCAATGGTCTTGCTGGTGCAGAATTCAAGATTTTCTCTGATTCAGCTTGCGAGAACTCTTTAGGAACTGCTATTAGTGGTTCTGACGGTGTGGTAACATTTGACAATCTTTCATATGCAAAGAATGCTGATACAAAGTATTACATCAAGGAGACAAAGGCTCCAGATTTCTATCAGCCTTTAAATAGTGTAATAACAGTTACTATTAATAAGAGTAATGTAGCTACATTTAGCGCTCCTGTAGTTGATGGCAAGGTGGTTAATAACCCACTTGTGAAGAGTGAGTTCAAGTTCGTGAAGATGAACGAGAAGGGTGCACCACTTAAAGATGTAGAGTTCAAGCTTGAGGGCAATGGATATAGTCAGACAACAGTAAGTGATGCTGATGGTATTGTTATATTCAAGAATATTCCATATTCACTTAACAAGAATACAGAATATAAACTTTCTGAGACAACGACTCCAGCAGGATATAAAGCAATCGAGCCTAAGACTATTACAGTAGATACTGATGGCGTATTACATTTACCAGGCTTTAAGATTCAGCCTAATGTAACTCCAATGCTTACTAACGAAGAAAACATGGGCAAGTCTGCTAAGGTTGAGTTCACTAAGGTTGATTTTTATAACAAGGATACAGTTGTTTCAGGTGCAACATTCCAGCTTTATAATGAAGCAGATTATCAAGTAGGTGCCGCAGTTACTTCTAATGATAATGGTAAGGTTGTATTTGATAATTTAACATATAGCACAGTACCAGGTAATACTACTAAGTACACAATTAAAGAGACCGGAGCTCCATCAGGTTATATTAAGTCTGATGCTGTGATTAATGTGTCTATTGATTCAAGAGGTGCAGTTACAATAACAGGTGCTAATGTTGATGGTGCAAAGGTAACTAATACACCTATTACAGGTTCACTTAAGATCACTAAGACAATCAAGGGTGATTTAACACTTGCTGAAATTAACGGTGACTTAACATTTACAGTAACAAACAATGATACAAAGGTTTCAAATACATATACAGTAAAGGATGACTTTAAGGAGTCAGCAACTGGAGTATATGTGTTAGAGCTTCCTAACACAGCAGTTGGTGGCTATACAATAGTAGAAAGCGTTGTTGATCAGAACGGTTACACTCATACAGTCTCTTACTCTGTAAATGGTGGCGCTTCTACAACAGGCGATACAGCTACAGTAGCAGTAGAAGAAGGTAAGACATCAACAGTTGACTACACAAATGAGTATAAGAAGATTCCTGGTACTCTTAAGATCACTAAGACAATCAAGGGCGATTTAACACTTGATGAGATTAATGGCGATTTAACATTTACAGTAACTAACAATGATACAAAAGATTTTAATACTTATACAGTAAAGGACAACTTTAAGAAGACAGCAACAGGAGTATATGTATTAGAGCTTCCAAACACAGCAGTTGGTGGTTATACAATAGTAGAAAGCGTAGTTGATCAGACTGGTTACACACATACAGTTTCATATTCTGTAAATGGTGGCGCAGCTACAACAGGTAATACAGCGAACGTAACAGTAACAGCTAATAATGAATCAGTAGTTGAATATACTAATGAGTATACAAAGATTCCACCTGTAACAGGAAATCTTAAGATTACAAAGACAATCGAAGGTGACTTAACACCAAGCGAAATCGCTGGTGACTTAACATTCAAGGTTACTGGACCAGATGGAAAAGAAGTAGGTACTTATAAAGTAGGTAGTGACTTCACAAAGACAGGTGAAGGTAAGTACGAACTTACAATAAGTAATGTTGAAGTAGGTGATTATACAGTAGAAGAAACTGTTGTTAACAAGGATGGTTACACACTTACAGTAACATATTCTGTTAACGGTGCTGATGCTGAGACTGGAGCAATCTCAAATGTAACAGTAACAGCTAATGATATATCAATGGTTGCTTATAAGAATGAGTACAAGGAGATTCCTCCTGAGACAGGTGTTTTAAGGATTACAAAGACAATCGAAGGTGACTTAACACCAGAAGAAGCAGCAGGCGACTTAACATTTACAGTAAAGAACACAGTAACAGACGAGTCTAATGTATATTACATCAATAAAGACTTTACAAAGATTGCTGATGGAGTATATGAATTAGTACTTACTGAAACAGTAGGTACATATGAAGTAACAGAGACTGTTAGAAACAGAGATGGTTATGTACTTACTTCTACATATTCAGTAAATGGAGCAGGACCAGAAGCTGGTAAGGTTACAAACGTAACTGTAACAGCTAATCATGAGTCAGTTGTTGATTATAAGAATGTATACGATGCAATTGATGGAAAATTCTCGAAGCAGACATTAAATCCTGGCGCTGAGTCATATTCAGAGCTTCCAGGAGCATCAATGAAGCTTACAAGTAAGGATGCTGACTTAAGTAGTGTAACTGTTAAAGATGCATCAAAGACTGCAGCTTATGAATTTAAGAATGATAACGGTACAATCACATGGACAAGTGGAAATGAGTCATTAATACTCACAAAGCTTCCTGTAGGTTCTTATAAGTTAGAGGAAACAGCAGAGCTTAAGGGATACAAAGTATCAAGTGCTATTGAGTTCACAGTTAATGCTGATGGAACAATGACACTTACAAGCGAGAGTGCAGGACTTGAAGAGACATTTGAGTTATCTGTTCCAACAGAGAACTATATCGTAATGTTCGATGCTGTTATTCCAACAACAGATGCAACATTCTCTAAGGTTGAACTCGGTGAGGGTGATGCTTATCAGGAACTTGCTGGAGCATCAATGAAGCTTACAAGCGATGATGCTGACCTTGGTGATGTAACAACAAAGAATGAAGCTGATAAGACAGCTTACGGTTTTGATAATACTGATGGAGTAATCACATGGACAAGTGGTTCATCACCACTTGTATTAACCAAGCTTCCAGAAGGTACATATACATTAGAGGAGACAAAGGCTCCTGGAGATGGAAAGTACCAGGTTGCATCAGAAATCAAGTTCACCATTGATGAGAACGGAAAGATTTCAGTTGATGAAACATCTGCTAGCTACGTATCAACTGATGAAGAGAAGGCTGGAAACATTGTAGTAATGTTGGATGAGCTAAATCTTGGTTCTACTAAGTTGGCTTTCACAAAGGTTGATGCTAAGACTGGCGATGTTATAGAGGGTGCTGAGTTTGAGCTCTACAACGAATCAGGCGTAAAGGTTGACAGTGCTGTATCAGATGAAAAGGGTAACGTAGTATTCACTGAGGAGTTAACTTACAGCGTTGCAACAGGTGCAACTACAACTTATGCAGTAAAAGAAGTTGGCCCAGCTGATGGATATGTATTACCAACTGGCGAAATAACAGTATCAATTGATTCAACTGGTAAGATTACTATGTCAGGTGCTAATGTAATCGCTAACACTATGAAGGTTACTAACGTGCCTGAGACTGGTTCACTTAAGATTACAAAGACAATCGAAGGTGATTTAACACCTGATGAAGCTAAGGGTGATTTAACATTCACAGTTAAGAATACAACTACAGGTGAGACAGATGAGTACATAATCGATAGGGACTTTACAGAAGTTTCTAAGGGAGTATATGAATTAGTTCTTACAGAGACAGTTGGTAAATATGAAGTAACTGAGTCAGTTAAAACAAGAGATGGATATACACTTTCAGTTTCATACACTGTAAATGGTGGAGCTTCAACTGAAGGTAAGATTTCAAATGTTACAGTAACAGCTGATAATGAATCAGTAGTTGCTTATACAAACAAGTATACAGAAAAACCAGGAACACTTAAGATTACAAAGACAATCAAGGGTGATCTTACACCAGAAGAAATCGAAGGTGCACTTTGGTTTGAAGTTACTGAACCAGATGGTAAGACAACAGAGAAATATACAATAAAGGATGACTTCACAAAGGTTTCTGATGGAGTATATGAGAAGGTTATTACAAATGTAAAACCTGGTGATTATACTGTAAAGGAATTTGACGAAACTGCGGACGGTTATTTAGTTGCTGTTTCATACAAGATTAATGGCGAAGATGCTATATCAGGTAAGAATGCCTCAGTAACAGTAACAGCTGGTAATGATTCAGTAGTTGCTTATACTAACGACTATACAGCAATTGATGGAACATTCTCTAAGCAGACACTTAAGCCAGGCGATACATCATACAGCGAGCTTCCAGATGCATCACTTAAGCTTACAAGCGATGCTGATTTAAGCAAGGTGACAGCTAAGAATGCAACTGATGAATCAAAGTTTGACAATACTGATGGAGTAATCACATGGAAGAGTGGTGAGGAGCCACTTGTACTTACAAAGCTTCCAGTAGGATCATATACATTGACAGAAACTGCTAAGCTTGACGGATACGAAATATCAAGTGATGTAACATTTACAGTGAACGAAGATGGAACAATGACACTTACTGGTGAGAAGGCAGGACTTAAGGAAACATACGAGTTATCAAATCCAGAGCAGAATCTTATCGTAATGTTCGATGCAGTAGAGAAGAAGCCAACAGAAGTAGAAGGAACATTCTCAAAGCAGACACTTAAGCCAGGAGATGCTTCTTATTCAGAGCTTCCAGATGCATCACTTAAGCTTACAAGCAGCGATGCTGATTTAAGCAAGGTAACA
>JAZRXF010000006.1:0-35764 GCA_045600085.1 Lachnospiraceae bacterium
GGTCAAAAGTTTAAATTCTGCCTAAAAATGAATAGGAATCATAATAAATAAATCTAAATTATATAAAATGCGACGAGCTTGATATTATGTAACTTCATCGGAAGCGAGACATAGTAGACCAATGTTGATTTTATGTTAACCAATAATGCCACGCTTTATTGATTTATATATAGTTATCGTTAACCGAGCAAAAAATTGAGGTAATTATGCGTAAAATTGCCCTATTTTTTGCTGGTTAGTTGTAAATATAATAGATAGAATCGATTATATGTTCGTGTTATAATGATAAAGACATGAATGACATAGTTGTTAGTGATAAAAAAAAGAATAAAAATGCAACTTCTGGCCAGAAAATAAAGCGAGAAGGCAGCTATAAGGTACAGGTGTCGGTAAGACAGTTGGTTGAATTTGTCATGCGTAGCGGTAATATTGATAATAGAAGAACCTCATCAGCGGACAATGCCATGCAGGAAGGTAGCAGGCTGCATAGGATGATCCAGAAACGTATGGGAAGCAATTATTCTCCAGAAGTACTGCTTCGCTATGCATATGAGACTCCTAGGTACTTTATAGAGATTGAAGGCAGGGCTGATGGCATAATAGAAGACTGCTGGGGAGAAGATACATCCAATCTACTTACGGACAATACGATTTCGTTAAATCAACATTTAACAAATGAAGATTATGATCAGATTACTATAGATGAAATAAAGTGTGTGGCTAAAGGCTTGGAGCATATCAAAGAACCAGTACCTGTTCATCTTGCTCAGGCCAAGGTGTATGCTTATATATACTCTAAGCAAAAAGAACTTCCTATGATAAGAGTTCGTATGAGCTATTGTCATATGGAAACAGAAGAGATGAAGTATTTTAATTATGAATATACTTATTCCGAGCTAGCCGTATGGTTCGAGGATTTGATGGCCCAGTATATTAAGTGGGCTGATTTTCAGTATGATTGGCATTTTACCAGACAGGACTCTATTGCAAGTCTTGAGTTTCCTTTTGAATACAGAGAGGGGCAGCGTCAGCTTGCTGTATATGTATATCAATCAATTCAACAAAGCAAAAAGTTATATTTGGAGGCTCCAACAGGAGTTGGTAAAACCATATCCACTCTGTTTCCTACCATTAAATCAATGGGGGTAGGTCTTACTGAGAAAATATTTTATTTAACAGCCAAAACAATAACAAGAACTGTTGCAGAGGACACATTCGATATTATGAGAGAACATGCTCTCAGATTAAAAACTGTGACCATTACAGCCAAGGATAAAATATGTGTTTTGGACAAGGCAGAATGTAATCCTGTTGCCTGTGAAAGGGCAAATGGGCATCTCGATAGAGTAAATGACGCTATGTATGACGCACTTGTCAATTTTGACAAAATCGACAGAAGTGTCATAGAGACAATTGCTTCAAAGTATAATGTGTGCCCATTTGAACTTAGTTTGGACATTAGTTTATTCGTGGATGCGATAATCTGCGACTACAACTATGTATTCGACCCTCACGCTTCTCTTAAGCGGTATTTTTCAGATGGAATGAAGGGAAACTATACGTTTCTAATAGATGAGGCCCATAATCTTGTTGAGAGAGGCCGAGATATGTTTAGTGCATGTCTTTACAAAGAAGATTTTCTCACTTTAAAAAGAACACTTGCGGCTGCCATGGAGAAGCAGGCCTCAACCAAGCTATTTAAGAAACCGTCTTTGGTTATGCGATTAATAAAGGCACTAGAGCGATGCAATAAGGAACTGCTTGCTATGCGTAAGGTTTGTGACGGCTGCATAGTATTAGATGATATTGATCGGTTTGCGGGCCTTATAGAGAGTCTTCATACTGTAATGGATCAAGTTTTAGAAGAAGAGGTTGATTCAGCGGAGCGTAAAGAAATACTGGATTTCTATTTTGAGATATGCCATTTTCTACTTATATATGAAAAGATGGATCGCAATTATACTATTTATGCAGAGCTTTTTGAGGGTGGTTCCTTTATGATTAAGCTTTTATGTGTTAATCCAAGGGAGAATCTTAAGGAAGCTATGGCCAAGGGAAGAAGTAGTATTTTGTTCTCAGCAACCCTTCTTCCTATTCAGTATTATAAAAATCTTCTTGGCGGAGATGAAACAGATTATGAGGTGTATGCCAAGTCGACATTTGATAATTCTAAAAGAGGTCTGTTCATAGCTAGCGATGTTACCAGTAAGTACACAAGGAGAGGCGTTTTAGAATATCATAAGATATCTTCATATATATATGAGATAGTCAGAGCAAAACCTGGCAATTATATGGTGTTCTTCCCGTCACATGCATTTCTTACATGTGTTCTTGAACAGTTTAGTGAAAGTTTTTATGATGAAAGTTCCATGAAGGTGATAGTTCAGGAAGAATATATGAATGAGGAAATGCGAGAACAATTTTTACTTGAGTTTTCGAAGAAAAATGCCGATATATCTGTTGTGGGCTTTTGTGTAATGGGTGGTATTTTTTCGGAAGGAATAGACCTCAAAAATGATTTACTTATTGGAGCAATTATCGTAGGTACAGGGCTTCCAATGGTGTGCAATGAAAGGGAACTTCTAAAGGATGCTTTTGACGATGACAATGCCGATGGTTTTGATTATGCCTACAGATATCCTGGTATGAATAAGGTGCTTCAGGCCGCAGGCCGCGTTATTAGGACGGCTGAGGATGTGGGTATAGTGGCGTTACTCGACGAGCGCTTTAATACAAGAGCCAATGTGAGACTGTTTCCACGTGAGTGGGATAATATCAAACAGGTCAATAATAGGACTATTGCCCAGGCGGTCAAGGACTTCTGGGATAAACAATAGAGAAAAACAAAAAAGAAAAAATAACAAAAAGGAGAACTAGATTATGTGGGCTTATGAAAGTGTATTTTATCAGATTTATCCATTAGGATTTTGTGGGGCACCATTTGAGAACGATGGCGTGCAGGAGTCAAGAATACTTAAGGTTATTGACTGGATACCTCATATGAAGAAGATGGGTATTAATGCTATTTATTTTTCACCTGTATTTGAGTCGGATACTCATGGCTATAACACAAGAGATTATACAAAGATTGATTGTCGTCTTGGTACTAACAAGGATTTTGCCAAAGTTTGTAAGGCGTTACATAAAGAAGGAATCAAGGTTGTATTAGACGGTGTATTTAATCATGTAGGTAGAGGATTTTGGGCATTCCAGGATGTACTTAAGAATAGAGAGTCATCTCCATATGTGAGCTGGTTCAATCGTATAGCATTTGATGGCAATTCCAATTACAATGACGGACTTTGGTATGAGGGCTGGGAAGGTAACTATGACCTTGTAAAGCTCAACCTTCATAATGACGATGTGGTTAATCATATTTTTAGTGCAGTAGAGGGATGGATCAAGGAGTTTGATATTGATGGTATTAGACTTGACGTAGCATATTGCCTTGATTATGGCTTCCTCAATAGACTTCGCGGCTTCTGCGATTCTAAGAAGCAGGACTTCTTTTTACTTGGAGAGGTGCTTCATGGAGAGTACGGCAGAATGCTTAATGATATGAATATTCATTCGGTTACAAACTATCAGTGTTATAAGGGTATTCATAGCGCATTCAATAGCTGCAATATGTTTGAGATTATTCACTCACTCCTTAGACTTTTTGAGGATCAGCAGTGGGCAGTAGCTAGGGGAGCACATTTACTTAGCTTCTGTGATAACCATGATGTATCCCGTATTGCAAGTATTATCCAGGATCCGAACTGCTTACCTCTTGTGTATGGTATGGTATTTGGTATGCCAGGTATTCCGTGTGTTTACTATGGTAGTGAGTGGGGAGCCAAGGCTGATAAGTCAGAAGGTGATCCAGCTCTTCGAGCATGCTTCGATGCACCACAGTGGACAGAGCTTACAGATGTGATTGCTAAGATGACAGAGGCAAAGAAGAATAGTAAGGCACTTAATTACGGTACCTTTAGAAGTGTGGTACTTCAGAATAAGCAGTGTATATTTGAGAGAAAATGCGATGATGAAAGAGTGCTTGTAGCTATCAATATGGATTCTAATCCATTCACCGCTCATTTTGATGCAGGCTGTGGCCAAGCGGTTGATCTTATCTCAGGCAATATACATGATTTTGGTGGCGGCAGCGAGCTTCCACCATACAGCGTGCAGTTCTGGAAAATGGAAAGATAATATTATATTTGGCTGATATTTGAAAGACCTCGGACTCTTTGAAGAGTTTGAGGTCTTTATAGTTTTGACATAAAAAATG
This sequence comes from Lachnospiraceae bacterium, assembly GCA_045600085.1. Classification (GTDB taxonomy): domain Bacteria; phylum Bacillota; class Clostridia; order Lachnospirales; family Lachnospiraceae; genus NK4A136. Next base: position 4,274 of record JAZRXF010000006.1, read on the forward strand.
GGCAATATCAAAAGAAAACTCACAATAATAAAGTGTTTTTGCATGAATAGAAGGATTATTATTAAAGAAAAAATGTCTTTTTAGGGAGGCAGTATGAAAACGAAAAAATCAAAAAATGCCTGGATATGGGAAAATATAAAAGGCAAGCGAGTTTTGTTCATAATTGCGATGCTTGGAACGGTAGTATATAACATTATGCAGCTTACAGTTCCGTATTTTTCGAGAAGAATAATCGATGATTTTTTAACAGGTGAAAATGCATCCCTCAATATGCAGCTTCATAGGGATGTCTTTTATCAGCTGATTGTTGCGATGATTGCTGTAACATTTATCAGAACGGTTGTGGTTTATTTGGACTGTATGGCGTATGAGTATGTATCGCAGACAGCGTTATACAGGATTAGAAATTACCTTTTTGCCAAGATAGAGCATCAGGATATGCGGTTCTATAATGCGTGTAGAACGGGAGATCTTATGACAAGACTTACAGGAGATTTGGATGCGCTTAGGCATAATATTGCGTGGGTTATTCGTATGGTCATAGAGGCTGTAAGTCTTATGGGTGCGACGCTTGTATTTTTTTACATTATGAACTGGAAGGTTGCGTTAGCATTAACCTGCATAGCTCCGTTTATATTTGTAATAATCGTTCTATTCAAGAAAAAGGTTGCACCAATGCATGCTCTTCTTCGTGAAAAACTGGCAGCTATGAATACAGCGGCTCAGGAAAACATTTCTGGTAACAGAGTTGTTAAAGCATTTGCAAGGGAAGACTATGAGATAGAGAAATTTGATGATTGTAATGCTGAGTATGCTAAGACTAATAAGAGGACAGGATATGTGTGGCTTACATATTATCCATATGTTGAAATGTGTGCCAATATGCTTCCGATAGTTTTGCTCCTGGTTGGTGGTATATTTCTTATAAAAGAAGAGCTTACAATGGGAGAATATGTCGCTTTTTCAGGCCTGATATGGGCGCTTTGCAATCCAATGAGGATGATGGGCAATATATTAAATGAATTTCAAAGATTTAGTGCTGCAGCAGATAAGGTTATGGAAATATACTACTCAGAGCCTGAAATAGTTGATGCCAAGGATGCTATTGATAAACCAGAACGTTTTGATGGAAAAATCGAGTTTAGGAATGTGAGCTTTAGGTATGAGGACAGTGATTTGCCAGTACTGCATAACATTTCATTTACAGCAAAACCCGGTGAAACTGTGGCCATAATGGGCGAGACTGGATGTGGTAAAACATCGCTTATTCAGATGATTCCGAGATTTTATGAAGCGACTGAAGGTGAAATACTGGTAGATGGAATTGATGTACGTAAATTAAAGCTTGAACAGCTTAGAAAAAATATAGGGCTTGCAACTCAGGATGTATTACTTTATTCAGATACGATTGATGGCAATATTGCGTATGGTGATGTGCATATCAAAAAAGAAGAGGTAGTAAAGTTCGCCAGATATGCGGCTGCATCAGATTTTATTGCCAAGATGCCTGAAGGCTACGATACCATTGTGGGTGAGAGGGGCGTTGGCCTTTCTGGTGGCCAAAAGCAAAGAATATCACTGGCTAGAGCTCTGGCTATTAAACCGGCCATTCTTATACTGGATGATACAACATCAGCTGTTGATATGGAGACAGAGAAACAGATTCAGCATGCCCTTGATAATTTGGATTTTCCTTGCACCAAGATTATTATTGCTCAGCGTATCTCTACTACCAAGAATGCTGATAAAATACTGGTGCTAAAGGATGGATATATTACTGAAGCAGGAACACATAAGGAGCTCATTGAAAAACGTGGCTATTATTATGAGCTGGTTCAATTGCAAATAGGGGATAGAAAAGAGGAGGTGAGTGCATAATGGCTGACAGGCGTAATACTTATAAGGAAGATGAAGTGCTTGAAGAACCATTTGATATAAAGCACTTACTTCGAGCTTCTTCATATATTAAAAAATATGTTGGTAAGATGGCAGTTGCCCTTTTCTTAAGTGGACTAGGAGGAATATGCGCTCTTTTCTCTCCTATGATTGTGCAAAGAGCATTAGATCAGGTTATTCCCAATAAAGATTTACATGCGCTTTATCTACTTGTTGGAATACTGCTTGGAATATATTTGGTCAGCGTGGTTTTCACTACCATACGCTCAAGAATAATGGTGGGCGTTGGACAAAGTATTATTTACGATATTCGAAAGGATATTTTTGGACATCTTCAGAAATTGCCATTTCAATATTATGATGATAGGCCACATGGAAAGATACTTATACGAGTTGTTAACTATGTTAACTCTGTGTCGGATATGCTTTCAAATGGTTTGATTAATATGATACTGGAGATATTCAATCTGATTTTTATTGTTATTTTCATGTTTATAGTTGATGTGAAGTTAGCAAGTATAGTTATGATTGGTGTTCCGATACTTGCAGTATTCTTGTTATGGATAAAGAATAGGCAGAGGAAAGCATGGCAGGCAGTATCTAACAAGAATTCGAATCTCAATGCCTATCTTCAGGAAAATATTGTGGGAGCCAGAATAACACAGATATTCGTAAGAGAAGATGAGAATGCAGAGCTTTTCAATGAGTTGTCTGGTAAATGTAGACAGGCATGGATGAAGGCTGTTCGATATACTAACCTGGTGTGGCCAGGAATTGACAATATATCAGTGGGTGTTCGTGCAGCCATCTTTATTTTTGGATTAGTTATTTTTGGTCAGGGACAAGAATCGCTAGGAACGATAGTGGCAATATCAAGTTATGCTGCGTCATTTTGGCAGCCTATCATGAACCTTGGTAATATATTCAATAATTTTATTAATAACATTGCATACCTCGAGCGTATATTTGAGACTATTGATGAACCTGTATCAGTTGATGATGCGCCAGATGCCATACCTATGCCTGCAATAAGGGGCGAAGTTGAATTTCAAAATGTATCATTTTCTTATGATGAGAAGAAAGAAGTTCTTCATAATGTGTCATTTAAAGTGAAACCAGGTGAAAGTGTGGCATTAGTTGGACCAACAGGGGCAGGAAAAAGTACGATAGTTAATTTGGTGTCGCGATTCTATAACGTGGTTGAAGGAAAGGTTTTAATTGATGGACAGGATATTTCAAAAGTAACTCTTAGTTCACTTAGAAGTCAAATGGGTATAATGCTTCAGGATAGCTTTATATTTTCAGGAACTATTGAGGATAATATACGGTACGGTAAATTGGATGCGACAAGAGAGGAGATTGTTGAAGCAAGTAAGATAGTGTGTGCTGACAATTTTATTAGTAGAATGTCTTCAGGATATGATTCAGAGGTAAAGGAAAGAGGAAGTCTTTTAAGTCAGGGACAAAAACAGCTTATTTCATTTGCAAGAACGCTTCTTTCTAACCCATCTATACTAGTATTAGACGAAGCAACTTCTAGCATTGATGTTCAAACAGAACGCGCTCTTCAGCAAGGATTAAATGCAATGCTTGAAGGAAGAACATCATTTATCATTGCACATCGTCTATCAACCATTAAGAATTGTGATAAGATTATGTATATCGATGATGGTGGAATTGTCGAAGCTGGAACTCATGATGAACTGATGGCAAAGAAAGGGTATTATTACAAACTCTACACAGCGCAGTTACAGGACATGGCTAGCTAGATTTTGTTATGCGTAGGCGAATAACTGGTTGTGAATGGGAAAATAATCGGGTTAAGTTGAGATATACATAAAGGAATAGGGAATGCGAGAGACAACACTTTGCTACATAGAAAGAGATGATTCATACCTAATGCTTCACAGGACCAAGAAAAAGCCAGACGGCAGCTATGAAAAGTGGCTTGGCGTAGGTGGCAAACTCGAAAAAGGTGAGTCACCAGAGGAGTGTGTGCTTAGAGAAGTAAGAGAAGAGACAGGATATAATCTTACAGATTATAAGTATCGTGCTAAGATTTTCTTCTATTCTGATACCTGGGAAGATGAAATTATGTATCTGTATACAGCCACTGGCTTTACGGGCAATCAGATCCCGTGCGATGAAGGTGAGCTTGTGTGGGTACCAAAGAGTGAAGTGACTAGTCTTCGTATCTGGGAAGGCGACAAGTTGTTTTTAAATAAGCTTGTAGAGTGTGAAGACTTCTTTGAACTGGAGTTACGATACGAAGGGGATAATTTGACGTCATATAAATGGCTATAAATCGTTCTATATTGAAGTAATATATACGCTTGTGAGGAGAAAAGATGCAGTCTGCAAGACAGAAATCATTGGAGTACTGGGACAATTGGTATTCAGAGAAAAATTCAGATAATATTGTGACTGATAACTGGCTGGATAGTTTTCGACAGGTCATAGATGACTGTAGTGGCATAATACTTGATATTGGATGTGGAAGAGGTAATGATACCAAGGTTTTTCTTGAAAAAGGGAAAAAGGTCATAGCGTGCGACCAGTCGCCTAATGCTGTAGAGCATATAAAGAATACTTTTCCAGAAATATATGATGCGAGATGCTTCAATTTCCTGGATGGCTTTGACTTTGAAGATTCATCAATTGATATAATATGCGCGGATTTGTGTCTCCACTATTTTACTTTGTCTGATACGAGCCATATTTTAAAAGAACTTAATCGTATATTAAAGAGTGACGGACATTTATTTATTAGGGTCAATTCAGTGAAAGATGTTTTGCATGGAGCAGGACAAGGGCAGGAGCTGGAACGACATCTTTATCAGATGGAAGATGGTACTATCAAACGATTTTTTGATGCTGATGATATACGAGATATTTTTTCGGGTTTTGATATTTTGCTATGCGAAGAGCAAAGTATGAATAGATATAGTAAGCCCAAAGTAGTGTATACATTGCACCTTAGTAAAAAGTGATGTATGGGAGAAAAAATGATGAAAATAAAATATGCTTTATTAATATGTGGATTATCCTTAGTGACAATCCTTGGAGGATGCGGCTCGTCAGCAGCAGATGATAAGAATAGTTCAGAAGATGGGCCCAGAGAAGTGATTGTCCTTGATGATGAGAATGACAATGAAAATAAAGATGAAGCTTTAGATATTGATGATAAAACTCAGGATGAGGCTTCGGATGAGGATGCTGACCAGTTGGCTGTAGAAGATGGCGGTGATGCTGATATTAGCGCCGAGTATGACGAAATCACTAAGGAAGCGTTAAAAGCATATTATGAGATTCTTAGCAGTATGCCAGCTATTGAGGATGAGCATGACGAAGTAGACAATGCTGCATTTGGCTATGAAGAAAATCACGAAATGTTTGGTGATCATCTAGATGCATTCTTTGTTTATGATATTAACAAGGACGGTATCCCAGAGCTTATTGCCTCGTCGACAGTAAACTTTAGATGGGCACCTGTATATGTATATACATATGCGGATGGACAGGCAGTGCTACTAAAAGATCCGCTGCAGCCTGATGCCCATGGCACATTCGAGCAGAATGCTTCTGCTCATGGTAGCTATATGACATTTTTCTGTGATAATAATCATATACACAGTTTTTGGCGTGGCTATATAGATGAGCAGATGGAAGAGGGCTATGCCTACGAGCTAATTGGAACAGAACTTGTTCTTACGACCTGTGATACTGACCGCGAAGTAGTCTTTTTCAACTACGATACTAAGAAGCCTAATACTGAAGAGTACATCAGTTATATGGCACAGTAGTTGACAAATCAAACTTAGTTAGAGTATTATCATTATTAATTAAATATTGTAAAGGCTATGACGAAGAGGAGTAGATATAGGTCGACCAAAGAGAGAGAACCTCATTTGCTGGAAGAGGTTTTGGGAAAGAGGTATTGAAGGTAGCTTCTGAGCTGGGAGGCTGAACATATTATCAGATAGTAGTAGATAATAAAAAGTAAGTTTTCACGAGTCATCCACGTTACGGATGAGACTATGAACCATTATTATATATGGAAGTAGTTGCTAAGGTGATTCTGGTGACAGGATCATGAACAAAGGTGGTAACGCGATAATTCGCCCTTTGATGTTAACAGCATCAGAGGGCGTTGTTTTTTTGAAGAAAGGAAGAAAGTATGAGCAAAGAATTAGCTAAGACCTATGACCCAAAGGGCATAGAAGACAGACTTTATGAGAAGTGGCTTGAGAAGAAATACTTCCATGCAGAAGTAGATCACTCAAAGACACCATTTACAATTGTTATTCCACCACCAAACATCACAGGACAGCTCCACATGGGACATGCCCTTGATAATACTATGCAGGATATCCTCATCAGATATAAGAGAATGCAGGGATACAATGCGCTCTGGCAGCCAGGTACAGACCATGCGTCAATCGCTACAGAGGTTAAGATTATCGAGAAACTCAAAGAGCAGGGTATTAACAAGGAAGACCTTGGTCGTGAGGGATTCTTAGAGAGAGCATGGGAGTGGAAGAAGGAATACGGCGGACGTATCATCTCTCAGCTTAAGAAGATGGGCTCAAGCTGTGACTGGGACAGAGAGCGATTCACAATGGACGAGGGCTGTAATAAGGCCGTAACAGAAGTATTCTGTAAGATGCATGAAAAAGGCTGGATCTACAAGGGCTCAAGAATCATCAACTGGTGTCCAGTATGTAATACTTCTATCTCTGATGCAGAGGTTGAGTACGAGGAGCAGGCAGGTCACTTATGGCACATCAAGTATCCACTCGTAGACGAGAACGGTGAGCCATCTAAGACAGAGTTCCTTACATTTGCTACAACAAGACCAGAGACAATGCTTGGTGATACAGCTGTAGCTGTAAATCCTAAGGATGAGAGATACACACATCTTCATGGCAAGAGCTTATGGCTTCCAATAGTTAATAAGGCTATTCCAGTAGTAGAAGATGAGTACGTAGATATGGAATTTGGTACAGGTGTAGTTAAGATTACACCAGCACATGACCCTAACGACTTCGAGGTTGGTAAGCGTCATAACCTTCCAGAGATCAACATCATGAACGACAACGCTACTATTAATAAGAATGGTGGCAAGTACGAGGGTATGGACAGATACGAGGCAAGAAAGGCTATCGTAGCTGAGCTTGAGAGCCAGGGACTTCTTGTAAAGATCGAGGACTACTCTCACAACGTAGGTACTCATGATAGATGTAAGACAACTATCGAGCCACTCATCAAGAAGCAGTGGTTTGTAAAGATGGATAAGCTTATTAAGCCAGCAGTAGAGGCAGTTAAGTCTGGTGATATTGAACTTATCCCTAAGCGTATGGAGAAGACATACTTCAACTGGACAGATAATATCCGTGACTGGTGTATATCTAGACAGCTTTGGTGGGGACACAGAATTCCAGCATACTACTGTCAGGATTGTGGTGAGATCGTAGTTGCAGCTGAGGCTCCAACGGTATGTCCTAAGTGTGGTAAGAATCACTTTGAGCAGGATCCAGATACACTTGATACATGGTTCTCATCAGCACTTTGGCCATTCTCAACACTTGGCTGGCCAGAGCAGACAGAGGATCTTAAGTACTTCTATCCAACAGATGTATTAGTAACTGGTTACGATATCATCTTCTTCTGGGTAATCCGTATGATCTTCTCAGGATTTGAGCAGATGGGCGAGAAGCCATTTAAGACAGTTCTTTTCCACGGACTTGTACGTGATGATCAGGGTAGAAAGATGAGTAAGTCACTTGGTAATGGTATTGATCCACTTGAGATCATCGACCAGTACGGTGCAGATGCTCTTAGACTTACACTTATCACAGGTAATGCTCCTGGTAATGATATGAGATTCTATATGTCTAGAGTAGAGTCTAATAGAAACTTTGCTAATAAGATCTGGAATGCATCAAGATTTATCATGATGAATATGCCAGAGGGTGGTCTTAAGTGTACAGACCCTAGCTTAGAGCCAGTTGATAAGTGGATTATCTCTAAGCTCAATACTCTTGTTAAGGATGTAACAGATAATATGGATTCCTTCGAGCTTGGTATTGCAGTTCAGAAGGTATATGACTTTATCTGGTCAGAGCTTTGTGACTGGTACATCGAGATGGTTAAGCCTCGTCTCTACAATACAGATGATCAGGCCAGCAAGGATGCAGCACTTTGGACTCTTAAGACAGTACTTATCGATGCACTTAAGCTTCTTCATCCATATATGCCATTTATCACAGAGGAGATCTTCTGCAACCTTCAGGATGAGGAAGAGTCAATCATGATCTCTAAGTGGCCAGAGTACTCAGAGGCTAGAAACTTCGCCAAGGAAGAGCAGGATATCGAGATTCTCAAGGAAGCTGTAAGAGGTATCAGAAATGTAAGAGCTGAGATGAATGTAGCACCTTCTAAGAAGGCTCAAGTTTATGTAGTAACTGAGAATGAGACAGTAGCTAATGCATTTACAGAGGGTAAGGTATTCTTTACTCCACTTGCGTATGCTTCTGAGGTAAGCATCCAGAAGGATAAGACAGGTATTGCAGACGATGCTGTATCAGTAGTTATTCCTAATGCTAATATCTATATCCCATTTGCAGAGCTTGTTGATATAGCTCAGGAGATAGAGCGACTTAAGAAGGAAGAGGCTAGACTCGAGGGCGAGCTTAAGAGAGTTAATGGTATGCTTTCTAATGAGAAGTTCGTATCCAAGGCTCCAGAAGCTAAGATTGCTGAGGAGAAGGCTAAGCTTGAGAAGTATACACAGATGATGGCTCAGGTTAAGGAAAGACTTGAGACACTTAGCAAATAGTCAGGGACATTGTTAATATAAGATTTATTAATTAATGGCTAAATTTTTACGGAGGCGGACTAGTAGGTCTGCCTCTGTTTTTACAAGAGATTGAGGTGGACATGGATAAAACAGCAAAGAAAGAAAAAAAGAAAACTATATTATCAAAGATATCGGTTATAGTAGTTGTGCTGCAATATGCCTTAGGGATATTTGCACTAGTAGCTCATGAGATAAGTTTGGAATCCGAAGGTGACGCTTTCCAGTTTTGGCATAATACAATCTGGGACTCGCTAGCACCTTGGTTATCGATATTACCTATTATATTAGCGATACCTTTTTTGATTTTTAATATAATTGGAATGATAGTCGAGAAGAGGATTTTCCCATTCCTGGCATGTATAATATTACCATTTTTTGGCTGGATTTCGGTCGTAGCAGTGGCCACAGCATACTTTTAATATATGAAGGTGAGATGGACTGATGAGAACTTACGAAGAATGTGAAAAGTACATATTGGATATACCTAAATTTGCAGCTAAGAATGAACTGGCTGATACGTACAGGATACTTGAAAAGCTAGTGGACATAGATAGTATTCCTCATATCATTCATGTGGCAGGTACTAATGGTAAGGGCTCAGTTAGTGCATTCCTACGAAGCATACTTGTAGAGGCTGGATATCACGTAGGATTCTTTATATCACCTCACCTGGTAGACATGACTGAGCGTATCGCCATCGATTATGAGGATATAAGCAGGGAGGATTTCGTAGAGATATTTGATAGAGTGAAGACCCTTGTTGGGGAAATGATAGAGCGAGGCGAGGCCAATCATCCTTCATTTTTTGAGTATATATTCCTGATGGCTATGACCTATTACTGCGATAAGAAGACGGATTATATCATACTTGAGACAGGTCTTGGTGGCAGACTTGATGCAACCAATTGTATTAAGGGCGTAGAGAAGACATGTGTTATCACAGAGATAGGCTTTGATCATATGCAGTATCTTGGAGATACTATTGCGAAGATTGCTGGTGAAAAAGCAGGCATCATTAATGAAGGTGCCACTGTTGTATATATGAATAAGCGGGAAGAGGCTTCCAAGGTAATACGTGATAAATGTATAGAAATGCATACACATTATACAGAAGTTAACATTAGCGATATAAGTAATATTACTGATACGAGTGAAGGAATATCGTTTGATATTAATATTCATAGTAGTAAATTATCTAACATAGAGATAGAAACGAAAGCATTATACCAGTGCGAAAATGCAGCACTTGCTATTAATACAGCCCTATTACTTGGAATTGGAGAGGATAGTATCAGAGCAGGTGTGCAATCAATGCAGTGGTCTGGAAGGATGGAGAGGATAGCTGAAGGAGTATATCTTGACGGGGCCCACAATGAAGATGGAGTGGAAGCGTGTCTTCGCTCTGTAAAGCATATGCCAGGAGAAAAAATCCTTTTATTTGCTGTTGTAAGTGATAAGAATTATGAGAAGATGATAGAACAGATTGTAGAGGCCAATGCTTTTGAACAGATATTGGTCACAAAGGCTGGGGAAGATAGAGCCACAGATGTTAACACTATAGCTGGTATTTTCAAGGAGAAAGCAGGATTAAAAAGCAATGTAGAAGCATATGAAAATATTGAAAAAGCGTATAATCGGTGTCTTGAAATACGAGGGAATAGAACTCTTATAGTGACTGGTTCGCTATATTTGGTGGGAGAGATAAAAGGCTTGATTTTTTAAGGCTTTAAATGTATATTAAATATTATGTCGAATTTCGCTTATTTTTAGTGAAATCTTACAAAAATGTTACTGAAATATGTAAAAAATATTACACGAGATAGCTATGATTAATTTTGAAGAAGAACTTAAAAAATTTCATCCAAGCCTTGAGATAGATCAGTCTGAGGATGCTATTAATAATAATGATCTTACAGATATGGCTGATTTATTTATCAACCTTGTGACAGTGGATTACAGTGAGGAAGCTCAGCAGGAAGTACAGCAGCCTATGATGCAGCAGCCAATGATGGGCCAGCCTGTAATGGGTCAGCCTATGATGCAGCAGCCAATGATGGGCCAGCCTATGATGCAGCAACCTATGATGCAGATGATACCACCAGAACAGTAGGAGTTTACCTTATATGGAATGTTACCATTGTGGTGCATTGCTTACAGAAACAGATTTTTGTACAGCCTGTGGCAGTGATGTTGGCAAATACAAGAAGATAATGTATGCAGCCAATCGTTACTACAACGACGGTCTTGAGAGAGCAGGTGTACGAGATTTATCTGGGGCGATGTCCAGCCTTAAGCAGTGTTTAAAATTGAATAAAGGTCACGTTGAGGCTAGAAATCTTATGGGACTCATTTATTTTGAAATGGGTGAGGCAGTTGCTGGTATGACAGAATGGGTTATCAGTAAAAACCTTCGTGCGGAGAAGAATATTGCCAATGATTTTCTGGAAAAGATTCAGTCTAATCAAAGTAGGCTCGAGACTATAACAAGTACTATTAAGAAATATAATAAAGCATTAGAGTTATGCGAGCAGGAAAGCAAGGACCTTGCTGTTATACAGCTAAAAAAGGTACTTAGCATGAATCCCAAGTATGTGCAGGCTCATAGATTACTTGCCCTTTTATACATGGAAAGAGCTGAGTATGAGAAAGCTTTAAAGGAACTTGATAAATGTATCGAGATTGATCGAGGAGATATAGATGTACTTCGATATCGCAAAGAAGTGGATATGGTTCTCGATTCTCTTGATGAGACTAGAAAGAAAACGAAAACAAAAACTGGTATATTTGAAGATAAATCTTCAAAGACATTTGTTAGTGGCAATGAGGTTATTATTCAGCCGCTTAACGAACGCGAACCAAAGGGTATTGCAGTTTTTGTTGAAATTATGCTTGGAATACTTATAGGTGTATGTGCCACATATTTCCTTATTGTACCAGCGCAGGTTAAGAAAGCTCAGAATGAAATGTCATCCGAGGTTCTAACATATGGTGAAACCATCGAAAAGAAGAACACGGAGATTACAGAGCTTGAAAACAGAGTATCACAGCTAGAGCTTGATAATATTAACCTTTTGGATACTCTTGAAGTATATGAAGGAACCAATGGTGCGGTTGATGCCAATAATTACCTTATAGCAGCAGCTCAGGCATATATAAAAAATCCGGAAGATAGTATTACTATTGAAGGTTATCTTGATCTTATTGGACAGGATTATGTGGAGCAGTCAGCGTCCTTTGAGTATAAGGAACTGTACAATTACCTTATGGAGCAGGTAGGAGCAAATGTTGCGGATTCATATTATGAATCCGGTCTCACAGCTTATAATCAGCTTGATTATGTATCTGCAGTCAAGGACCTTACAAAGGCAGTTCGCTATAATCCTAATAGTGACAGCGCACTTTATTATCTTGCTCTTGCCTACTACGAGTCAGGAGATATTGCTCAGGCAACAGATAAGTTAAATGAGCTGCTTATCGCATTTCCATCCAGTGAGTTTAGTGATAAGGCAAGACAGCGTCTTGAAGAAATGAGCGCGGATTAATAAATTTATTCACCAGTAGTAAAGCTTAGCAGATTGTATTTAATATTTTGCTGTGTTAATATACTTATAGCAAAAAAGAGGAGGGTCATAAAATGGCTTACGGAAAAAAGAAAGATGGCGAAGTTAATTGGGGTGGAAGATTAGTTTCACTTTTATTCTTAATCATATTTTTAGCTGGAATATATTTCGTATATGATTTATTCAAGAGTATTCCAATTGATGAAATAAGTATATCAGGTCAGTGGCAGCTTGCTGGTAACCCAAAGTGGTTCCTTACAATCAATGCTGATGGTACAGCATCATCATATGATCAGTTCACAGCAGGTGATACAAGAAACCAGCTCGAGTACACTTATACAATGAAGGAAGAGGAAGCAACTGATCAGCTTTCAGGTGTTTCATCAGCAGTTTATATTATTACTCTAAGAGAGAATAAGACAGGTGCAACAGAGGATATTAAGATTACTAAGGTTAGTAAGGCTGAGATGGCTATTATGAAAGATAACAGACCAAAGAACCTGACAAAGGTTAATATCTTCTAGTGAATAAAGGCTTTAGCGTATATTTTTTCTTGATTTACGTTTTAAATTCTATTAATATTATGTTTGTGAAAAGTCTAGGATTATCCTAGGCTTTTTTGATTTTCATTTAAATTTTCATGATGGAGGAATACAGATGGAAGCTGGAGGCAAGACTCTCATTGAACTAAAGCATATTGATAAGGTGTTCGAAGATGGCGAACAGCTTATGGATGACTTGAATCTTGAAATTAAGCAGGGTGAATTTGTGACGCTGCTTGGACCTTCTGGTTGTGGTAAAACTACTATTCTTCGTATGCTTGGCGGTTTTGACAGACCTACAAGAGGAGAGATATTACTTAATGGTCAGGATATTACTAATATTCCACCTAATAAAAGACCGATTAATACAGTTTTCCAGAAGTATGCATTATTTCCACATTTAAATGTATATGACAATATAGCTTTCGGTTTGAAACTTAAAAATCTTGATAAGAAAACTCAGGATGAGAAGGTTAAGAAGGCACTTGAGATGGTTGACCTTGAGGGATTTGAAAAGAGAAGTATTGATACTCTTTCAGGTGGTCAGCAGCAGCGTATAGCTATTGCAAGAGCAGTTGTTAATGAGCCTGATGTACTTCTTCTCGATGAGTCTCTTAGTGCACTTGATGCCAAGATGCGTAAAGAAATGCAGATAGAGCTCAAGGAAATGCATAAGAAACTGGGTATTACCTTTATATTTGTAACTCATGATCAGGAGGAAGCGCTTACTATGTCTGACAAGATTGTGGTTATGTCTGATGGTGAGATTCAGCAAATAGGTACTCCAGAAGAGATATACAATGAGCCTAAGAATCTGTTTGTGGCAGACTTCATTGGAGAAAGTAATATTTTCAAGGGCAAAATGGTTGGTAAGCTTCAGGCTTCATTTGGTGGTGCAGTATTTGATTGTGTTGATGATATTGCGCAGGGTACAGTTATAGATGCTATTGTCAGACCTGAGGATGTAGTAATAGTTCCAGAAAATCAGGGCAAGATTAATGGTAAGGTTATTTCTTGTGATTTTAAGGGAACATTTTATATAGTTGCCATTGAAACAGAAAAGGCAGAGATAGAAGCCCATTCACTTAAAAATTATAAAATTGGTGAGCGTGTGGGCGTAAGTATTGAGCCAGATATGATTCATATCATTCCTTATGATGCATCGATTAACCATTATGAAGGCGAAGTTGTAGGCTTAGCTGGTGAAGAGGTTATGGTTCAGTTTGCTGATTTTACGATAAATGTTCCTGTAACCAAAATTTTTGCGGACGGACAGGCTGAACTTGGCACAAAAGTTGTGGCATCATTTATGCCAGAAGATGCAGATCTTAGTGACGATGCCGAAGAAGGTGTTGTTACTGGTAATATTGTTTCATTTATCTACATAGATAATGCATATCGATATGTGGTAAGAAGTGAGGTAAATGAAGAAGATTATCTCGTATGCGATGAGTATTTATGGAACCAGGGTGACCATGTCAGTGTACTTGTGCCAACAGTTAAGTGGTCTTTTGAGATAATAGGGAGGGCTGAGTAGTTGAAATATTCATTTTCAAGAAAACAGCTAGCTATTCCATATGCCATATTTCTTGTGCTGTTTGTTATATTGCCACTTGTAGTGGTTTTGTTTTATGGATTTACTGATGGCGATGGCAACCTGTCATTTCATAATTTTATTGCTTTTTTTCAAAGCAAGAAGACTGTTGGAACATTGTTATATAGTCTTGTTATAGCTGTTGTCACAACAGTTATATGCCTTGTGATTGCCTATCCTACAGCTTATATTTTAGCCAAGTTCAAGGTGAAGACTGGTGCCGCCATGCTGATGCTTTTTGTTATGCCAATGTGGATTAACTTCACTCTTCGTATAACAGCCCTCAAGGAGATTCTTGATTTAATAGAAGGCAATCTCGCCATGCATTCGTATGCCAATACGATTATTTGTATGGTTTATGATTTTCTTCCGTTTATGATGTTGCCGATATACAATACTATTGCCAAGCTTGATAATTCATACATTGAAGCTGCAGAAGATCTTGGCGCATCCAAAGCTCACGTGTTTATGCGAGTTATATTGCCACTCACTTTGCCGGGAATAGTAAGTGGTGTGACCATGGTATTTTTGCCATCGATGACCAACTATGTTGTGCTCGATATGGTATATAACAGTACTTATATTATGGGTAGTCTTATCGGAAGCTATTTTAGTTCGTATGATTGGCATAACGGATCGGTTATCTCGATTATACTTCTTATTATCATTGGTGTTATTACAGCGATTTCTTCAAGATTTACTGAGACAGGCTCACAGGTAAATAAGAGATCAGCAATTAATTAGGAGGTGGTACAATGCGTAAGTTAGTTCAGAATGCATGGATATGGCTTGTATTATTCTTTATGTATGCACCTATCCTGATATTAGCTTTTTATAGCTTTACTGATTCTACAATGATTGGCAGCGTGAGAAATTTCTCACTTCAGAATTATGTGACATTATTTACTACACCTGATTTGATAAGTATGATTGTTGGTACTTTGGTGTTAGCTGTTACAGTGGCACTTCTTTCAACTATACTTGGAACTATTGGCGCTATTGGTGCCTTTTATTCAGGTAAAAACAGCAGAAACTTTATTGAGATGGCCAACCAGATACCAGTTGTTAATGCTGATGTTGTAACAGGTTTTTCGGTATGTATACTTACAATTGCTATTTTCAGGATAGCCAAGGAATCATTTATTCCACTAGTGATAGGACAGACAGCTCTCTGTGTTCCTTTCGTGTATTTGTCGGTTATACCAAGACTTAAACAGATGGATAGTTCTATATATGAAGCAGCTCTTGACCTTGGATGTACACCTGCTCAGGCGCTTAGAAAGGTTACATTTCCACAAATCCTTCCAGGTGTTATATCAGGATTTATGACAGCGATAACACTGTCTCTTGATGATTATTTCATAGCAACATATACCAAGCCTGCAACATTCGATACTATTAGTACTTATGTTGTTAATGCTACCCGTGGCTCGCAGACATCCATTAAGACTGCTCTATGGGCACTATCTACAATCATTTTCCTTGTAGTTGTTTTGATTGTATTTTTTATGAATCGTAATAATAACAAGGATAATCAGTAGGAGAATAAGTATATGAACGTATTGAAAAATAAAATGAAAAAGCTTATATTCGCTGCACTTGGTCTAACACTGGCTGTAGGCATTTTGACTGGATGTGAAAGCGAGGAAGATGATGTAATAGTTCTACGTGTCAGCAACTGGGAAGAGTATATGGATGAAGGTGACTGGGACGAAGAAGAAGCCATGGAAATAAATGATGATGTCACTATCTATGGAGAAAGAAGTCTTGTTGAAGATTATGAAGAATGGTTCTACGAAACATATGGAAAAAGAGTAAGAGTAGAATATTCCACATTTGGTACTAACGAAGAGTTATATAATCAGATAACACTTGGTGATGTGTATGATGTTGTATGCCCATCAGAATATATGATTATGAAGATGATGACCGAGGATATGGTTCTTCCATTTTCTGATGATTTTTATGATATGGATAATGAGAACAACTACTACGTAAGAAATGTTTCTCCTTATATTCAGGATAGACTTTGTAACCTTGAGATAGAAGGTAATACTCTCGATAAATATGCTTCATGTTATATGTGGGGAACACTTGGTATTGTATATAATCCTGAGTATGTTTCCGAGGAGGAAGCGTCTCACTGGAACCTGCTTCTTAATCAGGACTATTATAGACAGGTTACTATTAAAGACAGTGTACGTGATGCATATTTTGCAGGAAGCGCGATGTACTACTACGATACTCTTATGGATGAGGAGTTCATTAATTCCGAGGACTATTTCGAGCAGCTTGATAGTCTTATCAACGCAACAGATGCTGATACAGTTAATGGTGTAGAAGAAATTCTTAGCCAGGCGCAGAAGAATGTGTATTCATTTGAAACAGATGCTGGTAAGGCTGATATGGTTACAGGTAAGGTTGTAGCCAACCAGCAGTGGTCTGGCGATGCAGTGTATACTCTTGATCAGGCCGAGGAGGATGGTCTTATTCTTTGCTACTCAGCTCCTGTTGAAGCGACTAACCTTTGGTTTGATGGATGGTGCATGCTAAAGAGTGGTATAGACGGTGATGCTGATAAGCAGCTGGCGGCCGAGGCTTTTGTGAATTATATGGCGAAGCCAGAGTCAGCAATTCGTAACATGTACTATATTGGTTATACTTCTTCAATAGCTGGTGTTACAGATGGACTTATTCTTGATTATATTGAATATACATTTGGTGCTGAAGAAGATGACGAGGAAGCAGTTGCCTATGATATAGGATATTTCTTTGGTGAGGATGAGCTTGTTGTTATGACTCCTGAGGATCAGGTTAATCGTCAGTTTGGAGCGCAGTATCCAACCATTGATATAGTTAATCGAAGTGTAGTTATGGCTTACTTTGATAAAGAAGGTAATGAAAGAATTAATCGAATGTGGACCAATGTAAGGTGCTTTGATTTGGATTCGCTATTTAACTAATCGTAATTATTAGATATGCTTATAAAAAGAACTCTGGGCTTTTTAGCTTAGAGTTCTTTTTGTATAAGTTTTATTTTATATACATTTGTATAAGCTCACATATCAATACTACAACACATGAACCTATGGCCACAGGAAAAAGACCAAGTCCATAGAGCGCAAGACCGAGAGCTACAGCGAATGCTATGGCTCCACTAAGCACAGAGCCTGTTGCATGTATTATGGCTGGGAACGTCATGACAGCCAGTGTTACATACGGTACATAATATAAAAATGATCGTATGGTTTTATTTTTGATTTCTTTTCGTATAAGAGTCAGTGGCAACATTCTAATAAGATATGTGACAACAGCCATGACCAATATATATATGAGGATATTAGGCATTTTCCGTATCCTCCTTTTCGTTATTATTGGTATTATCGCTATCCATTTTATCAGGATCAATAGGACACACAACAGCAAATATGAGTGATATTACAACTGTAAGAATCACTATTTTTGTGCCAGATGGTATGTCCTTTACAATAGGAAGTACAGTGCATAGATAGCTTGATATCATAGCAATAATGATGGCAATGGATACAGCCCTGTCTTTTTTTGCGGGTGGAATGATTATGGCTATGAACATACCGTATATTGCCACGCTAAGTGCAGTGACTATGATATCAGGAAGTATGTTACCAAGAATAACACCAAGGCATGTTCCAAGTGCCCATCCTGGAATGGCAAGAGACATAGCACCGTAGGTATAAAAAGGACTAAGCTTTCCTTTAACAGCAGAGGAAATACCAAAAATTTCGTCAGTTATTCCTCCTGCCATTATTAATCGCTTTAGTAATCCAGCCTTAGGATCAATTTTCTGGCTAAGAGCACTACTCATTAACATATATCTTAAATTGATAATTAGCTGAGAAAGCGCGAGGTCTGCATAAGAACCACAGGTGGATATTATAGTTAGCGCTGCAAACTGCCCTGCTGATGTACTGTTTAGCAGAGACATAAGTGTTGCCCAGAACCAGTTAAGTCCAGCAGCCTTGGCCTGTATACCAAGCGAGAACGAAACAGCAATATATCCGAGTGCTATTGGAATGCCGTCAATGGCACCTTGTTTAAAGTAGTCAATTTTTCTTAATTCTTTCATACTTATTATGTATAGTATCTTTGCACAAACAAATCAAGACTCAATAATAAAAAATAGTAATAAAATGCCTCTTTCATTTTGGTTAAATCGTTGTAAAATAAATGTGTTTGTGCCCTAGGAGGTATTGCGCCCATATGGTATAAATAATTTTACATTTAGGAGAAAAAGATATGTTAGCTGCACAGATAGTTGCAACCATAATATTCGTTGTTATGTTTGCATTTATTGTAACAGAGAAGATTGAAAGACAGTATGTATCGCTTGGATGCGCTGCTCTTGTTATTATCTTCGTATTTGGTGTATGTATGAGAGACGTTCAGGCAATCATCGATACCCTTGCATTTAAGGATTTCGGTAAGCTTAGTTTCTGGTACGCTGCTGGAGAAGGAGAGGGAGAAGGAGCTGGTATTAACTGGGCTACTATTCTTTTCATCTTTGGTATGATGGTAATGGTTGAAGGTATGGCTAAGGCAGGATTTTTCCGCTGGCTTTGCCTCTGTATTGCCAAGGCTGTAAAGTATAAGCCAACAGCAGTATTTGTTACATTTATGCTTATGTCATTTGTGCTTGCTATGTTTATAGATAGTATTACTGTTATCCTTTTCCTTGCTGCTGTAACTATTGAGCTTGCAAGACTTCTTGAGTTTGATCCGGTAGTAGTTATATTGTCAGAGATATTCTGTGCTAACCTGGGTGGTTCCGCTACTATGTGTGGTGATCCACCAAACATCATTATCGGTACATCACTTGGATATTCATTTGGTGATTTCGTTGCCAATACAGGTTTTATGGCAGTTATTTCCCTTGTATTTATTCTTGCATATTTTTATCTTGTATTTAGAAATAAGTTGGTTAATAAGGATGCATCTGGTGCTACTAAGAATTATCCTAATCCTTCAGAGGCCATTCAGAATAAGGGAAGCTTTATTATAAGTACTATTATTTTCCTTATCGCTGTAGTACTTCTTGTATCACATGCTCAGACAGGTCTTACAGTTGCTACAATTGGTGCATTTGTCGCTATATTAACTATGATTACATCTATCAAGGATCTTAAGGAGATTATGAAGAAAGTTGACTATAAGACACTTCTTTTCTTTATCGGTCTTTTCGTAGTAGTTGGTGGTCTTGAGCAGACAGGTATCTTAAAACTCATCGCAGACTTCATCGCTAAGATTAGTGGTGGTAATATTTATATCATGATTGCAATCGTTCTTTGGGTATCAGCTATTGCCAGCGCATTCGTTGATAATATTCCATTCGCAGCAACTATGATTCCTGTTATTAAGAATCTTACAGAGATTTCAGGTGTTCCATTAACAACACTTGCATGGACACTTGCTATTGGTACTGATATCGGTGGTAGTGCAACTCCTATTGGTGCATCAGCTAACGTAGTAGGTATAGCAGTACTTCAGAAGAATAAGTACTCTATTGGTTGGGGCAAATACTGCAAGTATTTAGCACCTGCTACAATAATTGTTATGATAGTTTGTATGATTTGCATCTATGTCAGATACTGTGGTTTGGGTGTATAATATTAGTATGTAACAACAAAATATATGGGGCTTATATTTGTAGAAGAGGGGTTATGAACTATGGATAAACAGCTTATTATTTCAATCAGTAGAGAGTATGGTAGTGGTGGCCATATTATTGCGCAGGATTTAGCTGAACGTTTTGGTATCGAGCTTGTTGATAACAGCTTGCTGTCGAAGATTGCAGAAGAAGGTGAGATGTCAGTTCACGAGATAGCTAAGTTTGATGAAAGGCCAAAGCGACCATTCATCACTAGAACTGTGCGAGGATATACTAATTCACCAGCACAGAATATCGCAGAAATGCAGTTTGATTATCTTAAGAAGCTGGCAGCTTCAGGACAGTCGTTTGTAGTTGTTGGACGTTGCTCAGATGACGTACTTAAGGACTATAAGTGTTGTGTATCCATATTTATTATGGCTGATATGCCACACAAGGTTCAGCATATTATGGGCAAGTTCGAGATGAACAAGGAAGAAGCCGAAGCACTCATCAAGAAAAAGAACGCCAAGCGTAAGGAGTATCATAACAGATACTGTGCAGGCAAGTGGGGCGATTCACGTAACTATGAGATGTGCATAAGCAGTAGTCCTCTCGGATACGAGAAAACAGCTGATATTATTGAAGCTTATGTGAAAGAGCGTTATGAAAAGCTCTAGTCATTTGGCGCAGAAAATATTATAATAATCTAGGCCGGTATCGTAAGGTGCCGGCCTTTCTTATGAGTAAGAGGAAGGAAAATAAGCATAAGGAATGTCAGATAAAATTAAGAAATCCATAGTCATTCAAGGCAGCATCCTTGCGATGGCTGGTATTATTTCCAAAATAATAGGATTTATATATAGAATACCAATGGCCAATATTATGGGTAATACAGGCAATGGTCTGTATTCTGTGGCTTTTGGTATTTATAATATTGCACTTACAATGTCTTCATACAGTATGCCAATAGCTGTGTCAAAGCTTATGAGTGAAAGACTTGCAGGCAAGCGTTATAAGGATGCCGACAAGGTCTTCAAAAGAGCTCTGCTTTTCGCAATGACAACAGGTCTTATTGCCTGTCTTGTTCTATTCTTTGGTGCAGGTATCATAGCAGGTATATATAAGAGAGATGGCCTAGAGAGACCGCTTAAGGTGCTAGCTCCCACTGTATTTGTGGTAGCAATGCTTGGAACCTGCAGAGGATATTTCCAGGGACATAGAAATATGGTACCAACAGCGATTAGTCAGGTTATTGAGCAGATAATCAACGCTATAGTCAGCGTGGTGGCCGCAGGTGTATTTGTAAGATCATGCAGCGATGAAGCTCTTACAGGCTCTTATGGTGCTATGGGTGGAACCATGGGTACTTTAGCCGGCGCGACAGCAGCACTTCTTATATTTGTTATGCTTTTTATTGCAAGGAGAGGTGAAAGAAAGAGCGAGTTATCAGGTGAAGATACTGTAACCGAAGACAATGCTATTATATTTAAATGCATTATTCTAACAGTTATACCAGTTATTATCAGCCAGACCATATATCAGTTTGGTTATACGCTTGATGACTTCTTATATGGCAATATTTTAGCACTTAAGAATGTGGACAAAACATTTGCCACGGAATCTCAGGGTGTGTTTAATACACAGTATAATCAGATGATTAACCTTCCGGTTGCGATAGCTACAGCGATGGCTAGTGCAACATTGCCAAGTGTTGTTATGTCATTTACAAACAAAGACTACGACGGGGTGAAGGAAAAGATAGATATGGTGTTTAAGACCAATCTTCTTATAGCTATTCCTTCATGCATAGGACTTGCGGTACTATCTGACCCAATTATGGCGGTACTCTTTGCAGGGCTTAAAGAGTATCATGGTATGGCGACCATGCTTCTTATGACAGGCTCTTCAGCAGTTGTATTTTATACATTATCGACCATATCAACCTCTGTTCTTCAAGGCTGCAATCATATGAAGGTGCCGGTTATTCACTCAGCAGTATCTCTTGTTGTACATGGAATAATCGTAGGAGGTCTGCTGTACTTCACAGATCTTGGAGTGTATGCACTTGTAATAGGTAATGTTACTTTCCCATTATTAGTATGCATACTTAATATACGAAGTGTAAGAACACTTGCTGGTTATAAATTCGATTTTGTAGGCATGCTTGTAAAGCCGCTTCTGGCAGCAGGTCTTATGGGACTTGCGGCAGGACTTGTATATTATGGTGGTATGTACATAGTAGGTACTGATGCACGCATCTATAAGCTGATATGGATGCTCATAGCCATGGTGATAGCGGTAGTGGTATATGGCGTCGGTGTAATTATATTTAAGGCAGTATCGGTGGCGGAACTTAAGAAGATGCCTATAATTAAGAAGTTCATAAAATAGTCTTTTTGTAGTATAATAATTAGACGGAAATATATATATACGGGGTTTTTATGAAGTATAAGGACGTCAAAGAGGCGACTTTTCTTGCAAGACCTAATAGATTTGTGGCTCAGGTCATGGTTGATGGCGTAGAGGAAACTGTACACGTTAAGAATACTGGCAGGTGTGAGAATCTGTTAGAAGCGGGTTGCAAGGTTATGCTAGAGGTTTCGGATAATCCGAAGCGTAAAACTAAATATGATTTGATATCAGTATTCTCAGAGAGATATGGATGGGTTAATATTGATAGCTTGGCTCCCAATGAGCTCTTAAAGGAATGGCTCGGAAGTGAGGCTAACACACTTTTCCCAGGACCAGATTACATAAAGCCTGAGTGTCAGTATGGTGAGTCAAGATTTGATATGTATCTTGAGAAGGATGATAGACGGATATTCATGGAAGCTAAGGGCTGTACACTTGAGTGGGGATGGCTTGGAGCTTTTCCTGATGCGCCAACTGAGCGAGGAACCAAGCATCTTTGGGAGCTTATAGAAGCTACTAAGGAAGGTTATGAGTGTTACCTCGTATTTGTCATTCAGATTAATGGTATTACTCATGTAAGACCGAACAGACCAGTGGATCCAGATTTTGCTGATGCTATGCGAGCTTCCATAGTAAATGGTGTTAAGGTGCTTAATCTTGAATGTCATATAGAACCGGATTCAATAGAGGTTGTAGGATATAATATTATTAGCAATTTATAAGATTAAATGGCCAGAGGTATCTCTGGCTATATTTTATGAGTGAGCCCAGTAAAGAAAAGGGAGTGACCTGCTATGAAGGAAATGGAATTTAAAATGGAACGTCAAAATGTTTTGGAAGTAGGACAGGCGGTTACAGTTACAGAAGGTGCTCTTCCGCAAAGCTATTACTACACGATAGACCCATCTCTTGCAATGTCAGGCAATGTTAAGTTTGGAGACAGACTAAAAACAACAGAAGGTACAGTGGTTGATATCAAGGAAACGCCAAGAGGGTTTTACGTTACAGTAGCATTTAATGAGGATTAAGTGTATTATAGTTAAAGAGTAATAAAGGCCGAGGGGCCATAAGGAGGATATAAATATGTTAAAGAAGATTAGTACAGATAAGGCTCCAGCTGCTATTGGACCATATTCACAGGGAATAATTGCAGGTGATACATTATATGCTTCAGGTCAGATTCCAATCAATCCAGCAACAGGTGCCATTGAAGCAGAGGGTATTGAGGCTCAGGCTGAGCAGGCCATTAAGAATGCAGGTGAGATTCTTAAGGCAGCAGGCGTATCATATGATGCAGTTGTTAAAACAACATGCTTTCTTGCTGATATGAATGATTTTGCAGCATTTAATGCTGTATATGAGAAGTATTTTACAGAGAAGCCTGCAAGAAGCTGTGTTGCAGTTAAGACTCTTCCAAAGAATGTTCTTTGTGAAGTAGAAGTAATAGCTTATCTTGGTTAATAAATATATTTGTATAATGTTTCAATAAAAACGCTCTGCCAAGTATTTGGCAGAGCGTTTTTTTCATTTATGGGTAGAGAGTTAAAAACCATAAAGTTCTTTTGCACATTTATTTACAGCTGATGCTTCCTGGAACTTATTAAGGTTGAATTTCCTAAAGTCTGTCATGTAATCAACCCTGGAAGAGTCATAGTGATTGTAAAACAATTCAAATAGTTCAACATCATTATATTTGAGTGCTGTATCACATACGGCCTTTGCAGATCCGGCATTATAGATGTCATACCTTAGATAGCGCGTATCCGCATCTGAGCTATATGTACCATCAGCGTTTAAAATATATGATTTATCAAGGTTGTACTTTGTAATAACATATGTTGGGTTAGAATATGCAAAGCACATATAAACCAGAGTAAGAACTGCAATACCATATTTAAACATTGGGAAGTCCTGCTTGAAAGTGTATATAACTATACCTGTCATAACCAGGAATATTACAAGGATTGACCAAAATACAAAATATCTAAGATATGATAAGTCGTAAGCATCTACATACATTGTCATTCGAAGAACACTTGAAGCCATCATGACATATGTGCAAGCAGAGATGACAGTTAGTGATACTTTAAGTGCTATGGTATTTTCAAAAATATGCAAGATTGCAAGTACCATCAGCATATTGATGAGACATACTATAACTAGCTGGAAAAAGCCTTCGTGAGCATATTCTGAATATGTTGCATGCTCAGGGAGAGTCATATTTCCGAGGAAAAGGTAAAATATCTGGAAGCCTGAGAATATAACATATACGAAGCCAAGTACAGCATTAATTGTTAAGGCAGTGGCAGCAGAGTATTTTGGGTTTTCCTTAGTGTTTACCTGGATATTATGGTAGCAAAGCTTACGTATCATTCCGTATACTACAAGGAATAGCATAATAGTATAGAAAGTGAACTTAATTACAGTATGGTTTGACTCTGAATCAAAGATGTTAAATATGGCAGATAATTCATCAAATAATGCGTCAACGAAATTGCCAACAGCTTCAGCAAAAAAATGATCGGCAGATGTAAGTAGTGGGAGAATTATCATAAGTAAACCAATAGATAATGCTATACCAAGTACTATATTGGTTTTTAAACCGGAATTTTTGTTGTCTTTTTTTTCAACATTGTGCTTAAGTTTATAAGTGGCTCTGTCATTAAGCTGCATAAACATATGTCCAAGCAGACCAAATGTTGATTCTAAAAAGGCTGATATGTGTGCGCCAACTCCCCATTTTGAACAATCGTAAGCATTGTGAAGTAAAAATGCAGTAAATAATAGTAATGCAATCCAGAAATTGGTATGTATTATGAATGGATCGTCGGATACAAAGCAGTTAAAGCCAAGAGCGATAGCGGCAACAAGATAGAGATAAGTCACTTTTTTTATCTCAATACCAATTTTCTGAAGCATTATCTTAAAGAAAAATAGTGATCCAATGGCAATGATAGGAGTTGTAAAGCCGTTCTTGTTTTTATATCGGCAAATAGCATATGCAAGAGCATATATTATGATTGCTTTCACGAAAAATGGAAAATTATCAGTGAATGTTTCCATGAACTTATGAGGCTTAGGACTCTCAATAGGTCTTAATGTCGCAAATGGATTATCCATACTATCATTGTATGAATTGCTGCTGTTTGTATTGTTACTAGGAATATTGTTGTTTGTTATATTGTTATTTGTCACATCGTTAATAGATGTGACAGTGATAGCGGAATTATTAATATTAGTATTATTTTCAATCATTTCATTCCCCTCCTAATTATACTTTTTGTTTCATAATCAATTAATGCAAATTAGTCATCAATTATTTCAGTACCAGGGCCTTCGGTATATTCGAGTATATCTCCTGGTTGACAGTTAAGCGTTTTGCATATTGCATCCAAAGTCGATAGGCGAATGGCTTTAGCCTTATTATTTTTTAGTATTGAAAGATTAGCCATCGTGATATCAACTTCTTTGGACAATTCTGTGAGGCCAATTTTACGCTTGGCCATCATTACGTCTAGATTAATTATTATAGCCATAGCTACCTCCTATATTGTAAGATCGTTGTCTTCTTTGTACTGAATTGCTGTTTCAAATACATTGGATAATACTTTGGAGAAAAGACCAGCAATAACAAATACAAGGATAACTACGAGTACACCTGGTGTAGAGTATAGGAAGAGTCGGCCGAATGATACAACAGCTATAATAAAGCTGTAATTTCCCATACGCTTCAAACTGATTACATTTTCATGAATGAAACAATTTTCCTGTTCTACAGACTTAATCATTTTCCTAAGCTCGTAGATTATAAGACAGGCAAATATTCCAGATATAATAAAAAATGGAACCATAAACCAGTAGTACACATCATAATAACTGTTTATTTTGGAATACCACTTGAGTGTTAGTGGGACAGTTATTGTAGTAGGTATGCCACAGAAAAACATGACATTAAGTAAACATTTAGTTACTAAGAAAAATTTGTCTTTCATTATTAACTCACTCCCATTTCAGAATTCTTATTTGTGGATGAATAAATCCTCTTAGTTTTCTCTTTATGGTCACACTATAACATTACAAAAAGTGAAAGTCAACAAAAATATATCGAAATTCGATAAAAGAATGCCGGAAAACAAAAAATAGATATCGAAGCACAGAAACAAAGTGAGCTATAAATGAAAAAAGAGACTACTTTGATTTCAATCCAATGTAGTCTCTTAATGATTATATTAAGTTGTAAATGGCATTATTTATCGTCGTCATCCACTGCAGTAGGATCATATTCCAAAATATCACCAGGCTGACAATTAAGAACATCACATATAGCTTCAAGAGTTGAAAATCTAATTGCGCTTATCTTACCAGTTTTCATTTTAGAAAGGTTAACATTAGAGACACCAACCTTTTCAGACAATTCGTTCAATGAAATTTTTCTATCTGCCATAACTCTGTCAAGTCGAAGTATAATCTTTCCCATAAAAACCTCCTTATAATGTTTCATCTGATTCCTGCTGTAATATTGCACCGTATTTAAATACAACTGTTAATGCTAATATTACAAGAACAGCAAATATAACATTGAGATCTAATCCCATATTTAACTGTAAGCTATTGCTAAGAGTATTATTCAAAAAATTTTCAGGAACTGATGAAAAGAGTGCCCATGGGATTAATGATATTGCAAAACGTTTCATATTCTTAATTACATTTTCGTCAAAAGGACTATCGCATTTCTCAAAAGCGGCACAAATTTTGCTTCCAAAGAATAAAGAGATAAATGTTAAAACAATGGCTACAACAACAATGAAGAGAGCATTGGATAATCCAACGAATGACACCGAATCAAGGTTACCATTAGAAGTAGCAATAATTTTTCCGTCTACAATTTCTGCATGGTCTAAATTGAAATGTATAGCTCCAAGGTTAAGACCAGAGCTAAAAGAAGGATTGTTGACTACCTCTAAAATTGTATTGTAATCAGCTTCTGATGGAGGTGCAGCTTCTATCTTTGTAGGATCGATTGTGACCTCAGCCACGTTATTAAGCTTGAAATCAATAAAACCATCAGGAAGAGATCTTAAAGCAAATCCGGCAATCAATGTACCTATTGCTAATATTGCGAGCAGCACTAATGCGATTCGTGTTAGAATTTTTCCTATTTTACCATACTTGTTAATTCTTTTAATAGCGTTTTCTTTGTTCATATCTTTTTTCTCCATATCTTTAATAATTTCTATTTGGCTAGTGATCATTGTAGTGAGGCCTCAAGACGATGATCGAAGCGTTTCGTTAAATAATTAACGTTTGTCGATAATTGGATAATACAACACATTTTTATGGGTGTCAACAAGTTTTTAATGTTTTACGTTAAAAATTTTACAAAAACATTTAAATGTTCAGGTATACCTTCTATATTTAAAATAAAATATGATATGATAATGTGTGAAAGGAGAGATTGCATTATGCAGGTGATACTTATTATTCTAGGATATTTTATAATAATAAACGTAATAGGATTTGTCATTATGGGTATGGATAAGTGGAGAGCCAAAAGACGCGCATGGAGAATTCCGGAGGCAACACTTTTTGCTGTTTGTATATTTGGAGGAAGTATTGGATCAACACTAGGAATGTTTTCTTTCAGACATAAGACTAAGCACTGGTATTTCAGATATGGTTTTCCAGCAATTATGGTAATCCATTTTATATTAGTAATAATAGCAATTGGATCAGGCAAAATACTCATAATGTAATTTGGGCTGAATGGGGTAGTTCTTGACATACACGTATTAATATGGTTAAATCATTGTAGTTTTATTGACTAATATATTTATTAAATAGGAGATATAAAAATGGAAAGAATTAAGACTCTTGAGACACGTGATCTTTGCGAAAGCGCTAAGAATGGTGGATGTGGTGAGTGCCAGACATCATGCCAGTCAGCTTGTAAGACAAGCTGTGGTGTTGCTAATCAGCAGTGCGAGAACAAGGCTAACTAATTAGAATTAGTAAAGTGTATTATTAAGGACGGAGATTAGTAGGTAAGGCCTGCTAATCTCCGTTATTTATGAAGTAAGGAAATATTTTTAGTTATGTTACATGAATATAAGCTCAATGGTTTTAATATTGTACTGGACACATGCTCAGGGGCTGTCCACTCTGTGGATGAAGTTGCTTATGATATCATAGGTATGTATCAGGATCATACTAAGGATGAAATTGTGAAAGCAATGATGGATAAGTATGGTGATAGAGATGATGTTAATGAGCAGGAAATAGAAGCCTGTATCGAAGATGTAGAGACTCTAAAGAAAATGGGAAAGCTTTATACACCGGATAATTATGGTGATATGGCAGGAACATTCAAGGAAAGAAGTGGAGACGTTGTTAAGGCATTATGTCTTCATGTGGCACATACATGTAATCTTAACTGTTCTTATTGTTTTGCAAGCCAGGGTAAATATCATGGAGATAGAGCTCTCATGAGCTTTGAAGTGGGTAAGCAGGCTCTTGATTTTCTTGTGGCTAATTCTGGTACTAGAACTAATCTTGAGGTGGATTTCTTTGGTGGTGAGCCACTCATGAACTGGGATGTTGTAAAGCAGTTAGTTGAATATGGAAGAAGCATCGAAAAAGAAAAGCATAAGAATTTCAGATTTACTGTTACTACCAATGGCGTTCTTATCGATGATGATGTGATAGATTTTTGTAATAAAGAAATCAGCAATGTAGTACTTTCTCTTGATGGTAGAAAAGAGATACACGATAGACTTCGTGTTG
Source organism: Lachnospiraceae bacterium (assembly GCA_045600085.1). Taxonomy (GTDB): domain Bacteria; phylum Bacillota; class Clostridia; order Lachnospirales; family Lachnospiraceae; genus NK4A136. The sequence continues at coordinate 33,543 of JAZRXF010000006.1, forward strand.
ATTATAAAGGCGAGGGTAGTTACGATACTATCGTGCCTAAGTTCCAGAAGTTTGTAAAAGCAAGAGGCGATAAGGGATATTATATGCGTGGAACATTTACTCATGCCAATCCTGATTTTACGAAGGATGTATTCCATATGGCAGACCTTGGCTTTACAGAGCTTAGTATGGAGCCAGTAGTTGGTAAGCCTGAGGATCCATCTTCTCTTACTCCAGAAGATATAGAGATAGTGAAGGAGCAGTACGAGATCCTTGCCAAGGATATGCTTAGACGTGAGCAGGAAGGAAAGCCTATTACCTTCTATCACTACATGTTAGATCTTACAAGTGGCCCATGTATCTACAAACGTATATCAGGTTGTGGGTCAGGAACAGAATATATGGCTGTAACTCCTTGGGGAGACTTATATCCATGCCATCAGTTTGTGGGTGAGGATGACTACAAGCTTGGAAATGTATGGGATGGTGTACAGAACAAAGCGCTTAGAGAAGAATTCCGTAGTTGTAATGCATACGCAAGAGAAGACTGTAAGGATTGCTGGGCAAAGCTTTATTGTTCTGGTGGATGTGCAGCCAATGCATTCCACGCATCAGGAACAATTCGTGGAGTATATGAGCCAGGATGTGAGCTTTTCAAAAAGCGTATAGAGTGCGCAATTATGATGCGTGTAGCTGAAGATAATATGAAAAAATGTAACTAATCATTCAAGATTTACCGGAATCAAAGATGTTAAAGAGTAATATAAACATGACAACTCCGATATGTGATTTTGTAGGACAGTATCAAAAATCTGATACTGTCCGTTTTCATATGCCTGGGCATAAAGGAAAGTCTCATCTAGGGATGGAATCGCTTGATATCACAGAAATAAAGGGTGCAGATGCACTATACGAAGCAGATGGGATAATTGCCGAGAGTGAGGAGAACGCCAGTCGTATTTTTGGTACGGCTAAAACAGTGTATAGCACAGAGGGGTCGAGTCAGTGTGTAAAGGCTATGATACATCTGATGGCGGGATTAAAGACGGGCAGGGCCACCATACTTGCTGCTCGAAATGTGCATAAAGCGTTTATATATGGAGCGGCTTTAGCCGATTGTGATGTTGAGTGGATGTATGGAATAAATAGCAAAAGCATATGTGAGTGTAAGATATCTGCTGATATGCTTGAGGCCAAGCTTCAAGCTATGAAGCAGGAGGATAGACTTCCAGTGGCATTATATATTACAAGTCCTGATTATCTTGGCAATGTTCAGGATATGCGTGCTTTGGCAGATGTGTGTCATAGCTATGGGGTACTACTTATTGTAGATAATGCGCACGGTGCATACCTACACTTTGTGGGCAACGGATGCCACCCAATAGATCTTGGCGCTGATATGTGTTGTGATTCAGCTCATAAGACGCTACCAGTTCTTACAGGAGGAGCTTATTTACATATATCCAATAATGCAATTAATAAAGATTACTTAGTGGATAATGTAAAAAATGCTATGGCTATATATGGATCAACAAGTCCATCATACCTAATACTGCAGTCATTAGATATGTGTAATAAATACCTTGCTAATGGCTATGAAGCCATGCTAGAGAAGTGTATAAAAGCACTTGATAAGCTACGTAACGATATTTCGAATTATATAATTCAGAATGATGATTTACTAAAAGTGACTATACACATTCCTGGTATATCAGGAGAAAACTTGGCTCAAATACTTCGTGATATGGGTGGAGAGTGTGAATTTGCCGATAAAGATTATATGGTATTAATGTTTACGCCTGATAGTGATATGAGTAAGTTTGGACTTGTATATGATGTTGTGGCTAAGGCAAAAGAACAGATAAGTAATAATACAATCCTTGCGGAAGATAGTGTGACTCATACTTCCGATAATCATACTAGAGCTATGTCAATAAGAGATGCTGTATTTTCTAGCCATGAGATTATAGATGTGGTGGAAGCAAAAGGACGTATATGTGCAACGCCAGTTGTATCATGCCCACCAGCGATACCGATAGTTATATCGGGAGAGAGAATAGAAGCATATGACATAGAAATGTTTAAGGCTTATGGTATAACAAAAGTTGATGTTGTTAAGTGATTTGGTTTGACATTTAATACTACATTTGCTAATATATCTACTTGTGAGCCGCGGGTGTGGCGGAATTGGCAGACGCGCCAGATTTAGGTTCTGGTGTCCCCGACGTGCAGGTTCAAGTCCT
>JAZRXF010000007.1:0-9654 GCA_045600085.1 Lachnospiraceae bacterium
AAATTAGCAAAAATGAAACATAGAAATGGCCTCCTAGGACCACGCTTTAAAGACTTGATACGAAATATTTATGAATTATTCATTATGAAAAGAAAAATCGGTTGGTGCGTCTAGCACCAACCGTCTTTGTCTTCACTCTGACTGGCATTTGAAATTGCCAGTTTTTTTATTGAATAACAACTCGGTTACGACCGCTTGTTTTCGCTTTATAGAGTTTTTCATCAGCTCTGTTAATTGTTGCTTCAACACCAAGCCTGCTATTGAATTCTTCGAGCCCGTATGACATTGATAGATTGAATATATTATCACGGAACTGGAATGGTGTTATTTCAATTCTATGTCTAAGTGCATCTAGATGAAGGTAAGCTGCATTAAGATCCATATTTTCGAAGCAGAAGAGGAATTCCTCACCACCCCATCTTGCAACATGGCCTTTACCTTTCATGTGCTCTTCGAACATCTTGGCAAGAGTAGATAATACATAGTCACCAACTTCGTGACCATATGTATCATTAACTTTTTTAAAGAAATCCACGTCACCGATAGCAAGAGTAAATGTCTTCCTTCCTCTTGCATCTTTATTATACTCATAAACAAGAGATGATAAGTAATCATTCATATGCCTACGATTGGATAAACCGGTTAGAGTATCGACATTGGCCATACGCTCCAGGTTATCATTGATTTTACGGAGTTTATCCTCAGCCTGATTGAACTTGGTACAAAAACTGTATGCAACGGTTCCGATTAATCCAGTTAGTATGATAATATTCATGTCTCTAACTAAAACAGTCGGAAGACCATCGGATAAACCAGGAGCTCCGAGAGCGTCGCATATCTGAGAGAAGAACATATTGTAAATACATATAGCCGTTGCGTAGAAACGTTTTAACATCATGTTCTCAGTTTTGTTGAAGTAGACAAACAATATATTAAGGAAAGTTAATACATGAAAGTCTAGTGAGTATCCAACATTGAACGACAATGCTGATGAGAATATGAGTATTACAGCATTAAGTATAATAAGTCCAATGAACGTCCGGTTTTCATAGGTGCATATAAATGCGGCTATAAGCATACCGATAGCTGCTATGAGCAGTATACCCATTATATATTTTTGGAAAAAAGCTATGGCAATTCCTACTATTAAATAATAAACGGATAGAAGGATACAAGTAATACGGATAAGAACTGCTAAATCCTTCGTTTCAGTCTTCGACTGAACATCCATTAGTAGGAAATTCATAGCGTTTTGTAAAAGCTGTTTCATTGTAATTTCCTAAATAAACCCAATTTACTAAGGGATATTATATCATCCTTAATACGTATACCTCAAATAAAAAACATTCGCAAAAGTGCATAAAATAGCAACAGTGATTTCTTGCACATTGACTAAAGGGGTGCTATACTATGTCTTTGGTAAAATGCATATATTAATAATGAAATATTAGTGAATCACAAGTAGCTAAGCGAAATGAGGCAATTATGAAGCAAAAAAGAGAAGATGTACGTAACATAGCAATTATCGCTCACGTAGACCATGGTAAAACAACACTTGTAGATGAATTACTTAAACAGAGCGGTGTATTTAGAGAGAATCAGGAAGTGGCTGAAAGAGTCATGGATAGCAATGATATTGAGCGAGAGCGTGGTATCACAATTCTTGCCAAGAATACAGCTGTTTTTTATAAAGATACAAAGATAAATATTATCGATACACCTGGACATGCTGACTTTGGTGGTGAGGTTGAGCGTGTACTCAAGATGGTTGATGGTGTTATTCTCGTGGTTGATGCATTTGAAGGAGCAATGCCACAGACACGTTTCGTAACACAGAAAGCTCTTGAGCTTGGATTAAAGGTTATCGTATGTATTAATAAAATCGATAGACCAGAAGCTAGAGCTGCAGAGGTTATAGATGAAGTATTAGAGTTATTTATGGATCTTGATGCTGATGATGAACAGCTTGATTGCCCATTTGTATTTGCATCAGCAAAGAATGGTTATGCATCACTTAGTCTTGATGAGCAGGGCGAGAATATGCTTCCACTTTTTGAGACAATTCTTGATTATGTACCAGCTCCAGAAGGTGATCCAGAGGCGGGCACACAGGTGCTTATCAGTACCATTGATTACAACGAGTACGTAGGTCGTATTGGTTGTGGTAAAGTTGATAATGGTCAGATTAAGGTTAACCAGGAAGTTGTAATAGTTAATGCTCACGAACCAGAGAAGACCAAGAAGGTAAAGGTAAGTCGTCTATACGAATATGATGGACTTAATAAGATAGAGGTTCAGAGCGCTGGTATAGGTTCTATTGTAGCTATATCAGGTATATCAGATATTCATATAGGAGATACTTTGTGTTCACCAGAGAATATAGCGCCTATTCCATTCCAGAAGATTTCAGAGCCTACCATCGCCATGAACTTTATAGTAAATGATTCTCCTTTTGCAGGTACAGAAGGTAAGTTTGTAACAAGTAGACATCTTCGTGAGAGATTATTCCGTGAGCTCAATACAGATGTATCGCTTAGAGTAGAAGAGACAGAGAATACAGAAAGCTTCAAGGTATCAGGACGTGGTGAGCTTCACCTTTCAGTATTAATAGAAAATATGCGTCGTGAAGGATATGAGTTTGCTGTATCCAAAGCAGAGGTTCTCTATCACTATGATGAGAATGGCAAGAAGCTTGAGCCTATGGAAAAGGCATATATTGATGTACCAGAAGAATTCTCGGGTTCCATCATTGAGACGCTTAGTATGAGAAAGGGAGAACTTCTTAATATGGGTATGGCTCAGGGTGGCTATACAAGACTTGAGTTCTCCATACCATCTCGAGGACTTATTGGTTATAGAGGCGACTTTATGACAGCAACTAAGGGTAATGGTATTATGAATACTATTTTTGATGGTTATGCTCCATTTAAGGGAGAGATTTCATACCGCAAGCAGGGTTCTCTTATCGCATTTGAGTCAGGTGAATCAGTTACTTATGGTCTATTTAATGCGCAGGAGAGAGGTACACTATTTATCGGTGCTGGTCAGAAGGTATATGCTGGTATGATTATTGGTGAGAATCCAAAGCAGGAGGATATCGAGCTTAACGTATGTAAGACAAAGCATCTTACAAATACCAGATCATCAGGTTCGGATGATGCTCTTCATCTTGTACCACCTAAGATTATGAGTCTTGAGCAGAGTCTTGAATTCATAGGAACTGATGAACTCCTTGAGATTACTCCAAAGAACCTTCGAATCAGAAAGAAGATTCTTGATAGTACACTTAGAAAGCGTGCAGCAATTAGTGCAGCAGCTAAAAAATAGAGTATATTATTGGTATAAATACTTAACAAATATTTGACATTAAAAATACGTGGTAATAAAATTAATAGATGGTAGTACGTGTTATGTGCACCTGGTGGCATCGTAAGCCCTTGCCATTAAAATCTATGTGAAAAGAGGATAATGAAATGGAAAAGAAAAACATTGATTGGGCAAACCTTGGATTTGGTTATATCGAGACAGATATGCGTTATGTGTCTAACTTCAAGGATGGAGCATGGGATGATGGAGTCCTTACACCAGATGCTAATATCGTGTTAAATGAGTGTGCAGGTGTACTTCAGTATGCTCAGACATGCTTTGAGGGACTTAAGGCATATACTACAGAAGCTGGCAAGACAGTATGTTTTAGACCTGACCTCAATGCGGACAGAATGATTGATACAGCTAAGCGTCTTGAGATGCCAGTATTTCCTAAGGATAGATTTATAGATGCAGTTAAGAAGGTAGTAAAGGCTAATGAGGCATATGTACCACCATTTGGTTCAGGTGCATCACTTTACCTTCGTCCATATATGTTTGGTTCAAACCCCGTTATTGGTGTTAAGCCAGCCACAGAGTATCAGTTCAGAATCTTTGCTACTCCAGTTGGACCATACTTCAAGGGTGGTGCTAAGCCACTTACACTTTGTGTAAGTGATTTTGATAGAGCAGCTCCTAATGGTACAGGTCATATCAAGGCTGGTCTTAACTATGCAATGAGCTTACATCCAATTGTAGAGGCTCATAAGGCTGGATTTGATGAGAATATGTATCTTGATGCTGGTACTAGAACAAAGGTTGAGGAGACAGGTGGCGCTAACTTCCTTTTCGTAACAAAGGATGGCAAGGTTGTAACACCTAAGTCAAACTCTATTCTTCCATCAATCACACGTCGTTCACTTATGATTGTAGCTAAGGAGTACCTTGGTCTTGAGGTTGAAGAGAGAGAAGTTTACTTCGATGAAGTTAAAGATTTTGCTGAGTGTGGTCTTTGTGGTACAGCTGCAGTTATCTCTCCAGTTGGTAAGATTGTTAACCATGGCGAAGAAATCTGCTTCCCAAGCGGTATGGCAGAGATGGGACCTACTACTAAGAAACTTTATGAGACTCCTACAGGTATCCAGCAGGGTAAGATCGAAGACAAGTTTGGTTGGGTTGTTGAGATCTAATTAGTTGATAGTGTATTATAAGGACGACTGTATAGGTCGTCCTTTTTCGTTGACATTTGTAATTTTGTTGACACGAATACAAATCAGTGTTAACATCATATTCACTAGGATTTGCTAGTAACAATATAGGTAGAGGTTGCGATATTTATTAGTATCTTATCAGATGAAGCAAGATTCAGAGGAGGATAAGAGAAAGGAACTATCGCCGAAAGGTAGAACACTTGCAGTTCTGGCCTTGGGGATGCAGAGAATATCTGCATAACTGTCATCTTTTTATTAAGATGGGGCGCTATCATTTTTTGCAGAAAATATCTACAAGAAAATTTTAACGCCGCATACAGCGGCGTTTTTTTATGCCCCTAGCCAAAAGGAGGAAAATAAAATGGCTATTTTTACAGGTGCAGGTGTTGCAATTACAACACCATTTAATGCGGACGGTTCTGTTAATTACGAAAGATTTGCAGAGCAGATTGAGTATCAGATTGCTAATGGCACAGATGCTATTATCGTATGTGGTACAACAGGTGAGGCTTCAACACTTAGTCATGAGGAGCATCTTGATGTTATTGAGTATTGTGTGAAGACTGTTAACAAGAGAATACCAGTTATCGCTGGTACAGGTTCTAACTGTACAGAGACAGCGATATATCTTTCGAAAGAAGCTGAGAAGCGCGGAGTTGATGGCCTTCTTATCGTTACACCATATTACAATAAGGCTACTCAAAATGGACTTAAGAAGCATTTTGGCATGATTGCTGCGGCAGTTAATATTCCAATCATTCTTTACAATATTCCTGGTAGAACAGGTGGTGTTAATATTCAGCCAGATACACTTATTTCTATCGTAAAAGAGAATAAGAATATCGTGGGTGTAAAGGATGCAACAGGTAATCTTTCTCAGGCAGCTATTATGATATCTAAAGCTATGGGAGAAGTTGAGCTTGATGTATATTCTGGTAATGATGACCAGGTATTACCACTTCTTTCACTTGGTGCAAAGGGCGTTATTTCAGTATTATCTAATGTTGCTCCTCGCAAAACACATGATATGTGCCAGAAGTTCTTTGACGGAGACGTAGAAGGAGCTAGAAAGATACAGCTTGATGCCATAGAGCTTATATCTTCACTTTTCTGTGAAGTGAACCCTATTCCAGTTAAGAAGGCTATAGAGCTTCAGGGCAGAGATACAGGAGTGCTTAGAATGCCACTTACAGAGATGGAAGCGCCTAATGCTGATAGACTTGCCAAGGCTATGAAAGAGTTTGGCGTTTTATAAGAGATTATTTTAGGCCAGTGATTAAAGCACTGGCTTTTATTATGGAGGTATATAATAATGGTTAATATAATTATGAATGGCTGCAATGGAAAGATGGGCCAGGTTATTACAGGTATTGTTAAGGAAGATGAAAATGCGACTATTGTAGCAGGTATTGATGTATATGATGGAATTAAGAATGATTATCCAGTGTTCTCGTCATTATCTGAGTGTACAGTAAAAGCAGATGTAATAATTGATTTTTCGAATGCTAAGTGTGTTGATGCACTTCTTGACTACTGCGTAGATACTAATACTCCTGTTGTACTTTGTACTACAGGTTTATCAGAGGAGCAACTTGCAAAGGTTGATGAATGCTCTAAAAAGGTTGCTATACTTAGATCGGCCAATATGTCGCTGGGTATCAACTTACTTATGAAGCTTCTAAAGGAGGCATCAAAGGTACTTGCTGATGCAGGTTTTGATATAGAGATAGTAGAGAAACATCATAATCTTAAGCTTGATGCACCTTCAGGTACAGCTATTGCACTAGCAGATAGTATCAATGAAGAGTTCGATAATTCATACGAATATATATTTGACAGAAGCCAGAGAAGAGAAAAGAGAGACAAGAAGGAACTTGGTATCTCGGCAGTTCGTGGTGGATCTATAGTAGGAGAGCATGATGTAATATTTGCAGGTGTAGATGAAGTGATTACTTTCTCGCACACAGCATATTCAAAGTCTCTTTTTGCAAAGGGTGCTGTATCAGCAGCTAAGTTTTTAGATGGAAAAGAAGCAGGTATGTACTCTATGAAAGAGGTTATCGGCTAGATAAACAAAAGAAAATGTAATATAATAAAAAGGAATTTCATGTTATTGAGATTCCTTTTTTTAGATTAAATATATGGGGTGAATATGTTGAACGGCACATTAAATGACAACGAATTATTGGTTATAAAGCAGCTGGCTAAGCAATATCCTACGATAGCAGAAGCAGCAACAGAGATTATTAATCTTCAGTCTATTATGAACCTACCAAAGGGTACGGAGCATTTTCTTACAGATATTCATGGAGAGTATGAGCAGTTCAATCACATCATTAAGAATGGCTCGGGCTCTATTAGACGTAAAATTGACGAGGAGTTTGGTAATACTCTTAGAGAAAAGGAAAAGAAGTCTTTAGCTACTCTTATTTACTATCCAGAAGAAAAACTTGCTTTAGTTACAAAGGAAGAGGAGAATCTTGATGATTGGTATAAAATAACTCTTCATAGACTGGTTCAGATAACAAAGCGTGTTGCTTCTAAGTATACAAGATCTAAGGTTCGAAAGGCGCTTCCGAAGGATTTTGCTTATGTAATAGAGGAACTTATTACTGAAAAGGCAGAAGTTCAAAATAAAGAAGCCTATTATAATGAGATTATTCATACTATCATTCGTATAGGAAGAGCGAGGGTATTTATTATAGCCCTTTGCAACTTGATTCAGCGATTGGTTGTTGATCATTTACATGTTGTAGGCGATATCTTTGATAGGGGCCCAGGACCACATATTATTATGGATAAACTCATGAGTCATCATTCTGTTGATATCCAGTGGGGAAATCATGATATCAGCTGGATGGGAGCTGCATGTGGATCAGAAGTATGCATATGTAGTGTTATTAGATTTGCTGTTAAATACGGCAATATTAGCACGCTTGAAGAGGGGTATGGTATAAACCTGGTTCCACTAGCAACTTTTGCCATGGAAACATACAAGAATACAGACTGCAGTAGATTTACGATTAATTATAACAATGGCTACAATACCAAGGATCTCGACCTTGATATGAAGATGCACAAAGCGATTACCATAATATTGCTGAAGCTAGAGGGACAGCTCATAATGCGTCGACCTGAATTTGGTATGGATGACAGACTACTCCTTGATAATATTGATTTTGACAACAAGACAGTTAGTATTGAGGGTCATATCTACGATATGCTTGATACTGATTTTCCAACAGTTGATCCGGAGAATCCTTATGAGCTAACTCCAGAGGAAACCGATGTGATTGAGCGTCTCGTTCATGCTTTTGAGCATTGTGAGAAACTTCAAAAGCATGTTAGATTTTTGTATGCCAAGGGTGGGCTATTTAAGATACATAATTCAAATCTCCTATATCATGGATGCGTACCGATGGATGAGAATGGTGAATTTTGCGAGCTTAATCTTTATGGAAAGCACTGTAAAGGTCGAGAGCTTTACGAGGAACTTGAGAAGTATGCCAGAAAGGCTTATTATTCCGACAATGATAAGGATGAGAAGAAAAAGGGCCAGGATATAATGTGGTATATATGGTGTGGACCATATTCACCAGTATTTGGTAAGAGTAAGATGGCAACCTTTGAAGGCTATTTCCTTGCAGAAAAGGAACTGAAGAAGGAAGTAAAAAATGCTTATTACCGCCACTACAATGAGGAAGCTACAGTTAATAAAATACTTCAGGAATTCGGGCTTGATATACAGCGTTCTCACATTGTAAATGGTCATGTACCAGTTGAAGCAAAAAATGGTGATTCACCAATAAAGTGTGGTGGTAAACTTCTTGTTATTGATGGCGGTTTTGCAAGAGCGTACCAGGATAAGACAGGAATTGCAGGTTATACACTTGTTGACAATTCTCATGGCATGTGGATTGTTGCTCATGAGCCTTTTACATCAAAGGAAGAAGCAGTTGCTAACGAGACAGACATTGTATCAGACTCTATTCTTGTAGAAACATATCCGGATAGAAGACATGTTTCTGATACTGACATAGGTAAAGAGATAAAAGAAAGCATTTATTATTTGGAATTATTACTTGATGCATTTAGAAAAGGTATTATTTCAGATAAAGGAGTTAACTAAGCTAACGAGGTAATAACTAATGGGATTTCGACCATGTATAGATATACATGATGGCAAGGTGAAACAAATAGTAGGTGGAAGCCTGTCTGATAATAAAGGAGCTACTCTGGCCACTAATTTTGTGGCAGATCAAGATGCAGGTTTTTTCGCAAACTTTTATAAAGAGTGCGGAATAAAGGGTGGTCATGTGATACTGCTTAATAAGTCAGGGACAGATGAGTATGAGCTTACAAAGGCGCAGGCACTACTGGCGCTTAAAACATACCCAGGTGGTCTTCAGATTGGCGGGGGTATTACAGCGGATAACGCAGCAGAGTTTATAGAAGCTGGTGCTAGTCATGTTATAGTAACATCTTATGTATTTAGAGATGGCGTTGTTGATTATGATAGACTGGAAAAGATGGTCGCTTCGGTTGGAAAAGAACATCTTGTTCTGGATCTTAGCTGTCGAAAGAGGGATGGCAAGTATTATATAGTTACAGACAGGTGGCAAAAGTTTACAGATGAAGAGGTGACAGCGGATACTCTTAGAAAATATGAGAAGTACTGCGACGAGTATCTTATTCATGCCGTGGATGTAGAGGGAAAGCAGAGCGGTGTTGACCAGAAGCTTCTTCAGATTTTTGCGGACTATTTACCTGGCAGGGCAATTACATATGCAGGTGGCGTTCACAGTTATGATGATATTCAGCTGATTAAGGAGATTACTCATGGTCAGGTCAATGTGACAGTAGGAAGTGCTCTCGATTTATTTGGAGGTAAGCTGGCGTTTGACGAAGTGCTAAAGCTGTGCCAGATGTAATGTGGTAAAAAACGCTGACGTTATACTTGAATTAGAAAAAGAAAAAGAACCGTGATTTCACGGTTCTTTCAGAGTGAAGACAAAGACGGTTGGTGCTAGACGCACCAACCGATTTTTCTTTTCATAATGAATAATTCATAAATATTTCGTATCAAGTCTTTAAAGCGTGGTCCTAGGAGGCCATTTCTATGTTTCATTTTTGCTAA
>JAZRXF010000008.1:0-8956 GCA_045600085.1 Lachnospiraceae bacterium
GGATGTGTACTTTGGTCTTATTTATAAGCGCTTGCAATTCAATCAATTGATTTTTTTTTATGATGCGACGGTTTATATTTTTCGGTGAGGCTGATAAAAATAATGTTCACCGAACGATATATTTTTGAGAGAGTAATAAAATAACGATAAAAAAACGGTTTTGCCGGTGTGATAAGCACTTTGCAAAACCGTTTTTGTTGAGTTTATATTACATTTATTTAATGCTATTAATTAGTGATGGAATAATCTGATTCCTGTAAATGCCATAACCATTCCATACTCATCACAGCGGTTAATAACAGCGTCATCTCTGATAGATCCGCCTGGCTCAGCGATATAAGATACACCACTTCTCTTAGCTCGATCGATGTTATCGAAGAATGGGAAGAATGCATCTGATCCAAGAGCTACACCTGTCTGCTGATCAAGCCATGCACGCTTCTCTGCATCTGTGAAGACTTCAGGCTTAACCTTGAAGAATTTCTGCCACTCACCTTCACGGAGTACATCCATATAGTTCTCTGTGATATAGTTATCAATTGCGTTATCTCTGTCTGCTCTACCGATGCCATCAGCGAACTGAAGCTCGAGTACCTTTGGACACTGACGAAGGAGCCAGTTATCAGCCTTGCTACCAGCAAGTCTTGTACAGTGTACACGTGACTGCTGACCAGCACCGATACCGATTGCCTGACCATCCTTTACGTAGCATACTGAGTTAGACTGTGTATACTTAAGAGTGATAAGAGAGATGATAAGATCAATCTTAGCCTGCTCTGGAAGTTCCTTATTCTTTGTTACGATATTTGCAAGTAAATCATTGTTGATTGGGAGCTCGTTTCTTCCCTGCTCAAATGTGATTCCGTATACCTGCTTACGCTCGATTGGTTCAGGTACATAGTTTGGATCGATCTGGATTACATTGTATCCACCCTTCTTCTTAGCCTTTAAAATCTCAAGAGCTTCTGGCTCGTAGCCTGGAGCAACAACACCATCAGATACTTCTCTCTTGATAAGTTTAGCTGTATCAACATCACATACATCAGAGAGAGCGATGAAATCACCAAATGAAGACATTCTATCAGCGCCTCTAGCTCTAGCATATGCGCTTGCAAGTGGAGAGAGATCACCAAGATCATCAACCCAGTAAATCTTCTTAAGTACATCTGAAAGTGGAAGACCTACAGCAGCACCTGCAGGTGATACGTGCTTGAATGAAGTAGCAGCTGGAAGACCTGTAGCCTCCTTAAGCTCCTTTACAAGCTGCCAGCCATTGAATGCATCAAGGAAGTTGATGTATCCTGGCTTACCATTTAATACTGTTATTGGAAGATCAGCGCCATTCTCCATGAAGATTCTTGAAGGCTTCTGATTAGGGTTGCAACCATACTTTAATTCTAATTCGTTCATGATTTACTCCTTATTAATTTGTTTTAATTGTTATAAACTGTTTTCTGTCAAGATTTTTATCTTTGACAAAGTTTTTTATGATTCTTATTTCTAGTTGTTCTTGTTAATAATCTTTGTTGTAGCTTCGCCTGTTGCAATATCAATGAATCTTACAAAAAGTGATACCTTGTTGTCTTCATTAAGATTGTTCCATACCATCTCAGTGAACTCATCGATATTACCTGATATCTCTACGAGCTTTGGCTCACCCTCGAATGAAGGAAGTGGATTACCATCACCCATGTATGTATGGATGAAATGACCTTCACCTGCAACAGCTCCGTCAAATGTATATGTATGTCTATCACAGATATCAGGATTGCCGTAGTGGCTCTTAAGAATTGACATAGAGTAATCAAACTCGCCATTTTCAATGTGCATAAGACCTGAAATTCTAGGTGTGTAGTTAGGAGCATCATGCTCATACTTACGTTCTCTAAGAGATTCCTCGAATGTCTTACCAGCGCTCATTCCGTCATATACTGTATCTGTCTGGTCACCGTTAGTTACGATAGTATTATTACCAAGAACTCTAACTGGCTTATAAATAATAAGTTCAGGAGCAACTAAAAGTGTGCTAGGATCAAATGCCTCTGTTCTGATACCTTCACCTTCAACAGCAAAGATTCTGTTACGGCTACTAGCGCTTCTTCCCATAATGAAATAAGCAGTTACTGCATTCTTGCCATCAAGAGACTTACCAATGATAATACCTCTACCTGGGTATGCATTGCTCGAAAGTTCTTTGGCGATGTTAAGTTTCTCCATTTTGAATCCTCCTTAATATGTATTTATGTTGGTTAATAAAGTTCTACGGCAATAAAAAAACCGCAGAGAAATAAATACTAATATTTCCCAGACGGTCGGATACCAGGATATACTTCATGTGGTTGGTTCCACCTGCATATGCATTTCCGTCAGTTGTATATCCCTAATATTTACTTATGAATTGATTATAACCATATAGCGACCTGTTCGTCAACGCGTTGGTGATTGGATTTTTTCACAAAAACTAAATGGATTATACTGTTAATATTAGTGAAAAAGTTTTGCTTGTAAATTTGTAGTATAATTTTAGTAATAAAAATTATGAGAGGTTTAATATGTTACAAGATTTACTGTTATATATAGTTATTTTAATTGCCAGAATACATGGCTGGATTCTGAGTCTTAACGATGCTTACGAATACAATTTTTCTGATAAAGAATTACATTTTATTGTAATAGGTATTCTTGGAATGCTGATACTTCTGGCGACATATCCTATTTTCAAGTGGTTAGCTAAAAAGCAGTATATATTGCTGATATCGTGGATATATGCAGTTACACTTGTCGTAGTTATAGCTTTTGCAATTGAGATTGGACAAAGGGTGACCAATACAGGGGCTATGGAATTTTCTGATATTGCATTTGGAATCGTTGGATTTCTGGCTATGTTCATCTTGTATGCTTTTGTGCGGATGATAATAAAAGTGATTATTGGATATGTTAATGAGAAGATAAAAATGAGAGGTAAAAGTAAGTGATAAATAATTTTTTTGGTCAGGATATTCTGATGCAATTGGGAATGAACGGAGTAATATAACTAGTGATGCCAAAAATATATCACTATCCAAAAAGAACAAACGTTCTACATTTTTGTTTATATATGTTATAATTAAATAGTCAGTAGGACAGAGGATTTTCTTTTGATGAGGCCGCCTATTTCACAATAGGAGGGAGGTGAGCAACCTTTGAAATACGAGCAATTAGCTCAGAAAGGAAGTGAGCCTTATGACAGTCATGGAAGTTTTGACGTTGCTGCTAGTGCTTTTTGCTGGCGGTACGTTCATGATAACGATCATCTCTTTTGTCATCAAGGTACTTGAGACAAGAGATAAAAAAAGAAAGTAGTCATCCTCTCCGTCCAAAGTTAGGATAACTACTTCTTAACAAACTAAGGCGGAAACATCGAAAGATGCCTCCTACTGTCACTTATTGTACCACATGTGAGATGTTTTGTACATTCGCATGTGGTATTTTATTGCATAATTGACAGAATTTAGGCACGATTAGTTAAGGTAATATTAAGTATATATGTGGTATAATTAGAATAGTTTTTTATGGGTTTTATAGCGCTAAATTGAGGGAGACAGATATGATTAAAGGTGAACATTTGAAAATGGTATATGGAGGAACATTTACTTCAGTAGATGATCTTTCATTTCATATTGGCAAGGGGGAAATAGTTGGCTTCGTAGGTCCTAATGGAGCTGGTAAGAGTACTACTATTAAGATGCTTACAGGTATTCTTAAGCCTACAGAGGGTAAGGCTGAGGTCAATGGTTTCGATATAGTAAAACAGCCTCTTGAGGCCAAAAGATCACTGGCATATGTGGCTGATAATCCAGATATGTTATTACAGCTAAAGGGTATTGAATATATTAATTTCATTGCAGATATTTATGGTGTGCCAGAATCAGAACGTAAGCAGAGAATAGATGAACTTGCAGAGCGTTTTGGTATATCCGATTCTTTAAATACAAGTATGCGTGAATATTCGCATGGTATGAGACAAAAACTTATGATTATTGCAGCGCTTATACATAATCCACCAGCATGGATTCTTGATGAGCCTATGACAGGTCTTGATCCTGCAGCAGCGTTTGAACTTAAGGAAATGATGAGAGAGCATGCCGCCAAAGGTAACTGCGTTTTATTCTCAACTCATGTTCTGGAGGTTGCCGAGAAGCTTTGCGACAAGATTCTTATCATTAATCATGGACATGAATTATACCAGGGAACACTCGAGGATTTGGAAAAGCAGCATCCAGGAGTTGATCTTGAAAAGATATTCCTCGATATGATTAGTTATCGTAAGGAAGAAGAGTAGATAAGCGAGGTACTAAGATATGAGAAATGCTATTTCGCTTATGCGAGTTTTAACTAAAAACGCGGAAATGCGAGTGCCTAAAAAGGGTGGCAAGGGTTCAATGTATTTGGCGCTTGGTATCATTGCTATTAGCTGTATAATGATTCCTTGCTGCATAATAGTGGGCTTTGTGAGTTATATTATGACAGAAGCCCTTGTAATGGTTAATGCACCGGCAGCAGGACTTCAAGCCGAGATACATATAATGTCAGCTTTTTCTGTGGTGTTTGGTATGCTGGTTATTTTTAATATCCTGTTCTTCTCATCGGATAGAGAACATCTTATGCCAATGCCATTTCGAAGCCATGAAATACTGTTAGCTAAGTTCTTTTATTCGTATATGGCAGAAAGTGTCATGGAATTCATGGTGCTAATCAGCATGTTCATAGGATTCTTTATTTCCTACGGCGTTCATGTATCATACGGTATTAATATAGTGGGAATGATAAGTGCGCTTATAGGTGTGTTTGTTATTCCATTAGTTCCAATGGCTTACTGTGCCATTATTGGACTTGTGTTGCTGTATTGCCTTAGAGGCCTTAAGAATGGCAAGATATTTGGTCGTATTTCTACTATCACACTTATCGCATTCACAGTTCTTTTCCTCTTTTCATTTAGAAGTATGGGGGATATCACCATTGAGAATTATGTAAGCTCTTTGGCAAGTGGGGACAATGCATTTACCAATGTACTTGATAAGATTTTCTTTGTTGTACCATGGCTTATGAAAGCTGTTGTTGAAGGTAATATACTACATCTTCTTTTATATCTTGTTGGCAATATATTAGTGATAGTAGCAATGACAATTCTTGGTGTTTTCACATATCAGCAGAGTCTTTATACTGTTGGTCGTCTTGGCTCAGGCAAGTCAAAGCTTAAGGATAATGGCAAGCATTCAAAGCAGAAAAGTGTATTTGCTTCTTATATGAAAAAAGAGTGGCTGGTTCTTACAAGAACAAGGGCATACAATGGCAACTGCGTATGGATTAATATGTTATGGCCAGTTCTTATGATAGGTTATTATCTGTGGAATATGGAGAAGCCTGGTATGCAAAGGTTACGTTTCTATTTTGCGCTTGGAACAGACAGAGCATATGTGCTGTTAGTAATAGTCATGATTATGCTTGCATTCATTGCATCAGCCATGAATTCTTTGGCGTCATCGGCATTTACTCGTGAAGGCATGCACCTGGATTTAGTTAAGTACATTCCAGTGCCTTATAAGACTCAGCTTCTTGTAAAGGGATTAATAAGTATTCTTATTACATACCCAGGCCTGTTTTTATGCGTGTTAGTAGTTAAAGTAGTACTTCCAATTAATCCTATATGGGTGTTGATTCTTGGTGTACTTATGCTGCTTTGCCTTATTATTACAACCATATCTGGACTATACTTAGATAGTTCTCATCCTCATTCTACCTGGGACGATGAATACAGTGCCCTTAGAGGTAATCTCAATTCATTCTTCGATATGGCGATAATAATGGTTATATCAGTGTTAGTTTGTGCACTTGGCTTCCTTGCATTTACATATACTAGTATTGGAGTTATAGGCTTTGTAATATTCGAGTTTGTTGTTACTGGCGCTATGGCACTGATACTATGCACAAAAGGATTTAAGATGTGCATAAAGAATATGCAGGAATTATAATAGATATATTTATATATGTGTTTGACTAGAAACGAAGAAAGCAGGAATAGATTTTGAAAAAGAAATTAATTAGTTCACTTATAGTTGTTATTTCCACAGCAGCATTATTAATGGGCTGTAGTCAAAAAGTGGAAAGAGTAAGCCGTGATGCAGGTGATACAGATAGTGGAACTGAGCAGGCAGTGGAGCAGTCAGATGAGCCACAGACATATCCATTTGGATATGGACCATCTCATTATTACTCTGTTTATAAGGTGAATGGATTTAAAACAACAGATACAGAGGGGAACGTTGTTGATGACAGTATTTTTAAGAATGCTGACTATACTATGATTAATGTATGGGGAACATATTGTGGCCCTTGTATTAATGAAATGGCCGACCTTCAGGCTTTGTCTGAGTCGATGCCTGATAACATGCAGATAATAGGTATTGT
Organism: Lachnospiraceae bacterium; assembly: GCA_045600085.1. Classification (GTDB taxonomy): domain Bacteria; phylum Bacillota; class Clostridia; order Lachnospirales; family Lachnospiraceae; genus NK4A136. The sequence goes on from JAZRXF010000008.1 coordinate 6,448, forward strand.
ATGCGATGTTTATGATGGTGAAGATAGTAGTAGTGCCACAAAAATCCTTGACTCAAAAGGTGTAACATATACCAATTTATTATGTAATGATGAATTAATGCAGGCACTGTCTGGTCTTAGCGCAGTACCTACAACTCTTTTTGTTAATCGTGATGGTTACGTGCTATGTAATCCTATTATTGGAGCTGATTTAAAAAGCTATAAAGCAGTTATAAGAGATCTTGGAGAGACCAATGAATAACAGAATTCGTATGGTTGCAAGAATTATAGTGATGCTTACAGGAATAGGCTTTATCGCGATTGGAGTTAATCGTGGTGAGATGGTAATAGTTCTTCGAAAGGCCATAATGGTGTGCCTTGAGTGTATAGGTCTTGGATAATGAAATCGATAGATATAAAACGTAAGCTTATACAAATAGCAGCATTTGGCTTTACCAATTTCCATATAGGTAATTTTGCCAAAGGGCAGATATATAATGGTAAATGGAAGCAGTTTTGTTCGCCAGGGCTTAACTGTTACTCATGCCCTGCAGCTAACCTCGCTTGTCCCATTGGAGCCATGCAGTCAGTGGCTAGTTCCAGTATGAAATTCAGCTTTTATGTTGTTGGAATTCTTATGGCCATAGGAGTGGTACTAGGACGAGGGGTTTGTGGTTATCTGTGTCCATTTGGGCTGTTGCAGGAACTACTCTATAAAATAAAATCTCCAAAGATAAAAATTCCTAAATTTTTCACATGGATAAAATACTTTATTCTGGTATTGTTTGTTATTGTATTGCCAGCTGTGTGGGTTAGTTCGATAGGGCTAGCGAAACCTTGGTTTTGTGAATATATTTGCCCTGCTGGAACACTAGAAGCAGGTATACCTTTATTACTATTAAATGATGGTCTTAGAAATATTATTGGACCGATATTTTCTCTTAAGCTGGGCATATTGATTGTAGTAATAATACTTAGTGTAGTTTGCTTTAGATTTTTCTGTAAGGTTTTATGCCCTTTAGGTGCTATATATGGGCTCCTTAATGAAGTGAGTTTATTACATATAGAATGTGATAAGACAAAGTGTAGCAGCTGCGGATTATGTAGTAAAGCTTGTGGTATGAATGTTAATCCTGCGCTCAATCAAAGGTCTCCAGAATGCATTTTATGCGGAAAATGTGTGGGAGTGTGTGAAAATGAAGCACTAAGACTTGCCATAATTGATAGAAAAGATAGTAAATCGCAGGAAAACAATATATAATAAAAGCGATTAATATAAGGAGGGGAATCCGGATGAGTAAGAAGGAATGGTTCGTTTCAGTTAAGCATATGCAGCCATCAGAGCTAGAATATTATTTGGAAGCTCAGGCGGCCAATGGATATATATTAAAGAAACTTGGAGAGCTTGCTCCATTTTATTATGAGTTCGAAGAGGGAGAAAAGACCAAGACTAAGTTTGTGGTAGATAAAACTGCGCTAGCCAAGGATATGTATGTTGAAACATTGATTGGTAAGGGATGGGAGCTTATGGGAACTGTTGGACCATTTTATCTATGGCGTCAGGATTACACAGATAAGAGACCAAAAGATTTTACTGATAGTGCAATAAGAGGTAAGGCCTGCAAGGCTCTTTCCATTGGAGCGCTTATCATTACATTAGTACTTGTTTTGCTTATGTTTGGATATGGCTATCATTTGTATCAGATATATGCATTTAAGAATGTTGCTAAAATAGCGATTGATGTAGTGGGCGTATTTATACAGATTCCATTTATATGGTTTTTCTTTAGAGCTTATCGAAAGTATCGCGATGCCATGTGATATTCAATATATATAAAGAATAGGACTGAAATTATATATATTAACTAATTGAAATATATATAATAGGATAAGGCTTATATATTATAGCCACTTTAATATTGTATTTTTTGTGGTACAATATGCATTGTTATAATATTAATCTAGTTGGAGGAGACAGATTATTATGAAAAAATTAGAGATTGTTACAAGACCAGAGAAGCTTGACGATCTTCGTCTTATACTTGAAGAGTTTGGTGTTACAGGACTTAATATATTCCATATGGAAGGCTACGGTAACCAGAAGGGTCACTATGTTGATTATCAGCCAGGTGTGAGCCAGGTTAAGCTTCTTCCTATGATTAAGGTTGAAACAGTAGTAGATGCTTCTATCGCAGGTACTCTTATTGAAAAGATTTCTAAGGGTATTAGAACAGGTAACTGTGGTGATGGTAAGATTTTCGTATATGATGTTGAGGATGCTATTCGTATCCGTACTGGTGAGAGAGGAAAGATAGCTCTCTAATATTATATCGATAATATTGTTTATTTCTGAAACGGAGTTGTATATGCAACTCCGTTTTTTTATTGACTTCTGAAGATCGTCTTTACTCTTTTTTTATGGATTTTTGCAGATTTCGTTTCTGGCTTTAGATGTTCTTCGATTATAATCCAGGCTGCTAGGATGATTTTCTTTTTTGTGTTCTTTTCATTATATTTTATCCATTAAAAT
>JAZRXF010000009.1:0-6192 GCA_045600085.1 Lachnospiraceae bacterium
TCAGTCATTCTTCTGGGGCGGCACATGGATCTGCGGCGCAACTGGTACAGATAATGCTTCACTTGTTGCTGATATCATGAAGCAGATTACATGTAATGCTGATATCATGAAAGAAATCGTTGAGAAGGATGATGACTTCGCTAACAACCAGACAGCTATGGCTGAGATGGCAGCTTCAGACTACAAGTCAGCTGTAATGGGTGGCCAGAATCCTCTTCCTATGTACATGGAAGGATGTGCTAAGATTGACCTTTCAAACCTTTCAGCTTATGATCAGGGATGTAACGAGTCATTCCAGGGCGCTATGAAGGATTACTTCGAAGGCAATGCTACATATGAAGAAGCACTTGATCTCTTCTACACATCAGTTGTAGAGAAGTATCCTGAGCTTACATACTAAGATTTAGCTTAGATATAATTTAGGTAATACTAAACGCCTGCCTTTAGTGGGCAGGCGTTTTCTTTACCCTTTTTTCGGGAGACAACTCCAGAGAAATTATCGGCTTGTGATTTTTAGGGTAAAATGTGACAAAAATCAGAGTAATAATTCTACTCAGAGCCGGCTTTAGAGTTTGATATAATTAAATGGAATTTTAAAGCGAGCTCTGCAGTAGCAGCAGTTCGGAATAACTAGAAGGAGGTTTTCTTATATGTCTAAACAGCAGACACCTAAAAAGGGAGCAGTTGTAAGATATAATAAGTGGGGTTACATTTTTCTAATACCTTTTACAGTTGTATATTTGGTATTCCAGATGATTCCTCTTTTCACAACAATTTACAACAGTTTCTTCGAGAACTATATGTCAGGTCTTAAACAGATTGGACCTAATCCTGTAGGATTTCAGAATTTTATTACTATATTTGCAAATGGTGATATTCCTACATATTTCAAAAATACAATTATCATGTGGTTCCTTGGTTTTGTTCCACAGATTCTTCTTTCACTACTTCTTGGTGCATGGTTTTCAGATACAAGACTTCGCCTAAAATGTTCAGGCTTTTTCAAGACAGTTATTTATCTTCCAAACCTGATCATGGCTTCGGCTTTTGCGATGCTGTTCTTTACATTGTTCGCAGATAATGGTCCTATCAACTCAATTATGATTAATATGGGATTGATTTCAGAGCCATTTAAGTTCTTAAGCCATGCTGCAAGCTCACGTGGACTTGTCGCTTTCATGAACTGCCTTATGTGGTTTGGTAACACAACAATCCTTCTTATGGCCGGTATGATGGGTATTGATGGATCACTTTTTGAGGCAGCACAGGTTGACGGTGCTACATCAACACAGGTGTTCTTTAGAGTAACACTTCCTCTGCTTCGCCCTATTTTGATTTATGTTATGATTACATCACTCATTGGTGGTCTCCAGATGTTCGATGTTCCTCAGGTCTTAACAAACGGCGAAGGAAATCCTATGAGACAGTCAATGACACTCATTATGTATTTGAATAAGCATCTGTTTAGTAAGAACTATGGTATGGCTGGTGCACTTTCAGTATTCCTGTTTATCATCACAGGTATCCTGAGTATCATCGTGTATAAGTTCTCAGTTGATAAGAATAATTAAGGAGGTGACCTAAATGAGACAGGATGATAATATGAACAATGTTGAAGGCGGTTTAGGTCTCCACGCACGTAGAGTAATCGCTTATATAGTACTTGTGTTAATTACAATTCTTTGCTTGTTCTGGTTCTACATTCTTTTCATCAATGCAACCAGATCAAATGCACAGTTGACATCGGGATTTACCCTTGTACCTAGTAATAATTTATTCACTAATATTTCAAATGTTATGCATGGTACACAGCCAATTATGAGAGGTATGCTTAACAGCTTTATTATTGCTGCATCTGCTTCATGCCTTTCAGTTTACTTCTCAACAGTTACAGCATATGCACTTCATGTATATGACTTTAAGCTTAAGAAACCTATGTTTACATTCATTCTTGCGGTTATGATGATCCCTACACAGGTTACAGCGCTTGGTTTCATTAAGTTGATTGGTAACATGAAGCTTGAAAATAGTTTTATTCCGCTTATTGTTCCTGCAATTGCAGCTCCTGCTACATTCTATTACATGAAGCAGTATATGGAGAGTACACTTCCTCTTGCAATCGTAGAGGCTGCTAGAATCGATGGTGCTGGTGAACTTAGAACATTTAATACAATCTCGCTTCCTATGATGAAGCCAGCTCTTGCAGTACAGGTTATATTTGCATTTGTATTTAACTGGAATAACTACTTCACACCTGCACTTATTCTTCACGATGAGAAGAAGAAAACACTTCCTATTCTTATCGCTCAGCTACGTGCAGCAGATTTCCTTAAGTTTGATATGGGCCAGGTTTATGCAACAATCGCTTTATCAATCTTCCCGGTTATCGTGGTATATATCTTCTTATCAAGATTCATCGTTGGTGGTGTAGCTCTTGGTGCGGTTAAGGGTTAATTGCAACATAAGGGTATTGCTATATTGAATTATTGATTCAAGAAACGAGATTTTATTACATAATTTGATGTGATATTTATGAGGGACTCCTTGACTATGAGGAGTCCTTTTTTATATTTGTATCTGAACATTATCAAATATGATGCGTTTATTCTGTGATATAATATTTGTATATATTATGAAGGAGATTCTTAGTTATGAAGATTTTTGCATATGCATTAAGAGAATATGATGAAAAAAAGTATTTTGACTACTACAGCAAGGAACTTGGGTTTGAATATGATTATACATCTGATTATCCGTGTATGGAGAATGTCCATCTTGCAAAGGGATATGATGCGGTTAGTACGATAAATAATCCGTTGAATGGTGAGATTATTACAGCGTGGCATGAACTGGGAATAAAATATCTTGCGGGAAGATGTATTGGATATGATCATATGGATCGCAAGACCATGAAAAAGCTCGGAATGCGCGGAGTACATGCTACATATTCTCCTAACTCAGTAGCTAACTATACAATCATGCTGATGCTTATGTGCTGCAGAAAGATAGATTTCATTATAGATAGTGCCAAGATGCAGGATTTTGTATTAGAAGGGAAAATGGGCCGCGAAATTTCAACAAGTACAGTTGGGATTATTGGCACAGGAAAAATAGGCGAGACTGTTATCAGGCATTTAAGCGGATTCGGTTGTAGAATTTTATGCAATGATGTTTACGAAAAGGAAGAACTTAAGCAATTTGCAGAATATGTTGATCTTGATACGATTTATCGAGAATGTGATATTATATCGCTTCATGTTCCTGGAGTGGAGGCAAATCGCCATATGATAAATGCTGACACAATAGCAAAAATGCAAGATGATGTAATTCTGATTAATGCAGCAAGAGGTACAATAGTCGATACGGATGCCTTGATAGAAGGGCTTTCGTCAGGTAAAATCGCAGCAGCGGCGCTTGATACCTTTGAAGAGGAAACGGGAATGTATTATCATGATCTTAGACTTAAGGTTCTGGCTAATGAAAAGAGAAGTATCCTGCAAAGCTTTCCTAACGTGATATTGTCTCCGCATATGGCGTTTTACACTGAGCAGGCGGTTTCGGATATGACAGGTACAACAGTAAAAGGTATTATGGCTCTATCAAGAGGAGAAGAAGATTCGCATGAAGTGCCATATGACGACTGATAAATGTATATAGGGATATTATAACGATAGGGATAATAATTATAAAAACCTCGGATTAGATGTATAACTAAAGCGTTTGACAATCTAATCCGAGGTTTTCAATATAAGATTTCTTAAGACTATGCTATTATTTATTCTGTCGTACTGACTTACCCTGAAGTACATTCCCTGATACAACATATTTGTCAATAAGTGTTGTCTTAGGATCTTCAATAAGCTTAATAAGCTGCTCAGCGGCTATGCGACCAATTTCGAAAGTGTTCTGTTTATATGTTGTCAGGCTGGGATCTAATATCTGCGAAACATATATTCCGTCGTATCCTGCAACAGATATATCTTCAGGAACTGATAATCCCATTTCTGAAATTGCATTAAGCCCACCAATACATGAATAATCATCGGGATATAAAATGCATGTAGGGCGATTCTTAAGCTTTAAAAGTGATTTTGTCAGTTCAGCAGCCCTATCTGGATTACGATAAGTCGATTCAAGAACATACTCATCATTAGGCTCAATGCCAAAAGACTTCAGTGTATTGTAATAGCTTGACAGACGGTTCTGAGTAACAGCAGTATTGTCACCATAGATATATGCTATATTGCGATGACCGAGTTCATAGATATAAGATATAAGTTCACGCATTCCGCCAATGTTGTCAGATACAACAGAGATTCTATTATTAAAAACATGGTCAATCGTAACTACAGGAAGATCAGAATTAATAAGATCTATAACATTCTTGTCCTGGAACTCAACACAGGCAATAACAACTCCATCAACCCCACGATAGCGACTGTGCTCAAGATAAGTCATATTACCTTGAACAGCAGCATTAATAAATGTGATATCATATCCCTTTTCTTCAGCGCATCTTTTAAAGGAATCAAGAACTCTTGAAAAATAGTCGTGAGTCAAACCACTGTGACCTTTATCAACAAATAAAACCCCAAGGTTGTAGGTTCTCTTTGTTTTCAAAGCTCTTGCAGAAGAATTAGGAAAATATCCCATAGACCTTGCAGTATCGCTTATAATCTTTTTAGTTTCATCGCTTATGTCACTGTGGTCGTTAAGAGCTTTACTCACAGTGGCAACAGATACGCCACATTTTGCGGCGATGTCTTTCATTGATACCATATTAACAATCCCTTAAACGTTTTCGTACATTCAGTATACGCTAAAATCACGGCTTTTTCCAATGTTTTTTTTGGTTTTTTTGTCAAAATTTGATAAAAGATTTTTGTGGTTTTTGCCCAAGTGTTGATGAAATGATGTTTTTTGTTGATTTTGATATGTATTTTAGATATACTTGAAGTGCAAAAGTATATTTTTTTTGCATTTTTACTTAATCGTTTTCTGATTAAAAGACTTCCTATTTATGGGGATATTTCCCCAAATGATATCGATAAATTGACAGTGACTCATATCAATGAACCCTGAGGTAATATTAAGCCTATGCGTTTTGAGATGATGTAGCGTCTATTTAATACCGGTATCGAAAACGTATCAATTTTGAATATTGTGACATTTTACTAAGAATGGAGAGAATGTTATGAAGTATGGTTTTTTTGATGATGCGAATGCAGAATACGTCATCACTACCCCTAAGACACCACTTCCCTGGATTAACTATTTAGGCTGCAATGATTACTTTAGCCTGATTTCTAATACATGTGGTGGATACACATTTTATAAGGATGCTAAGCTGTTAAGACTTACAAGATATCGCTACAATGATTGTCCTGGTGATACAAATGGTAAATATATTTATATCAAGGACGGTGATACTGTATGGAATCCAGGCTGGCAGCCTACCAAGACTGAACTTGACGAGTATGAATGCCGTCATGGTATTGGATATAGCCGTTTTACAGGTAAGAAGAATGATGTTAAGGCTTCAATCTTGACTTTCGTCCCAATGGGAGATACATGTGAAGTTTCAAAGGTTACTATCACAAATGAGTCAAGTGCTACTAAAGAGCTGAAAATGTTCTCATACGTTGAATGGTGCCTCTGGAATGCAGACGATGATATGAAGAACTTCCAGCGTAACTTATCAACAGGTGAGGTTGAAGTTATTGATTCAACAATTTTCCATAAGACAGAGTACAGAGAGCGTCGTAATCATTATGCTGTATATTCTGTAAATACAAAAATTGATGGATTTGATACAAGCCGTGATAATTTCCTTGGTGCATACAATGGTCCGGATAAGCCCGATGTTGTTAAGAATGGTCAGGCTACCAATTCTATGGCTTCAGGATGGTCCCCAATTGCTTCTCACCAGATTAATATGACAATTCCTGCAGGTGAGAGCCGCACATTCGTATTTGTTCTTGCATATGTTGAGAACGCTGAAGAAGAAAAGTGGGAGAGCCACGGAATTATCAACAAGACAAAGGCATGGGCACTTCTTGTCAGATACAAGACAGATGCTGATGTTGATAAGGCATTTGCAGAGCTTAATGACTATTGGAAGAAGCTTCTTTCAAAATACACTGTTAAGTCATCTAATGATAAGGTCAACCGCATGGTAAATATCTGGAACCA
>JAZRXF010000010.1:0-3295 GCA_045600085.1 Lachnospiraceae bacterium
TGCCATTAATATCTATGATAAATGATAATAAATTATATTAGTCTTTTTACCCAAAGATTGATGGTGTTTTTGTATCTCTCATAGTATAGATTTATATTTGTATAATAGTTATAATATAGTTTGGTGCTTCAAAGCGGTGAAGCATCAAACTATTTTTAATTAGGGGGTATTGGATTTATGCCAATTACTGAGATACTTGAAGAAAATTGTAGAAAATTTGGTAAGGATGTGGCTTTAGTCGAGATAGATCCTGAAGTAAAAGAGATTAATAGAAAAACATGGAAGGATTATGATCTTGTAGAGCAGAATCCAACAGTTCATTATAGACGTGAGATTACATGGAATGTATTCAATGAGAAGGCCAATAGATTTGCCAATTTATTAATAGAGAGAGGTATCAAGAAGGGTGATAAGGTATCAATCTTACTTATGAACTGTCTTGAGTGGCTTCCAATCTATTTTGGTATTCTTAAGACCGGTGCTCTTGCAGTACCACTTAACTTCAGATATTCTTCAGATGAGATTGAATACTGTGTGAATAAGTCTGATTCAGATGTGCTTGTATTTGGACCTGCATTTATAGGTAGAGTAGAGGAGATCGCTGATAAGATAAGCAAGAACAGACTCCTTTTCTTCGTAGGTGAGAATTGTCCATCATTTGCTGAGGATTACGCATCACTTACAGCCAACTGCTCTAGTATGTCACCAGATATCAAGCTTACGGATGATGATTACGGCGCTATATATTTCTCATCTGGTACTACAGGATTTCCTAAGGCTATTCTTCATAAGCATAGAAGCCTTATGCATTCATGTAAGGTAGAGCAGAATCATCACGGACAGACCAAGGATGATGTATTCCTTTGTATTCCACCTCTATATCATACTGGTGCCAAGATGCACTGGTTTGGTAGCTTTTTAGTAGGTGCGAAGTCGGTAATTCTCAAGGGTACTAAGCCAGAGATAATACTTAATGCTGTTTCAGAAGAAAAGTGTACTATAGTATGGCTGCTTGTGCCTTGGGCTCAGGATATACTTGATGCCATTGATAGAGGTGATATAGATTTAAGTAAGCTTAATACAGAGCAGTGGAGACTCATGCATATTGGCGCGCAGCCTGTACCACAGTCATTAATCAAGAGATGGCTAGAAGTATTCCCTAACCATCAGTATGATACTAACTATGGTCTATCAGAATCAATTGGACCAGGTGCAGTTCATCTTGGTGTAGAGAACGTACACAAGGTAGGTGCTATAGGTAAGGCTGGATATGGCTGGGAAGTGAAAATCGCTAATCCTGATGGAACAGAGGCTGCTAAGGGCGAAGTGGGCGAGCTTCTTCTTAAGGGACCAGGTGTTATGGAGTGTTATTATAACGATCCAGAAGCTACTGCAGAGACTCTTAAGGATGGATGGCTATACACAGGCGATATGGCCAAGGAAGATGAGGATGGATTCATATTCCTGGTAGATAGAAAGAAGGATGTAATCATCTCGGGTGGTGAGAATATCTACCCAGTACAGATAGAGGACTTCCTTAGAACTAATAATAAGATTAATGATGTCGCAGTAATAGGTCTTCCAGACAAGAGACTTGGTGAGATTACAGCTGCTATTATTCAGCTCAAGGAAGGTGAGACATCATCAGAAGAAGAGATGAATGCATTCTGCGAGGCTCTTCCTAGATACAAGAGACCAAAGAAGCTTATCTTTGCAGATGTTCCACGTAATCCTACTGGAAAGATAGAGAAGCCAAAGCTTCGTCAGATCTACGGTGGCGATCATCTAGTAGATGCTCAGAATAAATCTTGATAAAAAGAATGATAAATAACAAGGATGGGACTATTAATTAGTGCCATCTTTTTGCTATATTAATTAATAGGTTTTAGCTGTGGAAGTTAAAGTTTATTGATTTTAAGGTTTGATTAGGAACTGTAAATAATACTGAGAGGAAATGAACATATGAAAGATAATGAATCGTATAAATATGGCGAAATTCGTCAGATGTTTAAGCGAATAGACAATCAACGACGGAGTATGGAGCCTAGAGTAGGTATTTTTTTATGGTTATTCTTATTATCGTTTTTTTTCGGAGTAATAGGTATTTTTACATATTGGTATTTTATTATTATAGCTATCCCACTAGCGATTATTTTTATGATTGCAGTAGTATATTATGGTGAAAAAGATTATTTGAATCCTTTAGAAAATAGATGCATTAGACTGGGTATAATTGAAGAATACAGAAATAATGCATTAGGGCAGATAGGACAGACGCAGGCGCTGAAAGAATTTATGCTCGATGCCAATGAGGATTTCAAGTGGAACAGAACTGTAGAAAGAGGTAGGACAGTTATATCGCCGCATTACATTTTCTGTGCCGCTTCGCTTGAAATGCCAGTTATTATTCCTAGAACGATGATTAAGTCGATTGAAATCAATAATCAAAGTACAATGTCAATTGTCTTAAATAACGAAACAACTGTAACAGCAAATATAGGTGATCACATTGGATTAGAGCCACTAATGCCAATAGAGGAATTTGAAAAAGCAATACATAAATTTATGGGTGAAAACCTCCTTACTAGTTAATCTGGTAAGGAGGTTTTTTATGCCATAAAATAATGAACTCTAACCGTATCAAAAATATGAACCTGATTCATTGATATTAATCAAGAAAAAAATAGTTTTAAGTAAGTAGGGATTATCTATGAAGAAGAGAATGATTATGGCTATGATGGCTATTTCTATAATGTCTATGCTCGCGGGATGTGGAAACATAGAAAGCGAAAATAGAATAACATATGACCACATGCCTGAGATTAGTGTAAGCGATGATAGAGTGAAATATGATTACGTGTCAGCTGATGATATAGATTTACAACTAAATGTAATATATGAACATGCGGATATATGGCAGGTATCTGATACAGTGGATGGGGATTTTTGCGAGTCCAGGGATTTTAAAAATTATGGTTATGCAATATCTGATCTTGATGAGGATGGATATCTTGAGGTAATAAAATCAGGATGGGCTGGTTCGGGACATTTTTACACGAACTCTATCTATGAGGTTACGGAAAATGGCGAAATGGTTGCTTTTGACATGGAAGCATTTAGGCAGCTTGATTCGGAGCCTTCGATGCTAAGATTCGATGGCCTTCAAGGGTACAGAGACCAGGCAGGTCAGTTATGCTTCGTAATGGAGGACAATTTGACAGACGGGGTAAAACCAGCAGATAAGCATGTCTATCAGGTGGAGTTTGTGGATAATAAGGCCAGCGTTAAGCGCATT
>JAZRXF010000011.1:0-34453 GCA_045600085.1 Lachnospiraceae bacterium
ACTTGAAGAAGAGATAGATTACTATACTAACTACGATTATGATAGTGTTTATAATTTTGAATAGGGTAGAGGATAAAATGGATATTATTAAAAAATTAAGAAGTATTCTAGATAGAAAACAAAAAATTCATATGTGCGGATTGGCGTTTTTAATATTTGTTGGTGGATGGCTTGAGACACTTAGTATATCTGCATTATTGCCAATAGTGTGGATTTTTATTGATGAAGAAAAAGCATTAAATAACAAGTATTTTAAGTGGGCTATGGAATGGCTTAAGGTAAGTGACGCCAAGAGCCTTATGATAGTTATATTAGTTGCACTTATCGCTTTATATATTGTTAAGAATATCTTCTTATTAATATCAGCCAATGAGCAGGCCAGATTCATTGCATATAATCGTAACAAGATGATAAGCCGAGTGCTTAGAGAGTTTCTTAACAGACCATATGAATTTTATCTTGATGCTGATATTCCAACTGTATTTCGATTAACAGATAGTGATATTCCTAATGTCTTCAATATGCTGGTGTCCATTTCTTCAATGGCATCAGAGGTTGTAGTTGCTGTTTTATTCGCAATATTTTTAATACTTACTGATTGGAAGCTTACCATATTTACAGTAGCAGTCTTTGGTGTATTAACTTTATTTATAACTAAAATAATGAAACCTATTCTTGCTGGACTTGGGCAGAAAAATCTTAAGGTACAGTCAAGAATTGCCAAGTGGAGAATACAGGCTATATATGGTATTAAGGATGTTAAGGTACTTCATAGAGAAAGCTTTTTCGCTGATAACTATGAGGGAACAGGTAAGATTGGTGCTGTTATTAACAGAAAATATACAGTAATGAATAATCTTCCAAGGATACTCATAGAAACAGTATTCATGTGTAGTTTCCTTGCATATTTAATGGTATATATTCTTAATGGTAATGACGTAAAAGCTATTACTGTAACACTTACATCGTTTGGTTTAGTTTCAACAAGACTACTTCCATGCGTTAGCCGAATTAACAATTATATTGCTCAGATAGCATATGTGAAGCCTTGCCTAGACTATGTTTATGAGAACTTTAAAATCAACGCAGAAACTCAGAAACAGAATTATAACCTAAATGTAAAAGATGAATCATTATTAATGGAGCTAAAGGATAAGATTGAGCTTAAGGATATTGTTTATGCGTATCCTAATACAGATAAGCTGATTTTCAACCATGCTAGTATGGAGGTTCCTTATGGAAAATCTGTCGGAATCATGGGACCATCAGGTGCTGGTAAGTCTACAATAGTAGATATTCTTCTTGGACTTCTTAAGGTTCATAACGGAACAATAACATGTGATGGGGTAAATGTTTTTGATAATTATCCTGCTTGGCTTGCTCAAATAGGATATATCCCTCAGACAATATATCTTGTTGATGAACCTATAAGAAACAATATTGCATTTGGTATGCTTGATGAAGACATTGATGACAATAGAATCTGGCAGGTTCTTGAGGAAGCTCAGATGAAGGAGTTTGTAGAGCAGCTTCCTGAAGGCCTTGATACTACAATTGGTGATAGAGGCGTAAGACTTTCTGGTGGTCAGAGACAGAGACTTGGTATTGCCAGAGCGCTTTATCATAACCCTGAGATTCTTGTGTTCGATGAAGCAACTTCAGCGCTCGACAACGAAACAGAGCAGGCAGTAATGGATGCTATTAATAATTTCCATGGCAAGAAAACTATGGTGATTATAGCGCATCGTTTAAACACTATAGAGAAGTGTGACATCATATATAGAGTAGATGGTGGTAACATTATTAGAACAACTTTGAATTAAGGAAAATGTATGGGAAAGCATGCTTATTTGATTATGATCCACGAAATAAGTCCTATATTGCATCAACTTATTAGTGCGTTAGATTATATAGACAATGATATCTATGTTCATGTAGATAGAAAAATGTCGAATAAAGAATTTCGTCACATACAAAATTTGAAAAGAAGAGGTGAGATTCTTTACTCAAACATATATTTTGTTAAAAGAAGGAAAGTGTATTGGGCAACTATAAATCAGACATTATCAGAAGTAGAATTGTTTAAAAAAGCAGTAAAAAAGAAATATGATTATTATCATTTGATTTCTGGTTCGGATTTTCCTATTAAGTCGCAAGCTGAAATACATAAATTTTTTGAAGAGAATAATGGCAAAGAGTTTATTCATTTCGGAGCTAGCAATTATCAAAAAGATATACAAAGTAGATTTAATAAGTATCATTTTTTCGTAAAACAATTAGGTCGTGATTTTCGGCCGGGTTTTTGGAACAAAATGGAAACTTATTCAGCAGCTATTCAAAGAAGACTGAACATTAATCGATTAAAAAAATTATCGTTTTCTTTTTATGGAGGAGCGAATTGGTGTAGTATAACGCATGAATTTGCCCAATATATTGTAGACAATTTTAAAAATTACTATTGGAAATATAAATTCACTAGAAGTAGTGATGAGAGCTATAAGCAAACAATATTAATGAACTCTCATTTTAAGAATAATTTATATAGGGAAGGTTTTCTGGATGATTATCAGTCATGTGTCAGAAAGATAGATTGGAGACGGGGGAATCCGTATGTTTGGCATCAAGAGGACTATGAAGAATTAGTCAATTCTCAATGTATGTTTGCAAGGAAATTTGATGTTAAAATTGATGATACGATAGTCAAAATGATACTAAATAAGGTGAAAATAAATGAGTAGAAGGCCGATCATTGCAACAGAACTATTAAAGGGTCAGGGACTTGGCAATCAGCTGTTTTGTTATATTACAATTAGAGCCCTGGCTAGCGCGAAGGGATATGATTTTGCAATACTGAATTCGGATTTGTTTTCGTGTCTTTCATTTATGCAGCTCGATATGGGCATGGCTGTCGATAAAAAGAACTTTTTAAATGTATATAATGAAAAGGAAGACAGACTTTTTATTGGTAATTCAACGCATGATATAGAACATGGGTGTTATATAACGGGTTGTGATGAGAAGCTTTTGGCGTTAAAAGAGTCGACTCTTGTATATGGCAATCTTCAGGACGAAGCCTACTTTTCGGATTGCAAGGATCAAATAAAAGAATGGTTAAAGGTAAAGCCAGAATTTGATTGTATGGATTACTCAAGGGATAACCTATGTATTATTAATATACGTGGTGGCGAGTACTCATCGAATCCAGAGCTTTTCCTTAGAAGAAAATATTGGCTTGATGCAATTAAACATATGAAGTCCATAAGAAGTGACATGGAGTTCATGGTTGTTACTGATGATGTAAAGGCGGCTAAAAGAATATTACCGGAAGTAAAGGCATATCATTTTGATTTGGCAGGTGATTATACAGCCATAAAAAATGCTCATTACTTAATAGTATCCAATTCTACATTTGCTTTTTTTCCAGCATATACAAGTGATACTGTAAAGAAAATTATTGCTCCAAAGTATTGGGCGAGACATAATGTTTCGGATGGGTATTGGGCTTCTGAACAAAACATATATGATAATATGACATATATGGATAGAAATGGAAGACTCTTTACAGCCAGTGAATGTAGAGAAGAGTTGGAACAATATAAAAAGTCATCAAAGAGATATAAAAAAATAGGTATAAAATTAACGGGTTGTTCGCTTGTTATTGCCAAAATAAATTCTAAAAGGATAATATATTGCGACTTGTTTATTAGGGCAATCCGTTCGCTAAAAAGAAGAATTACCGGAAATTATGGAGAATAGTTATGGCTGACAAAAAGCTATCATTGCCAAGTGTTACATTAGTGGCTATGACAAGTGTTAACGTAACTGCAACAATAAAAGCTATGCAATATAGTATGCGTGGAATTGAATTTGGAGATGCAGTGCTTATAACACATAAAAAACCATGGAATTTACCAAGTAATATAAGATACAGTCATACCTCAGAACTAACAAACATCGATGAGTTTAATTATAAAATGGTGTATGAGCTAGGAACACATATAAAAACAGATTTTGCACTTATAGTTCATGCTGATGGTTTTGTGGTGAATCCGGAAATGTGGCGTGATGAATTTCTTGATTACGACTATATAGGTGCTCCATGGCCTCTTCCACCAGAAGGTGATACAACTACATACCGCGATAAGGATGGTAATATTTGTCGAGTGGGCAATAGCGCTGGTATCAGAAGCAAAAGATTAATGGATTATCCAAAGAAAGCCAATGTTCCATGGGAGGGTGAGTATGCTTATGGAAAGATGTGGTTTTACGAAGACGGATTTATTTGTTGCAAGATAAGACATTTGCTTGAAGCTGAGGGCATGAAAATAGCACCGATAGAAGTAGCAAAATATTATGCTCATGAGAAAATGATTCCAGAGGTTCAGGGAATAAAGCCATTTGCTTTTCATAAATGGGAAGGAACCAACGCGATATATCCTAATTTTGTTAAGGAACCGATAAAGAAAAAGTTAGTAAATATAATTAGAAAAATACATTCGTAGGATGTTTATTTTATTATAAGGAGTTTGTAATGCGAAACTATATTAAGATAGCTAGACCAGATCATTGGATAAAAAATATTTTCATAGCTCCAGGTATTTTATTGGCATTGGTTATTATATAAAGAAGAGTATGACATAGCTCAGTTAATCGCGAAAATATTATTGGGGTTCTTTTCTACATGTTTTATTGCTTCTGCTAATTATGTTATTAATGAGTGGCTAGATGCTGAATTTGATAAGTATCATCCAACTAAAAAGTACAGACCTGTTGTTAATCAAAATATGAAATTTAGTCTTGTGATGCTTGAATATTTAATATGCATTGTGACAGGGGTGACGTTAGCATTATTGATAAATGTTCCATTTTTGATTGTTGAGTTGTGGCTGTTAATAATGGGTGTATTGTATAATGTTAAGCCATTACGCACTAAAGATATTGTATACTTGGATGTTCTGTCTGAATCTATTAATAATATGATTAGATTAATCTTAGGTTGGTTTATAGTCTGTTGTGTTTATATACCGCCAATGAGTATAATGTTTGGATATTGGATGGCAGGAGCATTTCTTATGGCTGTAAAACGTTATTCAGAGTATAGAATGATTAATGACCCACTGACAGCGGGATTGTATAGGAAATCATTTGCCAAATATTCAGAAGCCACTCTGTTATGTTCAGCTTTTTTTTACGCATTATGTTCGACATTTTTAATAGGTATTTTTCTGTTGAAATATAGAATAGAATATTTGTTGGCAATACCAGTAGTGTTCTTTTTGTTTGCCTATTATTTATATATTGCTTATAAGCCTGATTCAGCTGCTCAAAAACCGGAGAAGTTATTCAAAGAGAAAAAATTGATGATTATAGTTTTAGCAGTTGTACTTATTTTTCTTGCGTTAACAATTTATGATATTCCGTTTTTGGCTAAATGGGAGGAAGCTTTTTTTGTACCGATTTACAAATAAATATTCTTTGCGGAAAGAAAGAATAACAGATTACAAACTATTAATATTTGATTTAGATGGAACATTGTATTTTCAAAATTTGTTAAGGATAGATGTTGCTAAAGAAATGGCATTAAAGTGTATTAGCAATCCCAAAACGTTTAAAGACCTATGGATAATATATAATTATAGAAAATTAAGGGAAAATTGGAGTGAAAAAAGGTCTGAAGCAAGTGAGAGCTTGGAAGAATGGCAATTCAAATGTTTGTCAAAGATAATTAAGGTTCCTGTAGACTATATAATGAAAGTCGTAAATCATTATATGCATGTCAAACCGCTTTCACTCGTAGCAAAACATAAAGATGAACTTTTGTGTCAGTTTATCAATGAAATGAGGAATTCATCTATAAAAATAGTAATATATTCAGATTATCCGACTGAATCCAAAATAAAATGTTTAGAACTTAATGTAGATAAAATGTATTGTGCTGCAGATCATAGTATTAATTGTATGAAACCAGATAAACGGGGATTGCAATTCATTTTACGTGATATGGATATTACTGGTGATGAGGCACTGATGATAGGAGATCGCTTTGAAAAGGACGGGCTAGCTGCGATAAATAATGGAGTTGATTATTTGATTTTGCCTAAGAATGGACATAGCAGACAGAAAGTATATAGGAGATGTGGAATAGAATGAAAGAGCTGTTAAAGAAAGGGATTATATTTTTGGGTCTACTACTAGCAGTAAATGTCATTTTCTTTATTTTTATGTATTGTGCATTTCTTATACCAACAAGTGGAAGAATAAAGACCAATGCAGGGGAATCTCTTTTTGCATTAAGTGAAGAAGATCGTTTTCCGATTTTTCATGATCCAAATGGCTATTGGGATGATAATGGTAGTGATATGACAATAATGAATATAGCGGTAACTAATAAAGAAACTACGTTAGTTAATACTTTAGGAATGTATTATCATTCAATTAATAATTACTCAGAGGAACAGGGGCAGAACAAGGAATATATTAGTCTTATTAGTGCGATTTATTATCCAGAAGGAAATGATACCGTAAGTTTTCACTCTTATTCCAGATTGCCAATGTTAATAGTTGGCATTACAAGGATATTGTTATTGTTCTATACGATTGGTGATATTAGATATATAATGTACTATTTGGTTCTTGCTCTATCAGCGGTAGTTTCATTATTATTGTATAAAAGATTAGGATGGAGAGGCTTTGCATCATATTTTATAGTCGAAGGAATCAGATTGTGGCAAATGCAGTCTATTTGTTTGACAGAAGTTACAGATATATTGGTTTGTCTTGTTGCCATGATAGTGATTTTATGCTGGAGTAAAGATCGATTTTATCAATATCATATATACTATTTTGGAATTATTGGTGCAATAACCTATGCAATGGGCTTTTTAGTAGCACCGCTTATTACTCTAGGAATGCCTTTGTTACTTTCGATTATTCTATTTAATGACACGGATAAGAGCAGGGAGTCGTGGTTTCGTATTCTTATAGACAGTATCGTTTGGGTAGTCGGATATGGTTTATCATTATATGTTAGACAGACAATGTGTATATATATATTAGGAAATGAAGAAGCTAGCAGTGTTATTATGATGTGGATTGCATTTGAACGTGGATTCAAAGAAAGAATATCTATGTTGATTTATTGCTTTGATGGACTTTTCTCGCCGCTTAAGATAAAACTTCCTATATTATTTATATTAGGAATAGTATTTCTATTTTTAGCAATAAGACGAAAAATGGTTAGATATAGCAAGGCGTGTCTTCTTCTATTTGTGGGTTTATATCCAATAGTATGGATAATGATATTTACTAGACATTGTCAACATTTTTGGGTAACAAATATATTATGTATTTCAGTGTTTGCGTTAGTTTATGTTGCATTGTCTTTGATTAAAGATTCCAAAGAAAATATAAAAGGGTAGTATTATATTTATATAAATGGTGAGTAATATGAAAAAAATACTTATCTTACATGATTACAAAGGCATGCTTGCCTGCAAATTTGTTGGTTCGAGAGAAGACCATTATGATTCCATTTTGGATTTAGAAGTTATAAAGTCTGAGCTTGAGAAATATGGTTTTGAAGTAATAGTTTCTGAGTTTGCTACTCTTGATATGGCCAGGAATTATTCGGGATACTATGTGCTTTATCCTTCTTCAGAGGAGAAAGGACTTTTCTATAAGAATTATATCGCTGATATTATGCTTAGATTAATGACAGATGGGGCAATACTTATCCCGACCTATCAGCATTTTCAATGTCATCATAACAAATCATTTGCAGAAATGTATAGAGCGTCTTTAATAGATGAAAAGCTACGAAATCCGTCAAGTGTATGCATCGGAAGATATGAAGAACTAGCAATTGTTAAAAATAAAATATCATATCCAATAGTTGTTAAAACCGCATCGGGATCTGGTAGCGTAGGTGTTAAGCTTGCAGAAAATGAGAATGAGCTTGAAAAAATTGTCAAAAAAATGATGAGGCATACTTATCGTAATCAGGAATATACATGGTTACGAGAGTTTGGACATAAGCCTGTTGGCTACGCCCTTAAGAAACTTATGAAAACAGTAAAGGGCGATAAAAAAATAGCGCCTAGAGACGAGCCATATTATAGCAATAAAATAGTACTTCAGACCATGATTCCAGGTCTTTCAGGGGATTATAAGGTGTTATATTTTGGCGGTAAATACTTCTGCCTTGGTAGAAAAAACAGAGATAATGATTTCAGAGCAAGCGGAAGTGGCAAGTTTGCTTTTCCTGAAACAGTTGAAGAGGTTGAAGATATACTTATATTTGCCAGACAGGCTGTTAGGGAATTTAACGAGCCAATGATATCTATGGATATTGCTCAGAATGAAGAAGGCTGCTATATAATCGAATTTCAGTTTTTGTATTTTGGGCCATATACACTTCAGTACTCAGACTGGTATTTTACTTATGATGAGGAAAATGAAAAATTCATTAAGGTTGAGGGAAGGTCTGATCTTGAAAAGGAATATGCACGGTCGGTAGCTGAATATGTAGAGACGCTATAAGCATTATGTGAATATATACTATTAATAATAAAAGGTGATCGCTTAGATCACCTTTTTGTATATGCCATATAGATATTAAACTAATATATCGATTTTGGATCAAGGATTTTGAGATAAAAACGGCTAAGTGCAATACTTATTATAAAGGTGATAACAGTAGCTAGTGGTTGAGCCTCCTGGATACCGTGTAATCCTCGAAGATTAATTAACACAATGAGTGTTGGTATTAATATGATTCCGCTACGAAGACTGGAACTTATGCTCGCGAGCATTTTCTTTCCGATGCTTTGAAAGCCCATCTCTGTCATCATACTTAGCGGTGTGAAAATTTGTGTGATGCTCATAAGTGTTAGTGCACGTATTCCTATCTGAACAACCTCTGCGTCGTCTCGAAGAAGTCTGATAATAGGTCCAGCAAAGACAATAAGAGGTACTGCCATAACAGCCATAACTACTTCTTGAGCAACTATAGCAGACCAAAAGGCTTTTCGAATTCTAGCATACTGATGTGCGCCATAGTTGTAACTGCTTATAGGCTGGAATCCTTGTCCAATTCCAAGAGCAAAAGCAGTTGGGAAGAAGCTGACTCTTGAAACAATACTCATTGCTGAAACAGCAGCATCTCCATAGCTTCCTGCTCCTTGATTGAGTAGTGTTGTTGCAATACAGTATAGCCCTTGGCGAAGTAGGCTTGGAAATCCAGTTGCCAGTATATTCCAGATATCTGAAATATTTTTAGTAATGCATCGCACAGATATCTTCGTCTGAGTTTTGTGCATAAGATACATGCTAAGTAGTATGCAGAAACTGATAAACTGTGATATGGCAGTTGATAGACCTGCCCCAGTGATTCCCATATTAAATACCTTGATAAAGAGGGCATCGCCACCAATATTAAGGATAGATCCTGTTAGCATACCAACAGTACCAAGAGCTGCCTTTCCTTCATATCTGAGTAAATTGTTCATGGCAAGGCTTGATGTGAAGAAAGGAGCAGATATTAGTAAATAAAAAATATACTGCTTTGCGTAGGGTGCGATGGTTGGTGTGCTTCCTAGAAGCATTACTAGTGGGTCCATGAATATGAAACTGACAATAGCAATTAAAATTCCGATAATAAATGATAGGAAAAAGCCGGTTGAAGAATATTTATTGGCATTTTCCCAATCCTTGGCCCCAAGCTTTTGAGACATTATGCTGCCTGAACCGTGGCCACACATAAATGCGATGGCCTGTAATATACTCATGAAAGCAAAAACTATTCCGGTAGCACCGCTTTCACTCGTTCCAAGTGTCCCTACGAAGCCAGTATCAACAAGGTTATAGATATTGCTGACAAGCATTGAGAGGATGGTTGGAATAGATAATTCAAGAAGTAAGTGCCCAACCGGTTCAGTTGTCATTTTTGTATAGTGTTTTATTTGTTTTTCTGATGTTTCACTCATTATCTTTTACCTATTTATATATATGAAATAACTATAAAAATAATAACACTCTAGGTTGAAGATGAGAAGGTATCAGGGAATATAATAACACTATGTTAGTTTGAAAGAGTTAGTTCATATTGGTATAATACAGTTATTTGAAGAATAGATATAGTTTTATGAGAAAGGTGTGCTAATGAAAATAGCTTTTCATACTCATTCATTAGAATTAGGCGGAACAGAGCGTGTTGTAACTAATCTTGCCAAGAAATTTGCAGAACATGGATATGATGTATCTGTTGTAACTGTGGCTAAGGGCGAGAGGGAATACGAACTGGATAGTCGTGTGAAACGAGAACTTATCTCTTTGACCGCGCAGCAGGCCAAGCATAATACAATATACCGTCGACTTAAGCTGATTAAAAATCTGAGAGAATATATTGATAGAGAAAAACCTGACATTGTCATATCTTTCCTTCGAAATAGTATTTTTAGAGCGTTGGAGGCAACTGGCGGAAAGAAAGTTCCAGTATGTGGTTGTGTAAGAATCGATCCAGTAGGACATTACGATTCTTTTTCAAGAATGCTTGGGGTTAAATGGCTGTTTCCAAAGGCAGCAGCATTTGTATTTCAGACAGAGCAGCAGCGTGATTTTTTTGATATAAAGCTACGCAAAAAATCCAAGGTTATTATCAATCCAGTTCATTCAAAATATATAGATGAACCTATTTCTGACTGTAGAGTAAAGGAAGTAGTTCAGTCTTGCCGTTTAACGGATTTTAAAAACCAGTCTATGCTGCTTGATGCTTTCTACGAGGTTCATGAAAAGCATCCCGAGTTTGTTCTTAAAATATTCGGGATAGACGGATTAGATGGAACCAAGGAGAAACTCGAAAAAAAGATAGAAGATTATGATGCAAAAAGCTACATGTTTTTAATGGGTGGTAGTGATAGCCTTGAAAAAGACTTAAAGAATGCATCTGTTTATGCACTTTCGTCTGATTATGAAGGAATGCCTAATGCACTCATGGAAGCAATGGCACTTGGACTTCCAGTTGTATCAACCGATTGTCCATGTGGTGGGCCAGGTATGATTATTGAGCATAATAAGAATGGTATGCTTGTTCCAGTTGGCGACAAGGATAAGATGAGAGATGCCATCAATTATTTTATAGAGAACCCTGCTGATGCAGAAAGAATGGCAAAGGAAGCTTTAAAGATAAAGGATATTGCCAGTGAAGAAACCATTTTTAATGAGTGGAAGGACTATATCGAAGAAATAGTATCAGAATGGAATAATAAATAAAGATGTTTGACATGTATTGTTTTAGGAGGTAACGAAAATGTATGAAGCAGGACTTGTATTAGAAGGTGGCGGAATGAGAGGTCTTTATACAGCTGGAATTTTGGATTTCTTTATTGAAAAGAAGCTTGCTTTTAGTTCATGCTATGGTGTTTCAGCAGGTGCTTGTCACCTGGCAAGTTATATGTCAGGGCAAAGAGGAAGAGCGTATAGAATATCCGTGGACTATTTGAATGATAAGAACTATTGTAGTGCATATAGTCTTATTAAGACAGGCGACCTTTTTAATGTGGATATGTGCTACAACCAAATTCCAAACGAACTTGATCCGTTTGACTATGAGGCAGCCGAGAAGTATCCAGGCAGAGGAGTTGTCGTAGTTACTGATATAAAATCTGGTCAGTCCAAGTATGTTGAGCTTAAAGATATGAGAAGAGATTTGGTTGCAATAAGAGCATCAGCTTCTTTACCACTTGTATCACGTAATGTTGAGATTAATGGAAAGATGTATCTTGATGGTGGTATGTCTGATTCTATACCTATTAGAAAATCTCTTCGTGATGGTAATCTGAAAAACATAGTTGTTCTTACAAGACCAGATGGATATCGTAAGAAGCCCACGTCCAATATGGCGGTAATTAGGGCTAAGTACAAAGATTATCCAGGTGTTGTACGTGATATGGAAAACAGGCATATTGTGTATAATAAATCTCTGGATTTTGTTGAAAGCGAAGAAAAGGCCTGTAGAGCTTTTGTATTTAGACCAGAAAATCTTATTAAAATAGAAAGAATAGAAAAAGATCCTAAAAAGCTTCGAGTTCTCTATCTTCAGGGCTATTATGATGCTGCAACAAGATATAAAGAGATGAAAAAATTCCTCGAGGAATAATTATAGGAAGATAAAAATAGAATATCCCACTTTTTGGCATATTTGAGCAGGCTGTTGATAAGCCTGCTCTTTTGGTATATAATAATCCCCATTGAAAAGAGGCGTACTAATATGAACCAAAATACTATCAGATTTGTTGATTTGGATATTGAAGGTGAATTGAATAAACAAAAAGGAGCTGGCTATATAGAAGTAAAGCAACCAGATGATGTGAAGTCTGAGGGGACAGACCATTCGGATGGAAATGAGCCTCCAGCTTCCGAACGTGTGTCTATTATAATAGAAGAAATGAAAAGGTTAGCTTTTTATTTTGTTCTATTTGTTTTCCTTTTTATGTTCTGGGAGATAGTTATCCGCTTTCAGATATCTGGTAAGTTGCAGAAGAGTAATTTATCATTTGTATTTTTTGTTCCTGCTGAAGCCATGTTTTTTGCAGCACTTACAGGTTTCACGAAAAAGAAGATTATTAATATAGTAAATACAATATTATTCCAGATATTAATTGCCGTATATTATATTATGCAGGTTGTGTACCTCAAGAATTTTGGATCCCTGTTTTCGGTTAGTATGGTTGGTATGGGAACACAGGCATTAGGTAATTTCTGGTGGGCTCTTACTGATGCTATTAAGGCTTGTACAAAGGTTATATGTCTAATAGTTTTACCTATTGTTGTGTCTGTAGTGTTAGCAATAGTAGCTATTAAATGGAAGAAAGAGTTATGTAAGGGATATCATATAATACTTCATGGTATATGTATTGTTCTTGTTATAGCTCTTTGGTTTGGTGGACTTGGTCTTCTTAAGCTTTGCGGAACGGACAGACAGTCTGGGTACTATGCTTTTCATAATTCGCTAGCTGATACCGATACGACTTCAGCTAAGATAGGAGCATTTACAACAACACTTCTTGAGGGTGGTTCATATTATTTAGGAATTAAGAGTTCTAATAGTACAGAAGCACTTGCAGGAGCGGACAAGGATGCACTTAATATGACATTTAGCAATCCTACATCAGTAACTCCTACGGTATCTGACAATCAGGCAGTATCCGAGAATGTCGTTGAAGAGCCTTACTATGAAGTGAATCCTATGGTGCTTGATAGTGTAGATTTTGCAGAGCTTGAATCAAAAGCTCCTGATTACGATACAATGATGCTTTGCGAGTATTTTGCAGATAAAGATCCTTCATATACCAATAAATACACAGGTATGTTTGAGGGGTATAATCTTATATATATATGTGGTGAAGGTTTTTCATCTTTAGCCCTTGATGAGGATGTTACACCAACACTTTATATGATGGCACATAATGGTATTGTTTTAAACAACTATTATAATAGTTTTCTTAATACAACAACTAATGGTGAGTATGCATTTATGACATCATTATGGCCGGATGTATCTCGTGATGCATCATGTGGTACAGCTGTAGGTTCGTTTGCTCAGTCATGTGAGAAATTTATGCCTATGGGTATGGCTGATTTGATGACTCCTGAAGGCATCAACTGCTATGCATATCACAATTTCTATGGTCATTATTATAGAAGAAGTTATTCATGGCCTAATCTAGGTTATGAGAATATGAAGTTCCTTGGGTCAGGCATGAACTTCACTTCGACTTGGCCGGCTTCCGATCTTGAGATGATGGAGCAGTCAATAGATGATTATATTGAAAATGCACCATTCCATGCATACTATATGACCTTCTCTGGACATGGACCTTATACTTCAGCCAATTATATGTACAATAAGAATGTTGCTGAAACTAAGGAGCTTTTAGGAGATAGAGCTGAGAACATGGATTCTCAGGCGATAGGATATCTTGCTGGTAATCTTGAACTTGAAAAAGCCATGGTATATTTGCTTGATAGACTTGAAGAGGCAGGTCAGCTTGATAATACAGTTATTGTATTAACAGGTGATCATACGCCATATTATCTGAGTCCAGCTGGAAAAGAGTCAATTCTTGGTCATCCAGCAGATGAGGATTTTGAAATATATCATTCAACTTGTATTATGTATAATGCCGGAATGGAAGAGCCAATAGAGACTGATACTTATTGTTGTAATGTAGACATATTACCAACAGTGCTTAATCTTTTTGGCATAGACTATGAATCAAGATTGCTTATGGGAAGAGATGTATTCTCTGATGGTATTCATAGAGCACGACTTTATAATGGTAGCTTCATTAATGATAAAGTGATGTATAATAGTAAGACAGGTGATGTAACTTGGTTAGTTGACACATCGGATTTATCAGAAGAAGAGACAGATGCGTATCTTAATGCTATGATAGATTATACTGAAGGCGAGTACGCAGCTTCTATAAAGCTACTTGCTTCAAACTATTATTTCTTTGTATGGAGAAATAGTGGTATGCTTACAGATGAAGAAATTGCAGCAGAAACTACCAGAGAGTTTATGGCTTCTAACCGAGCTGCCGAAGAATTGCTGGCGGAACAGGAAGCGGCAGCACTTGCCGCAGCACTAGAAGCTGAAGCTGCTCAGGCAGCCGCTGAGGGTGGCGAACAGGCACCTGAACCAGCACCAGCACCAGAATATTGATAATAGATTATTAGGAGGTATATAGATATGACAGATAAGGGTAAATATTATTTAACAACTGCTATAGCATATACATCAGGAAAACCTCATATCGGTAACAGCTATGAGATAGTTCTTGCAGATGCTATTGCCAGATATAAGAGAAAAGATGGATACGATGTATTTTTCCAGACAGGTACAGATGAGCATGGTCAGAAGATTGAGCTCAAGGCAGAGGCTGCTGGTATCACACCTAAGGCTTTTGTAGATGATATCGCAGGTCAGATTAAGGGTATCTGTGATAGCCTTAATACATCATATGATAAGTTTATGAGAACAACAGATGAGTATCATGAGAAGCAGGTTCAGAAGATGTTCAAGCGCTTCTATGATCAGGGTGATATTTATAAGAGTGCATACGAAGGTATGTACTGTACTCCTTGTGAGTCATTTTGGACAGAATCACAGCTTGTAGATGGCAAGTGTCCAGACTGTGGTAGAGAAGTTAAGCCAGCCAAGGAAGAAGCATATTTCTTCAAGATGAGCAAATATGCAGACAGACTTATCGAGCATATCAATTCGCATCCAGAGTTCATACAGCCAGTAAGCCGTAAGAATGAGATGATGAATAACTTCCTTTTGCCAGGACTTCAGGATCTTTGCGTATCAAGAACATCATTTAAGTGGGGCATTCCAGTTGATTTCGATGATAAGCACGTAGTATATGTATGGCTTGATGCACTTACAAACTATATTACAGGTATTGGATTTGATGCTGATGGCAACTCTTCAGAGCAGTACAAGAAGAACTGGCCAGCAGACCTTCATCTTATTGGTAAGGATATTATCAGATTCCATACTATTTACTGGCCAATCTTCCTTATGGCACTTGGTGAGCCACTTCCAAAGCAGGTATTTGGTCATCCATGGCTCCTACAGGGCGGTGAGAAGATGAGTAAGTCTAGAGGCAACGTTATCTATGCTGATGATCTTATTGGTTTATTTGGCGTGGATGCAGTTAGATACTTTGTTCTTCACGAGATGCCATATGAGAATGATGGTACTATTACTTGGGAGCTTGTAGTTGAGAGATTTAACTCTGAGCTTGCTAATATTTTAGGAAACCTTGTAAATAGAACTATCTCAATGAGCAACAAGTACTTTGGTGGCGTTGTTGCAAGCACTGGTGTTACAGATGACGTGGATGCTGATTTAAAGAGTGTTGTAACAGAAACAAAGGCTAAGCTTGATAAGAAGATGGAAGAACTTCGTGTAAATGATGCAATCAGCGAGGTATTTGCATTATTTAGACGTTGTAATAAATATATTGATGAGACAGAGCCATGGGTACTTGCCAAGGATGAGGCGAATAAAGACAGACTCAGCGAGGTAATGTACAACCTTACAGAGTCAATTGTAATTGGTGCAAGCTTGCTTGAGCCATTTATGCCAGATACAGCCAAGAGTATCTTTGAGCAGCTTAGTACATCGGCTAGAGACTTCGATGAGCTTGATAAGTTTGGATTATACCCATCAGGAACAAAGGTTATTGAGAAGCCTATTATGCTTTTCGCTAGACAGGACCTTGCAGAGGTAATGAAGAAGGTTGAAGAAATCCAGGCAGCTCAGCGTGCAGAGTACGAGAGAGAGAATGGAATTGATTCATCTGCTGACAATGAGCCAGTTATTGATATCGAAGCTAAGCCAGAGATTTCATATGATGATTTTGCAAAGCTTCAGTTCCAGGTAGGAACAATCATCAAGTGTGAGGAAGTACCTAAGTCTAAGAAGCTTCTTTGCAGTCAGGTAAAGATTGGTAGCCAGGTTAAGCAGATTGTATCTGGTATTAAGCAGCACTACTCAGCCGAGGAGATGGTTGGTAAGAAGGTAATGGTACTTGTAAACCTTAAGCCAGCAACGCTTGCAGGTGTTTCATGAGAGGGTATGCTTCTTTGTGCAGAGGATGCCGATGGCAATCTTGCGCTTCTTACTCCTGAGAAGGATATGCCAAGTGGAGCAGAAATCTGCTAATTAAATATTAATTATTATTGGCATCATCATGGACTGCTATTGTCCTTGGTGATGCCATTTGCGTACATATAGATGGATAATAGAAATAGAATTGTTATACGAAAAGCTAATAAGAATGAATGGGATGATGCCATGGCTATTGCATGGAAGACATTTATGCATTATGTTGCTCCAGATTATAGTAAGCGTGGCCAGGATAGCTTTCTTGAGTTCATATCAGACACAAGACTACATAGAATGTTTTTAGACGGAGAGTATCTTATGTTTGTGGCTTATGATGAGTTATCAGATAAAATAGTTGGAATGGGCTCTCTTCGTTCTCGTAATCATATATCTCTTCTATTTGTTGATGAAAAATATCATAAACGCGGGATAGGCACAAAGCTTATAGATGCTTTATCGATGTATGTTAAGATGGAGAACAAGTTGAGTTTCATAACTGTTCACTCTTCGCCCTATGCCAAAGATTTTTATATAAAGCAGGGCTTTGAGATTACGGGGCCACAACAAGAGAATGATGGTATGATTTATACACCAATGGCAATGTGGTTATAAAATAAATATAAAATCAAAAGGAGGCGTAATATGAAACAGGTTTTTAATCCATATCTTCCAAGCTACGAGTATATACCAGATGGTGAACCAAGGGTATTTGATGGAAGGCTCTATATATATGGAAGCCATGACAGATTTAATGGAGATGTATATTGTCATAATGATTATGTTTGTTGGTCAGCTCCAGAGGATGATCTTTCAGACTGGAGATATGAGGGAGTTATATTTAAGAAAACACAGGATCCTAGAAATCAGGATGGCTCTCATGCACTGTGGGCACCAGATGTGTGTAAGGGACTTGATGGTAAATACTATTTATATTACTGCCTCGATGTGTTAAAGGAGATAGGTGTTGCGGTAGCAGATAAACCAGCAGGACCATATGAATTTCTTGATTTTGTTCGTCATGCTGATGGAAGAATACTTGGAACAGATGGTGATACAAGACAGTTTGATCCAGGTATTTTTATAGATGATGATGAGAGAATATATTTATTTTCTGGAAATAGTCCTCGTTATGCGGATATGCCTAACCTTGACAAGAACAGTCAGAAAATGGAGCTTGAGCGTGATATGATCACGCTTAAGTCTGAGCCAGTAGAAAATCTTCCTATCATTACAGCAGCTCCTGGTACTGAATATGCAGAGCATCCATTTTTTGAAGCGAGTTCAGTACGTAAGATTAATGGTAAATATTATTTCATTTATAGCTCTACATGGATGCATGAGCTCTGCTGGGCAGTGGCTGATTCTCCGCTTGGTGAATATAGATATGGTGGTGTGCTTGTAAGTAATGCTGATATTGGTGCAGATGGAAATACAGAGGCACTAAACTATCGAGGTAATACTCACGGAAGCGTGGCATTTGTAGGGGGTAAATGGTATGTGTTCTATCATAGACAGACTAATCGACACTTTTTCTCTCGTCAGGCATGTGCAGAAGAAATATATTTTGATGGTGAAGCCTTTCATCAGGCAAGGATAACTTCATGTGGATTAAATGGAGGTCCTCTGGTTGATAATGGAACTTATGAAGCTAGAATCGCTTGTCATCTCTATAGTAAGAATGGAACAACGGAAAGTCTGAAAGAGCAGCAGGATGAAAATCATCCAGCATTTACTCAGGAAGGTGCAGACAGAGAGTGTGATCCCAATCAGTATATCGATAATATGTGTGATGGCTCAACTGCTGGTTTTAGATATTTTATGTTCGAAAATGCAAAGAATGTTGAGGTAATGGTTCGTGGCACTGCGACTGGTAAATTTGTTGTTAGGGATGAGCGAGCTGGAAATATTGTATCAGAAATCTCGGTATTACCATCGGAAGACTGGACCACATATGGTGCAGAGCTAAGGATAGAGTCAGGCAAGAGACCACTTTATTTTACCTATGAAGGTGAAGGATACGCTGATTTCAAGAGTTTTAAATTGTATTAAATCTAAGTTTACATAATGCCGAAAGCCTATAGAATAAGGGCTTTTGGCATTTTTATAATTTGTTTTCTTATGATAATTATTCTTGCAAAGAACGCAAAACGATGTTAATATAACTAATACAAGCGTTTTAAAATGGTTATAACAACCAATACGAGCTGAGGTATATACATATTGCTAATAATAACATGTTGATTTTCGGCATAGATGCAATAGTAATCATTTGCAATATCTAATATACTTTAGCCTAGTGGAGTTATAACCACGAAGGTTATACAAAAAACATTAAATTATTTTAGGAGGCATAAACAAATGGCAAGTTTATCACTTAAGAACATTTGCAAGGTTTATCCTAACGGTTTTGAAGCTGTTAAGAATTTCAACCTTGAGATCGCAGATCAGGAGTTCATCATCTTCGTTGGACCTTCTGGATGTGGTAAGTCAACAACACTTCGTATGATCGCTGGTCTTGAAGATATTTCTTCAGGTGAGCTTCGTATCGGAGACAGATTAGTAAACGATGTAGAGCCTAAGGACAGAGATATCGCGATGGTATTCCAGAACTACGCTCTTTATCCACATATGTCAGTATATGACAACAT
This sequence comes from Lachnospiraceae bacterium, assembly GCA_045600085.1. Lineage (GTDB taxonomy): Bacteria > Bacillota > Clostridia > Lachnospirales > Lachnospiraceae > NK4A136. The sequence goes on from JAZRXF010000011.1 coordinate 19,324, forward strand.
GGCATTCGGACTTAAGCTTCGTAAGGTTCCAGCTGATGAAATCGATAAGATGGTTAAGGAAGCTGCTAAGATTCTTGACCTTGTATCACTTCTTGATCGTAAGCCAAAGGCTCTTTCCGGTGGTCAGAGACAGCGAGTTGCTATGGGTCGTGCTATCGTTCGTAATCCTAAGGTATTCCTTATGGACGAGCCTTTATCAAACCTTGATGCTAAGCTCCGTGTACAGATGAGAATTGAGATCGCTAAGTTACACCAGAGATTAGGTACAACCATCATCTACGTTACACATGACCAGACAGAGGCTATGACTCTTGGTACACGTATCGTAGTTATGAAGGATGGTGTTGTACAGCAGGTAGATACACCACAGAACCTTTACGATAAGCCACAGAACTTATTCGTTGCTGGTTTCATGGGTTCACCACAGATGAACTTCCTTGATGCTGTAGTAGAAGTACAGGGCGAGACAGCATATCTTAAGATTGCTGACAAGTCTATTCCACTTCCAGCTAACAAGTCTAAGAAGCTTATCGATGGCGGTTATGATGGACAGACAGTTACATTTGGTATCCGTCCAGAAGATGTATATGATTCAGAGATGATGGTTGAGGCTTCTCCACTTTCAGTATTCGAAGCTACAATCAGAGTATACGAGCTTCTTGGTGCTGAAGTATTCTTATACTTCGATCTTGATGAGTTCCCAATGACAGCAAGAGTTGATCCTAGAACTCAGGCTAGACCAGGCGATGTTGTTAAGTTTGCTTTCGACGTTGAGAAGATTCACGTATTCGATAAGGAAACAGAGCAGGCTATCACAAACTAGTCTAAAAAGATTTTTAGAGGCTGCGCTTTACGCGCAGCCTTTTTTATAGCAAAGAAAGAAATCAGGCGAAAGGTATTATAAATGGCATCTACAAAGATTTTGAAAAGTGGTCTTGAAGATTTAAAGAGAATAACTAGGGCAGATTTTTTTCTATGTGATAATGAAGGTGAAGCGATATGCTCCACATTTGATAAATTATCCATAAAGGAGCAGGTTATTTCTTCTTTCATAATGTCATCCGCAGAAGGACAAGAGGTTAATGGTCATCACTTCTTCAAGATTAATGGACAAAGCGGTGACAAGTATGTACTAATAGTTAATGCTCATGGTGGCGACGGATATATGTTTGGCCGTATTGCTGTCAGTGAGGTCATGCATTTTCTTGGCATGGGCTCTGAAAAAATGGATAAAGAAGAGTATTATCAGGAGCTTCTCACATCGCAGATGGTATCAGCTGAAATACAAGCTAGAGCAGCCAAATTAAAAATAGTCACAGATATTTCAAGAGCAGTGTATTGTATTGAAACTGACGAAGAGATGTTAGGTATAGCAAGGGAAATACTTGGTAATATCTTTTCTGATAATAATGATTATGTTACTACTGTTCATGGTGGAATAATCGTGCTAATAAAGGAAGCAAATGATGATGAGGAACTGGCAGAATACGCCAAACAGATTATCAGTATGCTTAATACAGAGCTGATGATATCAGCTAGAGTAACTTATGGTAAGTTAAAGACTTCTCTTAAAGACTTGCCAGAAAGCTATAAAGAAGCCAATATGGCACTTGAGGTTGCAAAGATTTTCTTTGAAGAAAGAGACATTGCGTCATATTCTTCTCTTGGAATAGGTCGTATTATTCATGAATTACCAAGATCACTATGTGAATCATTCTTAGAGGAGATTTTTGGAGTAGATGGTAAGCGAGTGCTTCAGGACAAAGAAGTATCCATTATTAATTCTTTTTTTAGTAACAGTCTTAGTATTGCAGATACATCCAGAGAAATGGATATTCCAAGAAGTACGTTAATATATAGAATAGAAAAAATACAGAAACAAACGGGCCTAGATATTAGGGTTTTTGATCAGGCAATGACACTTAAAATAGCTCTTATGGTTGATAAATATATGAAGGTATTGATGTAAATGGTTATAAGTGGATTACAAAATACAACATTACTTGATTATCCTGGACACGTAGCTGCCACAGTCTTTCTTGGAGGCTGTAATTATCGATGTCCATTTTGTCACAATGCTGATATAGTGCTGGATCCAAGTGAGAATATATCCCAGAATGAATTGATGGCTTTTCTAACTAAGCGAAGTGGAATACTTGATGGTGTATGCATCACAGGTGGAGAGCCAACAATTCATAGGGATTTACTTTCTTTATTAAGTGACATTAAGGCTTTGGGTCTTCTTGTTAAGCTTGATACAAATGGTACGAATCCAGCCATGCTAAGGCAGGCTGTAGATCAAGGGCTTGTTGATTATATTGCTATGGACGTAAAGTCATCGTTAAGAGGTTATGGTCAGGCAGTTGGAATTGAGGACTACGATACTACTGGTATAGAGGAGAGTATTCAGTTTATCATGGAGTGCGGTGTGGATTATGAGTTTAGAACCACTTTGGTAAAAGGAATACATACCTATGATGATATGTGTGATATAGTTAATCTCATAAGTGGAGCTCGTGCATATTATCTTCAATCTTATAAGGACAATGATTCTACAATCGAAAAAACAGCTGTTTTTATAGATAATAGAGTACATACTCTTAATTGTAGTGAATTCTCAAAAGAAGAATTATTAGAGTTTCTTGATATTGCAAGAAATAAAGTGAAATCAGCTAAGCTACGAGGCATTGATATTTATTATAGTTAATAAGGAACAGTAATATAGTGAAACAAGTATTAACTGATGATGAAAAGTACATGAAAATGGCGTTACGACTTGCCAAGAAAGCTGCCGATATGGGCGAGGTACCTATTGGATGCGTAATAGTATATGAAGGCAAGGTTATAGCTAGAGGCTATAATAGGCGTACTATGGACAAGAGTACCCTTTCACATGCTGAGATACTAGCGATTAAAAAGGCTAGTAAGGTGGTTGGAGACTGGCGCCTTGAGGGTTGTACTATGTATGTGACTCTTGAGCCATGTCAAATGTGTGCAGGCGCGATTATTCAGGCTAGAATGGATAAGGTTGTCATAGGTTGTATGAACGCAAAGGCGGGATGCGCCGGCTCAGTTCTCAATATATTAGAGCATGAAGGATTTAACCATCAGGCAGTAGTTGAGCGTGGAGTATTAGAGGAAGAGTGCAGCATTCTTTTGAAAGAATTTTTTTCTAATTTGCGTAAAAGACTGAAAGTAAAAACACAGGACTAAGGCTTGGTTAGTAAATAAATGAAGTGGTATGAGTGCGGCGTTAATAGTGTATTAATGGCCGCACTTTTTCAATAAAAAAACGCATTATAAAGCTCATTAAAAAAGTTCAATAAAAAGCATTAGTTTGAAACGTATATATATATATCATTATATATTTTATGAGAGGAATATTTGTGAATAAAAAGAGACATTTTCAAATGAAAAAAAGAGATATAGTAGTTGTTGCTATATTTTCCACATTTGTAGCTGTTTGCTTTCTGATAGGAGCGATATTTGCAATTGGGAATGCTAGGGATAATAAAAAGTTGGCGGAGCGCTATGAAAAGGAATTAAACGAAAATGTGCAAAACGCCGCTTTTGTGGAAATGAAAGAGATTCCAGTGCACCAGGATAATAATGGCTATTACTATACAGTTATGTGGGAAAACTACGAGAAAGTGCCTGTTGTTGTCAAGTGGGAAGGAGATATATATGACAAAATATCAATCTCGTTAGTCCATGATATTAGAATCAATGTTATGAGAAAATCATCTAAAAGCGTATATCTCTCAAGCATTTATAATGGGCGAGAAGTATATGATATATGTAGCAGATTTGGACTCGACGACTACGAAAATGCTAATCTTAAAATATATGATTTGGATAATGATGTTAAATATACTTTTACGCAGTATAGCAATATCATGCAGCAAAAGTGGGAACATGAAAGAACATACGAAGATCGTATGGAACTTGGCAAGGAATTGATAAAGTGTAGCGTTCTTTTTGGCCTGCTATCAGTAGGATTATGGTTCTATTATGCACATAGCAGCGATGAATATTTTATAAATGCTGAAAATGATGGAATAAGCTTGTTAAAGATATTTCTAGCTGATACAACAGTTTTATCCAAGGTAGTTGCACAATTTCTGAGTTTTATTAGTGGGATTTTGATTATGTTTTTAGCAGCATTAATAATGATGGCGCTTCAAAGTTTTTGGCTTGTGTTGTCAGTTCTCCCCTTATCAGGTGTAGCATATGGTATTGTATATTCGTTTTTGCCAGGGCTAATATATCGCAGGGATTTAAAGCATGTGAATAAATATATCGATAAAATTTTAGATAACTGCACTGCGCTAGGTTTTATTAGAGATAAGCATGAATCTGTAATGCAGATAGATAAAAAAATCCTTGAGGATGAATTTATGAATAGCATTACAGAGTCCATTTCCGAAGGAAAGCTCTATGAAGGAGAGGATATTCTTATTACAAATGAGCACATTGTTCTAAGGCATTATTTATCACAGAAAAGAGATGCTATTGTTCTTCCTAAGGAAGAACTTGGTGAAGTTAGTATTGTAAAAGGAAAAGTTCGGCCAAGAAGCCTTTCTACAAAGGCGTGGATTATTATTGCTTCGCTTCTTGATGGCAGGGAAATACGATGTTATGTGGCCAAGTCTATTAAGAAAAAAGAACTGGAAAAGATGAGAATTGCACTACTTAAGATGAATATTTGACAAAAATATTACAATTTGATATTATACTCCTACTTGATGTAATATTTTTGTAACAATTAGTAATAAAGTTGAAATATTATGTAAACCAAATAGCTAACTGTTGCGAAAAGAAAACAAAAAGCCAGTAGAAGGAAGAGTTGTATTGATGAATTGTATTAGAGGAGTTTTGGCCACAGTATCTATAGGTGTGGGTATAGGGCTTGCATTGTTTAACTCAGCTAGTTTACAACTTAATACTTATGCAGAAGACACTACTTCAGCAGAGCAGGTACTTGAAACGGTATATGCTGGCGCAGCTGAAGATATGGAAATAATAGTGGAGCCTTCGGATGAAGAAATTGCCGATGCTATTGCAATTGCCAATGCCTGGAAGGAACCAGGGAAGCTGGTTATGGCCAATGTCCAGCAGTATGTTAATGTTCGCGAGGAGCCATGTCTTGATGGAAGCAAGCTAGGTGTTATTTATGGTGACTGTGGCGGATATATAGTAGAATATACTGATACTTGGACCAAGGTTCGTTCAGGCAATGTAGAAGGCTGGGTCTGCAACGATTATCTTCTATTTGGAGACGAGGCTGAGGCTGAGGCAGAATCCGTAGGTCATTATAGAGCGACTATCAATGACAATCAGGTTCGAATCCGTAAAGAGCCTAATCTTGAGTGTGATACCCATTCACTTGCTGGTATGGGTGATGTATTTGATGTACTTGGAACAGAAGGTGATTGGCTTGTTGTTGAGTACGAAGGAATGGATGGTTATATTAATATCAGCTGTGCTGATGTTGAGTTTAGTATAGACTATGGTGAGACACTTCAAGAAATTGAAGATCGAGAGGCAGCAGAGCGTGCAGCTAAAAGGGAGGCTGAAAGAATTCAGTATTATGGCGTGTACGCTGCCACTGCTTCTGATGAGATTCTTCTTGGCGCACTTATTCAGTGCGAGGCTGGTGGACAGCCATATGAAGGTCAGGTTGCCGTAGGAGCTGTTGTTATGAACCGAGTTAGAAGTGGTGCATATCCTAACTCATTATATGGTGTAATATATGCATCGGGTCAGTTCACGCCAGCAGGTGCTGGAGCTGTTGATAGAAGAATCGAAGCAGGTGTTAATTCCACCTGTTTACAGGCTGCAAGAGATGCTCTTAGCGGTTATTCGCCTGTTGGAGCAGCCACACACTTTAGAGGTGCAGGTGCCCATGAAGGTATAGTGATAGGTAACCATGTTTTTTGGTAAAAAGATGGATGATTGCCCATACTGCTAAAAGGTGGTATGGGCTTTTTATATGTTTTTGTGTATATTTATTGTTGTTATTTTATATTTCTAATGTAGAATATGTTAATAACTTAAGATTAGGAGGAACATATTATGAAAAAGATGTTATCGTTAACACTTGCACTTGCTCTCGTGGTTGCAATGCTTTGCGGATGTGGTAGTGCAGAAAAAGGACTTACAGTTAAAGATGGTGTGCTTACAATGGCAACTAATGCTTACTTCCCACCATATGAATATTATGAAGGAAGTGATATAGTTGGTATTGATGCTGAAATCGCTGAGGCCATTGCAACAAAGCTTGGTCTTAAGCTTGAGATTCAGGATATGGAGTTTGATTCAATTATTACTGCAGTTCAGACAGGAAAGGCTGATATGGGCCTTGCAGGTATGACAGTAACAGATGAGAGACTTCAGATGATCAATTTCTCTAACACATATGCAACAGGAGTTCAGGTTGTAATCGTTCCAGAGGATTCTGATATTGCTTCTATTGATGATCTTGCTGGTAAGAAGATCGGTGTACAGCTTGCTACAACAGGTGATATATATGCATGTGATGATTTTGGTGTAGAGAATGTTGAAGAATACAACAAGGGTAATGATGCAGTGCTTGCTCTTACTCAGGGTAAGATAGATGCAGTTATCATTGACAATGAGCCAGCTAAGAACTACGTTGCAGCAAACGAAGGACTTAAGATTCTTGAAACAGAGTATGTAACAGAGGATTATGCAGCTTGTATTAATAAAAATAATACAGAACTTTTAGACCAGGTTAACAAGGCTCTCGAGGAGCTTAAGGCTGATGGTACAATCGACGCAATCCTTGCGAAGTATATTTCAGCAGAATAAGTCTATAATAATAATTAATTGGGCGAGCAACATTGAATAAATGGTGCATCGCCCTTTTTTTATTTTATTCTTTATGTTAAGATTTATGAATATGCATGATGATATCGTGAAAGGAAGCAGCCATGACAAATATGTTGTTGACAGGAAACTGGTGGGATGATTTAGTGGCCAGGTTCGTGCTGGATTTTGTTGAAAAAGATAGATGGAAATTTATTACTAATGGTTTACTCACTACCTTAATAGTGACATTTTTCTCATTAATATTAGGTATGATAATTGGCATTATTATTGCCGTTATTAGAACTAGTCATGACCAGATTGGTGGAAAGAATCTTAGAGGTATTTCAGGATTTGTTCTTAAAGTATTGAATCTGTTTTGTAGGTTATATCTTACCATTATCCGAGGTACTCCTGCATTAGTTCAGCTTCTGTTCATGTATTTTGTATTCCTTGTGGCTAGTAGTAATAAGATATTGGTTGCATCAATAGCATTTGGTATTAACTCTGGAGCTTATGTGGCAGAAATAATGCGTTCAGGTATTATGTCTGTGGATAAAGGCCAGATGGAAGCAGGAAGATCCCTGGGCTTAAGCTATGGAGTTACAATGGCAAGTATTATTATGCCTCAGGCGCTAAAGAATATTTTGCCTGCCCTTGTTAATGAGATTATAACTTTACTCAAGGAAACTTCTATATGTGGATATATTGGACTTAATGAGCTTACACGTGGTGGAGATATTATCCGAGGAACAACCTTTGATGCCCTTCTACCTCTTACAGTTGTGGCACTTATCTATTTAGCAATAGTTATGTTCTTTACTAAGTTAATGAGCATACTAGAAAGGAGACTCAGGGAAAGTGATAATCGTTAATGATTTATGTAAAAGCTTTGGGGACCATCAGGTTCTGAAAGGGATAAATACAAGGATTACGCCAGGTGAGAAAGTGGTTATCATAGGGCCATCAGGTTCTGGTAAATCAACATTTCTAAGATGCCTCAATCTTCTTGAGAATCCAACCAGTGGTCAGATAATGTTCGATGGTCAGGATATTACTGCCAAGGGAGCTGATATAAACAAAATACGTCAGCAAATGGGAATGGTGTTTCAGCATTTTAATTTATTTCCACATCTTAATATACTTCGAAATCTTACATTTGCGCCAACCACTCTTGGCATTATGACAAAGGAAGAGGCGAATGAAGAGGCCATGCGTTATCTTAAGCTTGTGAATCTTGAAGATAAGGCAGAAGCTTATCCAGGACAGTTATCAGGTGGTCAGAAGCAGCGTATTGCTATTGTGCGTTCGCTTATGATGAAGCCTAAGATGATGCTTTTCGATGAACCAACAAGTGCTCTTGATCCGGAAATGGTAGGTGAGGTATTACAGGTAATGAAGGACCTGGCTTCTAAGGGCATGACTATGGCAGTTGTTACTCATGAAATGGGATTTGCCAAGGAAGTTGCTACAAGAGTTCTTTTTATGGATGAGGGTAATATTCTTGAAGAAGGTACTCCTGAGCAGATATTTAATGATCCTAAGGAAGAACGAACCAAGGAATTTTTACACAAGGTGTTGGTTTAGTAATATGATAAATTATTTGTTGCTACTTCTTGCAGCGTTTATATGGGGTAGTACATTCGTGGCTCAGAGTGTGGGAATGGATTATATTGGTCCGTTTACATTCTCTAGTACAAGGAGCATTATAGGCTCCGTTGTCCTAATACCAGTAGTTTTACTTATTAATTATTATAATAAAAAGAAAGGTATTAAGCCTGTTGACGCTGCGGGAAGGGAATTATCGAAAGAAGAGTATATCAAAAATACCCTGATAGGTGGCCTGTGCTGTGGACTTATTTTGTTTGTGGCAAGTAATCTTCAGCAAGTAGGTATACAGTACACAACTCCAGGCAAGGCAGGCTTTATTACTGCTCTTTACGTAGTTTTGGTACCTATAAGTGGTATTTTTTTTAAGAAGAAGGTTCATCCGATAGTGTGGCTTTCTGTGGTATTATCTGTCATTGGATTATACCTGTTATGTATCAATGCAGGTGATGATGTGGCTGGCGCTCTAGGCTTTATAGGACGCGGCGAATTGTTGGTGCTTTTATGTGCTTTTGCATTTACGGGCCATATTCTTGTTATTGATCATTTTTCTCATAAGTCACATGCTGTAGCTATGAGTAGTATACAGTTTTTAGTGAATTTTTTATTATCATCGATAGCCATGTTTATTATGGAAAAGCCAGATATGGATAGGATATTTGCCGCTGCAATACCTATTTTATATGCTGGAGTTTTGTCATCAGGAGTAGCATATACTCTTCAGATAGTTGCTCAGAAGAAAGGAAACCCGACTATTTGCTCACTGATTATGTGTCTTGAGTCGGTATTCTCAGTGTTGTCGGCATGGCTAGTTTTACATGAGCAAATGACAACTAGACATATAGTTGGATGTGTCCTTATGTTTGTAGCAATTATTATAGCTGAGGCTCCAAAACCTAAGCTATAGATTCAGTTTTTGGTGGCACCAATGCTTATGGACCAAGTCCTAAGGTTCGCATAAGCTACTATGATGTTGAATAGTTAATAATATAATTCATAAAAAAAAGCGACTAAATGTTTTTTTGAAAAATCATTTAGTCGCTTTTTATTTTAATCAATTGTATATTGCCTTATGCTTCTAGTTTATCCTTAGTAATCATTTTGATTACGATAAGTGTTCCAACAGTAAGTGCTATTCCAATAGGAAGAACAATGTATACGTTTTGCACTAAACCAGCAAGGATATACAGAATAAATGATATTGCAGCTACAGTTAGTGCATATGGTAGCTGGGTAGACACATGATTAACATGTTCACACTGGGCTCCGGCCGATGACATAATGGTTGTATCGGATATTGGTGAACAATGGTCACCGCATACAGAACCAGCAAGACAAGCTGACATACCAATGATCATTAGCTCGCTGCCTGAAGGGAATACACCGAGTACAATAGGGATAAGTATTCCAAATGTTCCCCATGACGTACCAGTAGCAAATGCTATTCCGCATGCCACGATAAATATGATGGCAGGAAGGAATAGATTGAGTGAACCTGCACCAGCAAGGGCCTGCTCCACAAACTGTTTGCTACCGAGCATAGAAGTCATTGTTTTTAGCGATGTAGCAAGAGTAAGGATAAGTATGGCTGGTACCATTGCTATGAAACCTTGAGGAATGCAATCCATTGCTTCCTTAAAACTGATAAGCCTACGACAATTCAGATATATTATCATAAGTATAAGTACAATAAGGCTTCCAAGTGGTAGAGCAACTGTTGCATCTGTATTACCAAAAGCATCAACAAAATTATGGTAATATTCGCTCTCGCTATCAAAAAATCCTCCATTATGAATGAGAGCTATAATACATATTCCGATGAGTGCAATTATAGGAAGAACAAGGTCGATAACCTTGGCGTGCGATAGCATAACTGGAGCGGTGGTATCATTATTAATCTTGTCAGTTTTTCCAAGCTCTGCTTCCTTTTCATACTTCTTCATAGGACCGTAATCAAACTTAAGAAGAGTAATGGTTATAATAAAGACAAATGAAAGAAGTGAATAAAAATTATAAGGAATAGCACGACAGAATAGAGCCAGACTTGATACTCCACCGGCATCAGATGTATATTCTGATACAGCAGCAGCCCAAGAAGATATTGGTGCAATCATACATACAGGAGCGGCAGTTGCATCTATAATATATGCAAGCTTTGTACGGCTCATTTTGTGATTATCAGTTACAGGTCTCATTACAGAACCTACAGTAAGACAGTTGAAGTAATCATCTACGAAGATCAGCACTCCAAGTAGGAAGGTACACAGTGCAGCGCCCACCTTAGACTTGATGTGTGTACTCGCCCATTTTCCAAAAGCAGCAGAACCTCCCGTTTTATTGAGCAGAGCAACCATAATGCCTAGAACGACCAGAAATATGAATATTCCTGCTGTATCTGATACTGAAGAGATTAATCCATCGCCAACTATTGTCTCGATAGTAGCAGTAAGATTAAAATTAGAATATAGCAATGCGCCAGTAGCGATACCTATAAATAGAGAACTATAAACTTCTTTAGTGATAAGTGCAAGTGCTATGGCAATAAGTGCTGGAACAAGAGCCCAGAACGAGGCATAGATTTCCATTAGTATTCTCCTTCCAATGAATATTGATTAAAATCACTAGCTTAAGTCTAGCACTAGTTACTGTTTAAACCTATTGTTATAAATACATAAAGTGCAGTTTATTCTATTATACAAGATTGTAATGTGGCGTTAGAACTCTTGATATGTTTCTGGTATTTATGTATATTAATATTTAGATAAAAGGGAAGGAGGACAAGTGTATGGAACTAGATATTATGGCAATTATTGCTGGCAGTATGGCTATTGTTTGGTTGGTGCTTTTACTTGCATTTGCTATTGTTGAGTTCATAACTCAGGGCATCACAACAATATGGTTTGCTATTGCAGCAGGAGTATCATTGCTTCTTGCATTGATTGGTGCACCTATTTGGTTGCAGGTTGTAGTATTTGTTGTTCTTTCAGTTGTACTGCTCGTTGTGGGCAGACAAATTCTAGTAAAAAAATATAACAATAGCCTTGAGAAGACCAATGTTGAAGCAGTTATTGGTCAGACAGCTCTGGTTATCGAAGATATCGACGGAAAGCTTGGTGTTGGACGCGTTGTTATAAGCGGTATGGAGTGGGCAGCTGCTCCAGAGGAAACCAATGCTAAGTTCGCCAAGGATCAGCAGGTAACAGTTGTAGATGTTAAGGGCGTTAAAGTTATAGTTAAGTAATTATTAAAGGAGAGAAAAATGGAAGGCGCAGGATTAGTTATTTTAATTATTTTACTTATTTTTCTATTTGGGCTTATAGTAAGTTGTTTCGTGATTGTACCACAGGCAACAGCCTATGTTATGGAACGACTTGGTGGATACCTCGATACATGGCATGTTGGTATTCATTTCAAGCTTCCACTCATCGATAAGAAGGCAAGAAAGGTTAGTCTTAAAGAGCAGGTAGTTGACTTTGCTCCACAGCCAGTTATTACTAAAGATAACGTAACAATGAGAATCGATACAGTAGTATTCTTCCAGATTACAGATCCTAAGCTTTATTGCTATGGTGTTGAGAATCCTATTATGGCCATTGAAAACCTTACAGCTACAACACTTCGTAATATTATCGGTGAGCTTATCCTTGATGAGACACTTACATCACGTGAGGTTATCAATACAAAGATGCGTTCACAGCTTGATGTAGCAACAGACCCATGGGGAATTAAGGTTAACAGAGTTGAGCTTAAGAACATTATTCCACCACCAGACATTCAGGCATCAATGGAGAAGCAGGCTAAGGCTGAGCGTGACAGACGAGAAGCTGTAACACGTGCAGAAGGTGAGAAAACTTCAGCAATTCTTGTAGCAGAAGGTAAGAAGGCATCAGCAATTCTTGAAGCAGAGGCTGAGAAGGAATCAGCAATCCTTAAGGCAGAAGCTCAGAAGGAGAGAATGATTCGTGAGGCTGAAGGTCAGGCTGAAGCAATTCTTAAGGTTCAGCAGGCTAATGCAGATGGTATTAAGATGATTAAAGAAGCTGGTGCTGATGAAGCAGTTCTTCAGATTAAGAGCCTCGAGGCACTTGGAAAGATGTCTAATGGTCAGGCTACAAAGATTATTATTCCATCAGACCTTCAGGGTATTGCAGGTCTTGCAACAACTTTCAAGGAAGTAGTTTCTAAATAGAATATGAATATAATTTTAGGAAAGCAGCGCATAGCGCTGCTTTTTCTGTTATTATAGGAGATAGTTTTTTATTTATATAAAAGTGAGGATAAGCTATGTTTTATGTACCAGATGGAACAGAGATTTGTGGTTTTTATGAATGCGAAGATTGTGGAGAGAGATTTCTAGATATCAAGGTTGTGCCTCGAATGATATGTCCATATTGTGGTGAGATTCCTGATATGGAGATAGGACCCGATGAAGAAATGCCAGAAACACATGAGGCGGCAAAGCTACTTGAGGTCGTAGAAGGCCTTGAAAATGTGGAAAAAATGGATGGTTTGCTTTGTCTAGCCATTACTGGTGGCGATTGTGAGTGGTTATAATTAATAAATAGTGATATAATAACTCTGTATTTTTTGCGAAAGGTTAAATGGTGACAGTATGAATTCATTTATCGAAAAAGTTGATTTTTTTAAGGGTAATTCAGTAGAAGGAATAGTAAAGCAGTACGGAACTCCTTTATATGTTTATAATGAAGATATTTTGAGAGATCGCATGCACAATGTTAGTCAGATTATTACTAAGTATGAGTTTCATTCAAATTACTCAATTAAGGCTAATACTAACTTTACTATATTAAAGACAGCTTTATCTGAAGGATTATATGCTGATGCCATGAGTACTGGAGAGATGATGATGCTTCTTAAGGCAGGATTCCCAGCTGAGAAGATTTTCTTCGTATCAAACAATGTAAGTGCTGATGAACTCCAGTTTGCTATAGATAACAATATTATGGTCAGTTTAGATTCACTTTCTCAGCTTGAGCTCTTTGGCTCACTTAATAAGGGTGGTAAGTGTGCAGTACGTATCAACCCAGGTGTTGGTGCAGGTCATCATGAGAAGGTGGTTACAGCTGGTAAGAAAACAAAGTTTGCAGTTGCAGAGGAAGATATCGACAAGATATTTGAGATAGCAGCTAAGTATGATTTAAAGATTGCTGGAATCAATCAGCATGTTGGTTCGCTTTTCATGGATCCTGAACCATTCCTTCAGGCAGTAAAGAACTTCCTTAGAATTGCCAAGAAATTTGAGAATCTTGAGTTTATCGATTTTGGTGGTGGATATGGTATCCCATATCACAAGCTTGATGATGAGCAGGATTTCCCAATGGAGAGCTTTAAAGCAGAGTTTGAGAAGCTTATTGATGAGTTTGTAGCTGAGTATGGCTATGCACCACTCTTTAAGACAGAGCCTGGTAGATACTGCGTAGCAGAGAGCTGTGTTCTTCTTGGACGTGTACACTCTACAAAGCAGAACTCAGGTGTTAAGTATGTTGGTACAGATGTTGGTATGAATGTTCTTGTTAGACCATCAATGTATGATTCATGGCACGATGTAGAAATAATTCGTGATGACAAGGTTGTTTCAAGAGATAATCTTGTAGAGCAGACTGTAACAGGTAATATTTGTGAGTCGGGTGATTTACTTGCCAAGAATAGAATGCTTCCAGAAAGTAAGGTTGGTGATATCGCTGCAGTACTTGATGCAGGAGCTTACGGTTATGCGATGTGTTCGTCATACAATTCAAGACCACGTCCAGCTGAAGTTATGATTTGTAGTGATGGTAGTGTTAAACTCATCAGAAGAAGAGAAACATTTGATGATTTGTTTAGACTTTTCGAAGTATAGGAGATATTAATATGAATTTGAAGGGTAGAGACTTTCTTACATTAAAGGATTTTACACCTGAAGAAATCCAGTATATGGTGGACGCAGCAGCTTATTTCAAGAAAAAGAAAAAAGCTGGTGAACTTGTTGATATGTATAGGGGCAAGAATGTCGCTCTTATCTTTGAGAAAACAAGTACACGTACAAGATGTTCTTTTGAAGTAGCAGCCCATGATCTTGGTATGGGTAGCACATATCTTGATCCTAAGTCTTCTCAGATAGGTAAGAAGGAGAGCATAGAGGATACTGCCAGAGTGCTTGGTTCTATGTTTGATGGTATTGAGTACAGAGGTTTTGAGCAGACTATAGTTGAGGACCTTGCAAGATATGCTGATGTTCCAGTATGGAATGGTCTTACCAATGAATATCATCCTACACAGATGCTTGCAGATCTTCTTACAATACAGGAGATTTTTGGCAAGAATGTTAAGGGATTAAAGCTTGCATATATGGGAGACGCTAGATACAATATGGCAAACTCTCTTATGATTCTTTGCACAAAGATGGGTATGCACTTTGCCGCTGGAGCACCTAAGAGCTATCAGCCAAACGAGGAGTTAGTTAATATCTGTCAGGGCTATGCAAAGGAGTCTGGTGGATCAATTCTTCTTACAGAGGATGCTTTTGAGGCAGCCAAGGATGCTGATATCATCTACACAGATGTATGGGTATCAATGGGTGAGCCTGATGAGGTATGGGAGCAGCGTATAAAAGAGCTTTCTCCATACAAGGTTACGAGTGAGCTTATGAGCAAGGCCAAAGATACAGCCATATTCCTTCACTGCTTACCTGCAT
>JAZRXF010000012.1:0-19652 GCA_045600085.1 Lachnospiraceae bacterium
AGTATGAATAATACACCTCGTAATGTTCGAATATCATTGTCAGTTTTTATATCAATTATTCTTTATTCGGTATTGTATCCTCATGATGTATTAGAATATTCGTCTGTTTTTACGTACACCGGCCTTGTTCTGAAAGAGGCAATAGTGGGCCTGGTACTTGGCTTATCTGGGCAGTTTTGTCTTATGATTACCAATTTTGCTGGTCAAATTGTTGATATCGAAATAGGCCTATCTATGGCCAGTACAATTGATCCAATGACAAAACAGAATGTTACAATAACAGGTTTTCTATACCAATATGCTTTTACATTACTTCTTATCGTTACAGGAATGTATAGATATCTATTACAAGCACTTGCGGATACATTTGTCCTTATTCCAGTTGGAAAGGCTACATTTATTATGAAGGAAATGTATGATTCATTTCTTGCATTAATGTCTGATTATATCCTTTTAGGTTTTAGAATAGCATTACCAGTATTTTGCACAATACTGATTCTCAATAGTATTCTTGGTGTTATGGCTAAGGTAAGTCCTCAGATGAATATGTTCTCAGTAGGGCTTCAGCTCAAGGTACTTACAGGTCTTGCAGTCCTTTTTATTACAGTAGGACTTATGCCTAAGGCTTCAACTATTATTTTTGATCAAATGAAAATAATGCTTGTCAGGTTTGTAGAGGCAATGGGAGGCGTATGATGGATCAGGAACTGTGTATACAATATAACCTGCAGTTCTTTGCTGAAGGTCCAGGTGGAGAGAAGACGGAAGAACCTACTGCCAAGAAACTTGATGATGCCAGAAAAGAAGGACAGGTGGCTAAGAGTAAAGATGTTGCCAGCGCGGTAACTCTTTTTAGTCTTTTTGTTTTTCTAAAGATTTGGACAGGTGTTATGGCAGGGCAGTTTGTTGAACTGTTTGGTGGTATTTATAACAGATTTGATGAATTTACGACATTGTATGGTGGACAAGTATCATCAAGTAATTTTAGTGTTCTTCTTTCAAACTGTTTACTTAGAATTATTATTATAATATTGCCAGCTTTACTGCTTAGCTTTGTAGTGGCTTTTGTGAGCGATTTGTTTCAGGTAAAATGGAAACCTACGACTAAACCATTGAAGCCCAAATTCAATAAATTGAATCCTGTGACAGGTGTGAAAAAGCTCTTCAACATACAATCCTTAGTGGAGCTTTTAAAATCAATACTAAAAATTGCGCTTATTATCATAATTTTATATAATGAGATTGATAATGCGGTTTCGCTATTATTTACGATATATGACCATACTTTGGTGGATTCTATAATTCTGACAGGAGATCTTCTTATCTCAGTTGGACTTAAGATATCTGCCTTTTTCCTCGTTGTAGCGGCAGCTGATTTTGGCTTTCAAAAGTGGAAGTTTCATAATGATATGAAGATGACCAAACAGGAAGTAAAAGAAGAGTACAAGATGATGGAAGGTGATCCTCAGATTAAGGGTAAGATTAAGCGTCGAATGCAGGAAGCAAGTCAACGACGAATGATGCAGAATCTTCCAAAGGCTGATGTAGTTATTACAAACCCTACTCATTATGCAGTTGCAATTGTATATGACAAGGATATAGCTGAAGCACCAATAGTACTAGCAAAGGGTGCAGATTATCTTGCTGCCAAGATTAAGGAGCAGGCAAGAGAGAACAATATTGAAATAGTAGAAAACAAACCACTGGCTCGATCGCTTTATGCCAATGTTGAAGTTGGTCAGGCTGTGCCACCTGAACTTTATGTTGCTGTGGCAGAAGTTCTAGCGGCTGTATATAGGGCAGAGGGCCGAGTATAATTGATTATATAAATTCAGAAAGGAGGTAATCATCATGAAAGTCAAGAAAGCTGACATAGGAATTGCAGTGTATGTATTATCTGCATTTGTTATGATGATTGTCCCTATTCCGAATTTTCTTTTGGATATATTACTTGCACTTAATATGACAGTGGCATTTAGTATTTTGTTTGCAACCATGTTTGCAACAGAAGTTCTTGATATGAGCTTTTTTCCAACAGTTCTTCTTTTTACAACGTTGTTTCGAATATCGCTTAATATTTCATCAACAAGATTAATCCTTCGAACAGGTCAGCCTGGAAACGTTGTTGAGACATTCGGACAGTTTGTTGGTGGTGGCGATCTTATTATGGGTATTATTGTATTCATAATTATGCTTATTGTTCAGTTTATGGTTATCAATAAGGGTTCGGAACGAGTTGCGGAAGTGACTGCAAGATTTACACTGGATGCCATGCCTGGTAAGCAGATGGCTATCGACGCTGACCTTAATACTGGCGCAATAACTGATGCTGAGGCAAAAAAGCGAAGAGATAAGATTCAGGAAGAATCAAGCTTCTTTGGTAGTATGGACGGTGCGGTTAAGTATGTAAAGGGAGATGCAACAGCAGGTCTTATAATCACAGCAATTAACCTTGTAGGTGGTATTGCGATGGGTATGCTTCGTAATGGTATGGAGTTTCAGGACGCGCTAGATAGGTATTGTATTCTGACTATTGGTGATGGACTGGTTTCTCAGATACCATCGCTGTTAATATCTTTATCAACTGGTATTCTTGTAACAAAAGGTTCTAAAGATGCTGACTTTGGAACTGTTCTGGTTGCTCAGCTATTTGGTATTCCACGAGTGTTATACTTTGTAGGAGCTACGCTTTCGTTACTTGGAGTTTTCACACCTCTTAATTCCGTTTTGTTTGTTGGTCTTGGTCTTGCTTTAATTTTGACTGGACGAAGAATGGCTTCGACTATGAAGACTGATAAGATAGAAGAGGAGGCTAAGCAGGAGGAAGAAGAGGTTGAAGAGATAAGAAGACCTGAGAATGTTACGTCGCTTCTTTCAGTTGATCCAATTGAGCTTGAATTTGGTTATGGTATTATTCCACTTGCTGATGTTAATCAGGGTGGAGACTTGCTGGACCGAGTTGTTATGATTCGTAGACAGATAGCTCTGGAGCTTGGTACTGTAGTTCCAATTATTCGTTTAAGAGATAATATACAATTAAACCCTAATCAGTATATAATTAAAATCAAAGGTATACAGGTGTCAGAGGGTGAAATTTTATTCGACCATTATTTGGCAATGAATCCTGGCTATATTGAAGAGGAAATAACTGGTATCCCGACATTTGAACCTTCATTCCATCTTCCAGCAATATGGATTACAGAGGGACAAAGAGAGAGAGCGGAAACTCTCGGTTATACTGTAGTTGATCCTCCATCAATCATAGCGACTCACCTAACAGAGATTATTAAGCAGCATATTGCTGAGTTACTTACCAGACAGGATGTACAGAATCTTGTTAATAATCTTAAAGAGAATAATCCTTCTATTGTTGAGGAACTTGTGCCTAAGCTTCTTGGACTTGGAGAGATTCAAAAGGTATTACAGAATCTTCTCACAGAAGGTGTATCTATTAGGGATTTGTTAACAATATTTGAGTCGCTTGCTGATCATGCAACAGTTACAAGAGATACTGATTTACTGACAGAGTATGTGCGTCAGACTTTAAAACGTGCTATTTCCAACAAATATTTTGGTGGCAATGGTCAGGTTAGTGTACTTACTCTTGATCCTAAGATTGAGCAGGAAATTATGGGCTCAGTAAAGCAGTCAGAGCAGGGAGCTTATATAACATTGTCGCCTGATAGAATCAAGGCTATTGTTGATAGTACGAGAATCGAGCTTGAAAAAATGGAGAATGCAGGAACCAATCCGATAGTTTTAACGTCTCCGATAGTAAGAATGTATTACAGAAAGCTAATGGAAGATTACTTTAAGGATTTGATTGTGATATCATATAATGAGGTATCATCCGAAGTAGAACTTCAGTCATTAGGAATGATAACAGCATAGGATAATATACATATTAAAAAAGCTAAGTATAAAAGTGGAGAATAACTTCAAGTGATTATTAAAAAATTTCAAGCAAAAACTGAAGATGAGGCTCTTGGACTTGCAAAGGCAGAACTGGGTGACAATGTTGTAGTCCTTAATACTAAGAAGGATGTTAAACGCAAGGGATTTTTTGGCTTGTTTAGAGCCAAGCTTGTAGAAGTTACAGTGGCAAAGGAAGAAGAACAGGAAGTCAATGCCAGAATGGAAGCTGAGGACCTTAAGGGTGCGATAGCTTCTGTGAATAAAATCCGTTCGCAGGCTGAGCTTGGTATTAGTCCAGAGTCGATGGATAAGGTTGATGATATGGTAAGTCAGAAGCTAGATAACATACAGTCTTTACTTCAGGAGAAACTTGAAGTGAAAGAGCAGGCTAGTAAAGAAAATTTTGAAGATGATGTACGGAAGGTATCGGAGCCAATACGAAAGGCAATGGAAAAAGACATTGACGATAATGGCGAGGATACAGGATTTCTTAAGCTTATATATAATGTTATGGTTGAAAATGAAGTTAGTGAAAACTATGCCAACCAGTTAGTTAGTGATATCGAGCAGAGTTTTGACAGTGAAGCCAAAATGGAGGATATCCTTTCACATATTTACCAAAAAATGATTTTAAAATTTGGTAAAACAGAGTGTATAGCACCTTCTACAGGCAAAGGGGCTAAGGTTGTATTTTTAATCGGTCCAACAGGAGTGGGAAAAACAACAACACTAGCTAAGATTGCTTCAAGACTTGCTATTATTGATGGCAAAAAGGTGGCTATGATTACAGCTGATACATATCGTATGCAGGCGGCAAGCCAGCTGGAGTCATATGCCAATATAATGCATATACCATTTCATGTTGTATATGAAGCCAGTGAGATACTTGAGCATTATGAAACCTATAAGGGCTATGACTATATACTAGTTGATACTGCAGGACATTCTCATCACAATGAAGAGCAGCGAAAAGCTATGATGGAGCTTGTTCATGCACTTGATGATAAGGCTGAAAAGGAAGTATATTTGGTGCTTTCAGCTACAACAAAGTATAGAGATCTTGTAAGTATATCGGATGCTTATAAAGAAGTTGCAGATTATAGACTTATATTTACAAAGCTTGACGAAACAAGCACTTATGGTAATTTATATAATTTACATATTCACACAGGTGCTTCACTCAGTTATATAACATGTGGACAGAATGTTCCAGATGATATAGATGTATTTAGTCCTCAGGATACAGTAAGAAAGCTTCTTAGTGGTGATAGCGACGTTTAGTTGAGAAAGAGATTAGGAAACTAAGAAATATTTAAGGCAGGTTATATTTGGTGGATCAGGCATCAAGACTTAGAAATTTAATGAAAACAGAGGGAAATGTAATAACTACTACTAGGCCATTGGCAAGAGTTATTACAGTAACCAGTGGAAAAGGAGGAGTTGGTAAATCTAACACCTCTATTAATCTTGCACTCCAATTCAAGAAGCTTGGCAAGAGAGTTATTATTCTTGATGCTGACTTTGGATTAGCCAATATTGAGATTATGTTTGGTACAGTACCAAAGCATAATTTGTGTGATTTAATATACCAGGGGAAAGATATTACAGAAGTAATAACATGGGGACCTGGTGACGTTGGCTTTATATCAGGTGGTTCAGGTATAGCAGGTTTATCAAATCTTAGTCGAGAGTATCTTACTTATATAATTCAAAATCTTGCTAGGCTTGATGCTATAGCAGATGTTATAATTATTGATACAGGTGCTGGTATATCTGACGCAGTGCTTGAGTTTTTGGTGGCAAGTGGTGAAATTATCCTAGTTACTACTCCAGAACCAACTTCTATAACTGATTCATATTCGCTTATTAAGGCGTTAAATAGACATCCAAGATTTTCTAAGGAAAATTCTACTATCAAGGTACTTGCCAATAGAGTATCAACCGATGAAGAAGGTATGTCACTATTTAAGAAGCTAAATGCTGTTGTATCAAGATATCTTGATCTTGGAATCGAGTTTCTTGGATCCATTCCTCAGGATCAGCAGCTTGCTAATGCTGTAATGCAGCAGACTCCTGTATCACTTGCACATCCAAATGCAAAGTCAGCAAGAGCATATGAAGCTGTTACAGCCAGACTTATGAATATGGAAACGGAAGGAACTATAAAAAAGAGAGGAATGGCTGCATTTTTTTCACATATTGTAGTCAATAAGAAGAAAAATGAGCATTGATGTTTATGATTTATTAAGACCTGGTGAAAGAGTGGATCTTGAACCAGTAGCTACAAGTCTTCGTGATGCTGAAGATGAAGAGAGAAAAAGCTATATAACAAAAATATACGATATTAATGATGATGGTGATATAGAAGCTTTTATGCCTATGGAAAAAACAAAGCTTCTGCTTCTTCCAGTGGGGTCGATATTTACAGCTTCGTTTTTTACAAGACGTGGTATATATGGCTGTGATGTAAAGATAAAAGAAAGATATAAAAAGGATGCCCTTTTTATTATTGTACTTGAGCAACTTACAGAATTCGAAAAACAGCAGCGACGAGAGTTTTATCGATATGATTGTATAATAGGTATGAATACTAGAGAGCTTTCAGATGATGAGTATGAAGAGTTTCTGAGTAACAGGCAGTTTATTTTATTACCTGATCCAGCTGGAAAGAGTGTAATAGTTGATATAAGCGGAGGCGGAATGAGGTTCGTTTCTGCTGATAAATATAGTGAAGGTAGTATACTTCATTGTATTTTCATACTATCAATCAATGGCGAATCAAGAAGATTTGAAACTATGTTCAAAATAATAGCTTCTCAACCAGTTGCTAACAATAAAAACAATACAGAATATAGAGGAGAATTCATTGGATTATCAAATGTTGACAGAGATTATATAGTGAAATATATATTTGAGCAGCAAAGAATTAATAGACAGAAGAATTAGTATAGTAATTAACATAAAATGTTTTATAAACCACGGTTTTACCGTGGTTTTTTTATTGCTAATCTTTTCAGAAAGGCGAAAATATGTTAAAATGTTACAAAGATTTAATGAAAAACGTAGGTTTTTATGAAGAATATACTGATAGTTGACGATTCTGCACTGATGAGAAGCGTGCTATCTGACATAGTTAAGTCAGATAATGAATTTACAGTATCAGGAATTGCCAAAGACGGTCTGGAGGCATTTGAACTTTTATCGAAGAATAAATATGATGGCATATTACTTGATATCAATATGCCTCATATGAATGGATTAGAGTTTTTGGAATGCTTAAAGAAAAAAGGGAGAAAAGAAAATGTAATCGTTGTATCCACTGATACAGTAGAGGGTGCAGAAGTTACAATAAAAGCTTTGGAATTAGGGGCTTTTGATTTCTTTCAAAAACCAGATAAAGCCGCCAATATGAACACTAGTGAATACAGGAAGGAACTGATAGCCAAGATTAAGGCTATGGTAGGTGAGGAAGAGAAGGTTCTCCGAGTAGCTACAATCAAAGAAAAGAAGTCGCTAAAAAAGGGTGCTAAACGTATTGTGGTTATTGCAAGTTCAACTGGTGGTCCAGCAGTTCTTAGATCGGTGATTCCAGAGGTTGAGAAGAACACTAATGTTCCAATATTAATAGTTCAACATATGCCTCAGGGATTTACAAAATCATTTGCTGATCGATTATGCTCTATGAGCGCTGTGTCAGTGCTAGAAGCGGAAGATGAACAATTGATAGAGCCAGGTAACGTATATGTGGCGAAGGGTGGTATGCATTTAAAGTATAAGGCAGCTGACAAGTGGGGGAGCCTTATATATAGTGATGAACCACCAAGAGAAGGTGTAAAGCCTTGTGCCAATTATCTTTTTGAATCGCTTATAGAGTCTGATTACGATGAGATTGTATGCGTTGTATTAACAGGTATGGGACAGGATGGCTGTGATGGTATATGCAAGCTTAGTGAGAAAAAGAATTGCTATGTCATTATTCAAGAGCCAGATTCATGTGTTGTGTATGGAATGCCCAAAGCCATTAATAACAAGGGGCTTGTTAACGAAACGGTCAGCTTAGAGGATATGGCTAATCGAATCAACGAATTAATGAATATATAGCATGTTTACTTAGTTTTAGTTATAAATTATGGAGGCAAAAAAATGGATGTAAGTCAGTATTTAGATATTTTTCTAGATGAAAGTAAAGAACATTTACAGAATCTTAATACTCAAGTGTTAGCGCTTGAGCAGGATTCCGAGAATATGGATACTATTAATGAGATATTCCGTGCAGCTCATACCTTCAAGGGTATGGCAGGAACCATGGGATATAAGCGTATGCAGAATTTGACTCATGATATGGAGAATGTTTTTTCAGAAGTTCGAAATGGCAACCTTAAGGTTAGTGGAGCAATGATAGATGTTCTTTTCCAATGTCTCGACGCATTAGAAGAATATATCACTAATATTCAGGATTCTGCCGATGAAGGAGAAAATGATAATGAGCCACTTATTAGTGCTCTAAATGGTCTACTTGAGGGTAAAAATGATGCTCCAGCTGAAGCACCTAAAGCTGCAGAAAGCAAGGAAACAGATGCTCCAACAGCAAGCGAGGAACCAGCTGATGGCAAATGGAAAGTCATTAATTTTTCACCTGATGAGCAGAAGGCATTTGATAATGCGGTTAGTTCAGGGAAGACTATATACGGACTTACAGTAGTTGTTCAGGAGTCTTGTCTTCTTAAAGCTGCAAGAGCATTTTTGGTGTTCAAAGCAATTGAAGAACTTGGAGAGATAATTGCAGCAGCTCCATCAGTTCAGGATATTGAAGATGAAAAATTTGAGTTTGATTTTTCGCTTATAGTAGCATCTGAAGCTAATGCAGAAACCGTTAAGGCTGCAGTAAAATCCGTATCTGAAATTGCAGATTGTATTATAGCTCCGTATCAGATGGTCGCAGAAGCAGTGGAGGAAGCTACAGTAGAAACAACAGAAGTTGCCACTGCCGTACAAGAACCAGTAAAGAAAGCTGCCAAAGAAGAAACTTCGTCTTCGAACAAAGCATCACAGGAGAAAAAGTCGGGCTCTAAGCCTCAGGTAAATAGAACAGTACGAGTTGATATAGAAAAGCTTGATGTACTTATGAATCTTGTCTCTGAGCTTATAATTGCCAAAAATTCGCTTGTTAGTAGCGCTACAGCAGGTAGTAAAGATTCAAGCGGTACATTCAATGAACAGATAGAATATCTTGAATCAGTTACTACAAATCTTCATGAGTCAGTTATGAAGGTTCGAATGGTTCCAATTGAAAGTGTTGTAAATAAGTTTCCACGTATGATAAGAGACCTGGCGAAGAAGCTTGATAAGCCTATGGAACTGTATATGTCAGGTGAGGAAACAGAACTTGACAGAACAGTGGTTGATGAAATAGGCGATCCACTTATGCATCTTCTTCGTAATTCGGCAGATCATGGACTGGAAACTCCTGAGGTACGTATTAGCAGAGGTAAGCCAGAAGTCGGCTCTATTTATCTTGATGCATATCAGGATGGTAACAATGTAGTTATTGAAGTAAGAGATGATGGTAACGGTATTGATATAGAAGCAGTAAGAAACAAGGCCATAGAGAGAGGTGTTGTAACCGAAGAGCAGGCAATGGCGCTTGAAGAGGATGAGGTTATTCAGCTTCTATTTAGCGCGGGATTTTCAACTGCCAAGGTTGTTTCAGATGTTTCTGGTAGAGGCGTAGGTCTTGATGTTGTTAAATCCAAGATTGAGGCACTTTCAGGAGAGGTAGAAGTTAAGACTAAGCTTGGTGAGGGCACAACATTTATTATTCGTCTTCCTCTTACTCTTGCTATTATTCAGGCTCTTATGGTTGTTGTTGGTGGTGAGAAGTATGCTATTAGTCTTGGTTCTATCCAGACAATTGAAGATATATCGCCAGCTGATATTAAGACGGTACAGTCCAAGGAAGTTATTAATCTTCGTGGTACGGTTATTCCAATTATCAGACTTGATGAAGTTCTTGACTGCAAGTCGAATAGAGACCCTAATGAGAACATGGTTGCTGCCATTGTAAAGAAAGGTGATAAGCTTGCAGGTCTTATAGTAGATGAGCTTATAGGCCAGCAGGAAATAGTTATTAAGTCAATGGGTAAATATATTAACAAGTGTAAGTTTATAAGTGGTGCAACTATTCTTGGTGATGGTGAGATAGCACTTATTCTTGACGCTAATGCATTGATTTAAGGAGGAAAAGATAATGGCTTATGATGTTTCAACAAATGTTAATGAAGTAGTTCAGTTTATAGTTGTAAATATTGGAACAGAGCAGTATGGCGTTGACATTAACTACATAGACAATATAGTTCGTATGCAGAATATTACACGTGTACCAAAGGTTCCTTCTTATCTAAGAGGGGTCATAAACCTTCGAGGTGAAGTTATCCCGGTTATGAGTCTTCGTATCAAAATGGGACTTGAACCTGATGATGTAACTAAAAACACACGTATCATTATTATAAAGATGAACCATGAGTCCATAGGTTTGATAGTAGATTCGGTTAAAGAGGTAGTTAATATTAATATGAATGAAGTCGAAAAGGTTTCATTTGATAACAGAGAGGATTCCTTCGTATTAGGTATAGGTAAGCAGGAAAAGGGACTTATATCAATTCTTGATCTTGCTGCTGTTTTGCAGGAATAGTGAGACAAGAGGTATTTTATGGGATACATGGATATTAATGAAATAGGTACGAAATATTATGACGTACTCAAAGAAATAGGTAATATTGGCGCTGGTAATGCGACGACAGCTCTTGCACAGCTTATGGGTAGTAGAGTAGATATGACTGTTCCTCAGGTTAAGCTTATGGAATTTCACGAGCTTGGTACAACAATGGGTGGTGAGGATCAGGTTGTAGCTGCAGTGTATTTGGTTGTTGAAGGCGACATCAATGGCAGTATCATGTTTATGATGAGTATTGATGCAGTCAATGCACTTATCAAGAAACTGATTGGTACAGAGCATGTTGGTGATGAATATTCTGAAATGGAAATCTCAGCTGTAAAAGAGATGGGAAACATTATTACTGGTGCATACCTTAATTCCATTTCGACACTTACGAATCTTACGATATATCCATCAGTGCCAGATTTGGCTATTGATATGGCGGGGAGTATTTTATCAGTTCCAGCAACAGAGTTTGGTGTTATCGGGGATAAAATGTTATTAATTCAAACAAGTTTTTCTAATGAAATTGATTTCTCAGGATATTTTATATTGGTTCCAGATGAGGACTCTTATGAAAGAATACTTAGTTCAGTTGGAATAGTATAGGTAGTTATTGATTTATGGCTGAAAATATTAAAGTCGGTATAGCTGATATGAATGTGGTTTCACCACCAAATACCATAACAACAATAGGACTTGGTTCTTGCGTTGGTATTGCGCTTTGGGATCAGGTTGCTAAGATTGGTGGGCTAATTCATATAATGTTACCGGACAGCACACAAGTAAAAAGTAATAATAATATTGAAAAGTTTGCGGATACAGGTATTCCAGAACTTGTAAAAAGAATGGAAGCTGTCGGAGCCAAGAAGAGCAATATGATAGCTAAACTTGCAGGCGGTGCTCAGATGTTTTCATTTCAGAACAAGTCTGAACTTTTGGGGATAGGTGAGCGTAATGTGACAGCAAGTAAGGAAACTCTTGCCAAACTTGGAATTCCAATTGTAAGCATGGATGTTGGCTCCAATTGTGGTCGTACAGTTACTCTTGATCCAGCAACCGGTAAATATGAGGTTAAGACTGTGGGAAAGGATATTAAGATAATTTAACCATGGAAGATATAACTGAAACAAAAAATAAAAATATGCGACACAAGAATAATCTCAATACCAGATTTATTCCTTCAATAGTAATGCTTTTGGCAGGACTGGTTGCATTTATTATATGCTGGTTTATGGATTATACTTTGACCGAAGCACTTCTTGTTATATTAATAACAATGTTTGTGTTTGCCATATTAGGTGCGGTAATAAAAGCAGTAATCGACAATTTTGATATGCGTATCAATTATGAAGATTTGTTCGATGACGAAGATGATGGAGAGATATTCGAAAAATAATATATTCTACTAGATTTTAGACTATAAAAAGTATGTAGGGGGCCAATAATGGACGAATTAGCTAGAAAGAGATTGTGGGAGGATTATACTCGAGCACAATCATCAGAACTTAGAGAAAAAATTATATTAGAATATGCACAGTTAGTTAAGATAGTGGCAGGACGACTTGTAATGTATCTTGGCTATAATGTTGAATATGAGGATCTTGTAAGCTATGGAACCTTCGGACTTATAGATGCTATCGACAAGTTCGATTACCGTAAAGGCAATAAATTTGAGACTTACGCATCACTTCGTATAAGAGGTGCAATTCTTGATCAAATCAGAAAGAACGACTGGATACCAAGAACTGTACGTCAGAAGCAGAAACAGATAGATCAGGTTATTAAGGAAATAGAAGAAAAAACAGGTCATCCAGCAACAGACGATGAAATAGCAGTTGCTCTTGGAATTACTCCTGATGAACTTCTTGACTGGCAGTCGCAGATGAAAGCTACCAATGTTATATCTCTCAATGAATATATGGAAAGTGGTAGTGAAGTCGCCAATGATTCGAGTGAGCCTGGCCATTTTGTTACACCAGAAGAGGCTCTTGAGAAGGATGAGATGAAGCAGATGTTAGCCGATGCACTTGAGAATTTGACGGATAAAGAGAAGAAGGTAGTGCTTCTATATTACTATGAGGAGTTAACTTTAAAAGAAATAAGTGCAGTGCTTGAAGTAACAGAATCTCGAGTTTCACAGCTTCATACTAGAGCACTACAGAAAATGCGCGAAATACTTGGCGATTATGTTGGCATACTTGCAAAAATATAATATTAATCCATGAAAATTAGAGAAGCTACGGAGGATAAAACTCCGTGGCTCTTTGTGTTAATAAACTTTAATAATTAAATGAAAGTGACATATACGAATGAATGGATATTTTAAACTGATAACAAAGGAAACGCAGACTGGTGTAATGCTGTATGCACCAACAGAAGGCGGTGCTGCCATTGATTTAAAAGAATTGACAGCATATCTTGAGAGAGTAAAAGTACCGTATGATATCAAGGTACTTAATGAGGCACTGATTCAGTTAAGAGAAGGCTTTACCTATGTTAGGTGTACTGACACAAAAATGTTACCCGTAGCAGAGACCTGTTCTATTTATTTTGTTGATAATAGAATGAAGGCTGTTGCAAGATTTTATCCTGCATCAGATGGTGGTAGAACACTTGACGCTGAAGGAGTACGTTCAGAGCTGAGACTTAATAAGGTTATTCCACAATGCTTTAAGGAAGATATTATTGAAGCCTACGTAAATGACAAGAAATATTGTTACAACTATATTATTGCAGAAGGACAGAAACCAAGAGAAGGTACCGATGCAGAGATAACATATCATTTTGATGTCAATAAGATTTCGCATCCAAAACTCAATGAGGATGGAACTGTTGATTATTTTGATCTAGGACTAGTTAACCATTGTCATGCAGGCGATATATTGGCTACTCTTAAGCCTGCTGATAGAGGTGAACCAGGCTATGATTTACTTGGTAGCGTTATAAAGCCTAGAGATGTTAAGAGACTGGCTTTATCTCACGGGCTTAATATTGAATTAAATGAAGATCGTACTGTTATGACATCAAAGATTGATGGGCATGTAACATATGTAAATGGTAAGGTCTTTGTTAACAATGTACTCGAACTCGAGAATGTAGATGTATCAACAGGTAACATTGAGTATCAGGGTAATGTTATAGTAAATAATAATGTTATATCTAATTTTTCAGTGAAAGCTCATGGTGATATAGAGGTAAGAGGAGTTGTTGAAGGTGCATATCTTGAGGCTGACGGGAATATTACGCTAACAAGAGGTGTAAACGGAATGAACCGTGGAATCCTTAAGGCAGGCGGTAATGTTGTTGCCAAGTTCATTGAAAACTGTACAGTCATTTCAGGAGATACAGTTATGACTGATTCTATTTTGCTTAGCAATGTTCAGGCCAAGAATGCTGTTATAGTTCAGTCTAGTAAAGGTTTTATTACGGGTGGTAATGTTCAGGCAACCAATTCCATAAAAGTAAAGAATCTGGGGTCTCCTATGGGGTCTGGAACAAATGTTGTTGTTGGTATTGATCCCTTAGTAGCGGCCAGATATAAGGAGCTTGAGAAAGAAGTAGAAACAGCTGAAAGTAATCTAAATAAAATAGCTCCGGCGCTCACAGCCACCAAAGAGAAGCTGGCCTCGGGAGCAAGAATGATGCCAGATCAGTTAAAAACATTGCAGCAGTTAGCTGAAACTTCTAAGAGTCTTAAAGAAAAAATTGAAGCATCGACAGAAGAGATGGCAAGGCTACGAGAAATGCTGGAAGCCAGTACAGATGCAAGTGTTGAGGTTACTGGAACAGTATTTGGTGGAACTGCTGTTACAATATCTGATCAGTTTATGATGGTAAAGGAGAATTTCAAATATTGTAGGTTTACTAAAAAAGATGGAACTGTTAAAATGAGTTCGTTATAAAACAGATGATTTGTAGTTGATGAGATAATAATTATTATAGAAAAGGGGATTAGTTGTGGAAATCATTGAAATAGTATTGCTGATCCTGGGAATAGTAGTATTCATAGTGAGTTTTTTCATACCTGATAAGAAGGATGAGAAAACAGTAGAGGGACTTAGCGAAGAAGAAATTCGTAGGCTCGTACGCGAAGAGTATGAACAAACCAGAGAAAAAGCTGATGATTTAACTGATGAGACAATTAGTTATACTATGGAAAAAGCTGAAAGGCAGCTTGAACGTATTACTAATGAAAAAATGATGGCTATGGGAGAATACTCTGATACAATTCTTAATCAGATTAGCAAGAATCATCAGGAAGTAGTATTCCTTAGTGATATGCTTAATAATAATAAAAATGACCTTACAGTATTTCTTGGTCAGGCTATTCAGGATGCCAAGGAAGCCAATTCTCTTGCGCAGGAAGCTGTCGAGAATTCCAAGAAGGCAAGTGATGACGCAAAGATCGCTTATGAGAAGTCTGTTAATGCCATGGACAATTCGGTAGTAGCTGAGGATAAAATGATTAATGCACGTCGTATAATTCAGGGCGACGAGATGAAAGTTCCTAAGCTTAACGAAAAAATCATTATTCCAGAATTTGATACTTATGAACCACCAGCAATATTAGGGGATAAATCTAATGATGCTAAAAAGGCAGAAGAGGATTTGGACAAAGATGGTGAGAGCGAGCAGGCAAAATCAGATATAGAGGGAACTGAAACAAAGGCAGAAACCAAAGAAACTAAGAAAACGAGGGTTGGTGTTAAGAGTAGAGTTAGCAAAAAAGCAGCTAAAACTCAGTCTGATAATATGCCAAGTTTTAAGTTTGATATGGGTAATACTTCTTCAGGCAATAATAATGAGAAAATCCTGGAACTTCACAATCAGGGAAAATCCAACGTTGCTATTGCCAAGGAACTTGGTCTTGGAGTAGGAGAAGTGAAGCTCGTAATAGATTTGTTTAAGTGATACTAGGTGAACTAATATATGAAATTAAAGTTTTATTTAAGGGGCATCGGAATTGGCGTTTTTGTGACTGCTATAATTCTTCACTTTTCGCTAGCTGGAAAGGGCTCTGCTCCATTAACCGACGAAGAGATAAAGCAGAAAGCAGCTGCACTAGGAATGATAGAAAGCACCGTTTTGAAGCCTGTAAGTGATAATACAGTCAATCAGGATGCTGAAGTATTAGAAAATCAAGCGGCTAATGTTGTTAATGATGATAAAGATATATTAGCAATTGATAATAAAGAGGCTGAAGTTGATAAAGAAGCATCAGATAAAGAAGTATCAGATAAAGAACTTTCAAATAATGAGGATTCCGCTATAGATAGTGATAAAGATGTTACAGACGAAAAGCTAGATGATACTTTGAATGGTGATTTGGATAATAATACAAATGATAATGAATCCGATGGCGGTGCCGAAGTAAAAGATCCGAGTGAAGTTGTGGCAGATAATCAGGTGCAGGATACCCCAAAGGAAGAAGAGAAGCCTGTGGATGCTACTACTGCTAATTGCATAATTAATATCAATGCAGGTGATAGTTCATTTGTTGTGGCAAAGCGATGCGCTGAAGCAGGACTTGTTAATTCGGCTGCGGAATATGATATGTATTTGTGTAAAAATGGTTACGACAAGCGATTGGTCGTAGGAGTTCATAATATTGAAGCAGGTGCTTCAGAAGAAGAGATTGCGAAGAATTTAACATCAGCTACTAAGAAGTAGCTGATGTTTTTTGTTTATTTTGACATTGTTTTTTAGTGAGTTACATAATATACTGTGCTTGCATATCTAAATATGCAACAATAATTCATAAAGGAGAAAAAAAGTAATGAGAAGTAAAAGACTTATTTTAGGTCTAGTTCTCGTACTTATGACTTCGGCTATTGCACTTGGTGGTTGCCAAGGTGATAAGGCGAGTGCATCCCTTGATGGACAGATTACAGTAGGAATCCCACAGGATTTGGAGGACGGACTTGACCCGCATGTTGTTAATGCGGCAGGTACTAGAGAGATATTATTCAATGTCTACGAAGGTCTTGTGAAGTACGATTCAGAGGGTAATCTTTATGATGCAATTGCAGAGAGCCATGTTATTAGTGACGATGGACTGACCTACACATTCAAAATCAGAGAGGGTGTAAAGTTCCACGATGGCAGCGATCTGAAGACATCAGATGTTGTATATTCTATTAACAGATGTATAGATGGCGGATACGTTCCAGGATTTGCCAACATCGATTCAGTTTCAGCTAGTGACAATGAAGTAGTTATTACACTTAAAGAGGCTAATGTTGATTTCTTAGCTGATATGACAACAGCTATTATTCCAGAAAGCAATACAGACCCTGCTACAAAAGTAATAGGAACAGGTCCTTATAAGTTTGTAAATCGTGTTCCACAGGAGTCTATTACACTTGAAGCATTTGACCAGTACTATGGTGAGATGCCTCACATTAAGACAGTAACACTTAAGGTTTGTGCTAACCCAGACGCTATCGTTATGGAGCTTAAGGGCGGTTCAATCGATATGATTGCCCGAGTAACCTCTACTCAGGCTGCTGAGCTTGAAGGTTCAGACTTCGATGTACTTGAAGGTACTATGAATCTTGTTCAGGCATTATATCTTAACAATAAAGTAGAGCCATTTAATGACGTACGAGTAAGACAGGCACTTTGTTATGCAGTGGATCCACAGGAGATTATGGATTTTGTATCAGATGGTAAGGGTACAGAGCTTGGATCAAGTATGTTCCCTTCATTTGGTAAGTACTATGATGCAAGTCTTAATGATACATACAACCAGAATATCGAGAAGGCAAAAGAGCTTCTTGCAGAAGCTGGATATCCAAACGGATTCGAGTTTAGCATCACAGTTCCGTCTAACTATACACAGCACGTAGATACTGCTCAGGTTCTTAAGGAACAGTTCAAGAAGATTGGTGTTACAGCCAATATTGAGCTTGTAGAGTGGGATAGCTGGTTAAATGATGTATATATAGGACGAAACTACGAGTCAACAGTTGTAGGTGTTGATGCTTCTACACTTACAGCCAGCAAGTTACTTGATCGTTTTGTAACTGGCAGAGACAATAACTTTGTAAACTTTAGCTCTGCAGCATATGATGAAGCTTATAACAATGCATCTACAACTACAGATGATGAAAAGCAGACAGCTTACTATAAGGAGTGCTTAACAATCCTTTCCGAGGAGGCTGCCAACGTATATATCCAGGATCTTCCTGATTTTGTAGCTATAAGCAATAAGTTTGGTGGATATGAGTTCTATCCATTATATGTACAGGATTATTCAAAGTTATATATCAAATAATAAGCTTGCTTATTTGGCATGATATGCCAATTATTAGGAGTATATTATATGTCTATAGTAGCAGTCATCCCGGAGACGGGATGATTGCTATTTTGATACCGAGAGGCTTTTACTAATATAATGAAATCAAATCTTATATATTTTGCAAAAAAATTATTAGTTATGATAGTGACACTGATTGCAGTGTCTTTTTTGGTGTTTTTAGCATTTGAGATAATACCAGGTGATGTGGCAGTATCACAGCTTGGTACAGAAGCTACACCAGAGAGAGTAGCAGCGCTTCGACACGAGCTTGGACTGGATAGACCGTTCCTTGTTCGCTATGGAGACTGGATACTTAGCTATCTTAAGGGGGATTTTGGTACATCTTACAGCTACCATATTCCAGTTTCATCAATGATAGCTCAGAAGATACCGATTACTCTGACTATGTCTCTTATAGCATTTGTTATAACCATAGCTATATCGCTTCCTCTTGGCGTTGAGATGGCCAAGCGAGTTGGTAGCAAGGTGGACAAGTGCGTATATACAGCCAATCAGGTTGTAATGTCCGTACCAGAATTTTTCCTTGGTATCATCATCACATATGTATTTGGACTTGTACTCCACTGGTTTAAGCCAGGTGGATATGTAAGCTATAATGTGAGCTTTGGCAGGTTTATAGGTTATCTAATATTCCCCAGTATCGCCATAGCACTTCCTAAGATTGCGATGACGGTAAAATTCCTTTCAACATCAATCAGGAGCGAACTGCATAAAGACTACGTGCGCACGGCTTATGCCAAGGGCTGCACGCGTGATGGAGTCTTCTATGGACATGTTCTTAAAAATTCGCTCGTGCCGGTAATTACCTTCATGGGAATTATCGTAGCGGAGATTGTTGCCGGAAGCTTGATCGTTGAACAGGTATTTTCCGTTCCGGGAATAGGAACGCTTTTAATAACTGCGATATCAAACCGTGACTACCCTGTTGTAGAGGCCGTGGTTTTGCTTATCGCATTTTTCATTATCGCGATAAATTTTGTCGTGGACATGATCTACCAGGCCGTGGATCCAAGAGTCAAATTATAGAAGCGGACTGAAAATAAAAGGTTAAATGAGTATTAAGAAAAACAAAAGCTTAATAATCGGACTGATCATAACCGGAGTGATTTTGCTTATGGCAATCGTCGGTCTTTTCTGGACGCCTTATTCCACAACGGAAATGAGCATGGCTCTTAAATTAAGGCCGCCAAGCCTTGCACACATTTTCGGAACCGATAACTACGGACGCGACATATTCAGCCGCGTCATGCAGGGCGTCGGAACCACTTTCTTAGTGTCGATGGTAACCGTTGCGTTTGGCATGGTAGTAGGGACCGTTATCGGATTTTTCGCGGGCTATGTAGGCGGATGGTTTGACGAGATTATCATGAGAATTAACGATGTTCTCAATGCTTTTCCGAGTATCCTTCTGGCGCTTGTCTTTGTAAGCTTTTTAGGCTCCGGCCTTTTAAACATAATCCTGGCGCTCGGTATTTTGTTCATTCCGAGTTTTGCAAGAATTGCACGAAGTGAAATGCTACGGCTTAAGGGAATGCAGTTTGTTCAGAGTGCAAGGCTGGTAGGAGATGGCGCAGGGCGGATCATATTTGCACAGATTCTTCCAAATGCATACATAAGCATTTTAAGCGGCGCGGCAGTGGGATTTAATAATGCGGTAATCGCAGAAGTCGGTCTAAGTTTTTTGGGACTTGGTGTCCA
>JAZRXF010000013.1:0-7698 GCA_045600085.1 Lachnospiraceae bacterium
CAGTTGAGCCTAAGGAGATGAAGGTAAGTATCAAGAGAGTATTAGACGTACTAGGAATCGAAGTACCATCTGAGGATATCGTACGTATTCTTACTAATCTTGATTTTAAGCCAGTGATTAACGGTGATGAGCTTACAATTCAGATTCCAGCATATAGAGAGGATATGGAGAGCTATCCAGATGTTGCAGAGGAAATCATCAGAATGTATGGTTATGATCATGTTATTCCTACATTTATGCCTGATGCCAAGGTTACAATGGGTGGTCTTAGCAGAAAGCAGAAGAAGGAATTACAGCTTAAGAAGGCAATCTGTTCTACAGGTGCTCATGAGTGTATCCATTATTCGTTCTTCTCACCAGCTGACTTAGATTTAATTAATCTACCAGCTGATGCACCAGAAAGACATGCTATTAGAATCATGAATCCTATTAATGAGGATCTTTCTCTTATGAGAACAACTCTTGTTCCTAGTATGTTTGCTGCTATATCTAGAAACCAGAAGAAGGCTAATCTTGAAGGCAGACTTTTTGAGGTTGCTAAGAAGTTCATTGCTAAGGATCTTCCTCTTACTGAGTATCCTGAAGAGCGTGATACACTTGCAGTTGGCGTATGGGGCGATGATGAATCGTTCTTTACATTAAAAAGTATTGCTGAAAAGATTGCTGATAATCTTTTAGTTAAGTTTGAATATGAGAAGGATACTAAATCGTTCCTTCATCCATATCAGACAGCAAGTATTAAGTGTGATGGCGTAGTAGTTGGTTACCTTGGTAAGGTTGCTTATGAGGTGGCTGAGAAGCTTGACCTTCGTACAAGCGCATATATAATGGAAATCGACCTTGCAGCACTTGAGTGCAACTATGATAAGAGTCCATCATTCAAGGCTATGAGCAAGTTCCCAGATGAGAACAGAGACCTTGCACTTGTTATGAATAAGGATGTTACTTGCGGACAGGTCGAGAAGGTAATAGCTGATTCATGTAAGGCAGTATCTAATATTAAGCTTTTCGATGTATACGAAAGTGAAGCAATTGGCGCTGATAAGAAGAGTATGGCATTTACTATTACATTTACACCAGGCGATGAAGGCTTCGAAGGTGAGGCAGTGGATAAGTTTGTTAAGAAGATTCTTAAGAACCTTAAGTTCCACCTCGATATTGATCTTCGTTCGTAGTATTGAACGATATATTAAAATGATATATTTACAAGAATATATTTAAAATAATAGACATTAGCATTATTATAGTTATAAGAACTACAATAGTGCTAATTCTATTTTAGGATATGGAAATAGAATGCGGGACTTGGTTTGACTTGATTAGTTCAGATAAAATGACATAAGGAGAAGAAGCATGGAAAGAAAGAGTGCATGGGAAAAATATGATGCCAGAACTATGAAAAAGGTTATGACTTACGCTGATGGTTATATGGATTTTTTAAGTAACTGCAAGACAGAGCGTGAGTGCGTTGATTATATTATTAGAGAGATAGAAAAAGAAGGCTACAAAGAACTTGTACCTGGTAAAGTCAAGAAGGGAAGCCTTAAGAAGGGCGACAAGGTATACTTTGTCAACATGAATAAGGCTATCGTTATGTTCCAGATAGGTAACGAGGATATAGAGAGTGGTATGAACATTCTTGGTGCTCATATCGATTCTCCTAGACTTGATGTGAAGATGAATCCTCTTTATGAGGATAATGCATTTGCTTATCTTGATACTCACTATTATGGTGGAATCAAGAAATATCAGTGGGTAACTATACCACTTGCTATCCACGGTGTTGTATGTAAGAAGGATGGTACAACAGTAGAGATTAATATTGGTGAGGATGAGGATGATCCAGTATTCTTTGTATCAGATTTACTTATTCACTTAGCTTCCGAGCAGATGGAAAAGAAGGCTAATAAGGTAATTGAGGGCGAGGCTCTTGATATCATCATAGGTAATATGCCACTTAAGGCTACTAAGAATGAGAAAGAAAAGGAAGCAGTTAAGGCCAATGTACTTAAGATACTCGCTGTTAATTATGGTATAGAAGAAGCTGACTTTAACAGTGCTGAGCTTGAGGTTGTACCAGCTGGTAAAGCTAGACACGCTGGCTTTGATAAGAGTATGGTACTTGCATATGGTCACGATGACAGAGTATGTGCATATTCTTCACTTCGTGGTATGCTTGAAGCTAAAAACTGCAAGAGAACTACTTGTTGTATCTTAGTTGATAAGGAAGAGATTGGCTCTGTTGGCGCAACTGGTATGCAGTCTATGTTCTTTGAGAATGTAGTAAGAGAACTTTTAGAAGGAATGGGCGTATATAGTGAGCTTGCAACTAGAAGATGTCTTGCTGGTTCTTATATGCTTTCTAGTGATGTTACTAGTGGATATGATCCAACATATGCATCAAGCTTTGATAAGAAGAATGTATCATTCCTTGGATACGGATTTTCATTTGATAAATTTACAGGTGCGAGAGGTAAGTCAGGCTCAAATGATGCTAATGCTGAATATCTTGGCAAGCTTCGTAAGATTATGGATGATGCGGGTGTTAGCTATCAGATGTCAGAGCTTGGCAAGGTGGACCTTGGCGGCGGCGGAACAATCGCTTATATCACAGCGCTATATGGCATGAATGTTATTGACTGCGGCGTACCAGTGCTTAACATGCATGCTCCTAATGAATGTATTTCTAAGGCAGACTTATATGAGAACAAGCAGGGATATGTTGCATTCCTTAAGAATGCTTAAATAAATCAATTTATATGTTTAGGATGTTATAAATGGAACAATTATTAAAATCAGATTATTATTATGATCTTCCTGAAGAATTAATTGCTCAGGATCCTCTTAGTGATAGATCTTCATCAAGACTCATGGTACTTAATAAAGAGACTGGAGAGATAGAGCATCATCATTTTTATGAGATAGTAAACTATCTTCACGAAGGAGATATGCTTGTACTTAATAATACCAAGGTAATACCTGCCAGACTCTATGGTACCAAGGTAGATACTGGGGCTGTTATAGAAGTGCTTCTTCTTAAGAGACTAGAGGATTCTAGCTTCGAGTGTCTTGTTAAGCCTGGTAAGAAAGCGAGGCCAGGTTGTAAGCTTGACTTTGGTAACGGGCTTCTTCAGGGCGAGATAGTAGATATCGTGGAAGAAGGTAATAGAATTATTAAGTTTACCTTTGATGGAATATTTGAGGAGATACTTGATCAGCTTGGCGAGATGCCACTTCCTCCTTATATTCATAATAAGCTTGAGGATAAGACCAGATATCAGACGGTATATGCTAAGTTTGATGGTTCAGCTGCGGCGCCTACTGCAGGTCTTCACTTTACTAATGAGCTTCTTGATGAGCTTAGAGACAAAGGCGTCGATATAAGATTTGTAACGCTTCATGTTGGCCTTGGTACATTTAGACCAGTTAAGGAAGACAATCTTATAAATCATCATATGCATACTGAATTTTGTCAGATTGATAAAGAGACTGCCGATGCTATCAATGAAGCAAAGGCTAGTGGTAGGCGAGTAATATGTGTTGGCACCACATCGGTTCGAACTGTTGAGTCTATGGCTGATAGAAAAGGTCACGTAGAGTGTGGCAGTAAGGATACAGATATATTCATATATCCTGGCTATGACTTTAAGATACCAGATGGACTTATTACCAATTTCCATTTACCAGAAAGCACACTTATAATGCTAGTAGCTGCTCTTGTCGGTAGAGAGAATATATTAAATGCATATAAAAAAGCCGTAGAAGAGAAGTACAGATTCTTTTCGTTTGGTGATGCTATGCTCATAATATAATATTAATATGTATGAATATAACTAATTGAATATAATCATTTGATTATGCTATAATTAATATGATATTATTCATGGACATAAGTTCTGGAGGTTCATTGTGGAAGAAAAAAGAAGAGATCGAAGACTCGAACTTAAAGGTGAATTATTGATTAAAAAGCTTGGCGGAGATGGTTCTACTAAGACACAGATTTCTATTAAAGATGTATCTAAGAGTGGAATTGGTTTTGTATGTGCTGAGACTTTGTCAATTGGTTCTGTATATGAGTGTAACCTTACAATATGGACAAAGGAAGTTATTCATTGTTTCGTAGAAGTTATTCGTTGTTATAATAATGCTGGCGAACTAGGTTATGGTGGTATATTTATTGGTATGCCTGAGATGGATTCAAAGCGTATTGAGATTTATACTACTTTTAATGAAGCTGGTATTTTATAAGAAGTATAATAGTATTATTTTAAAGTGTCGATAAAAATTTAAATCCTCTATACTGTTGTAAGTATAGAGGATTTTTTTATTCACCGCACTTAAGAATGTTAATTAATATTTTTTTCTCACGTAAGCTATGTTTAAATATTAGCTGTATAGCTTTTTCAGATTTAGCCTCCAGTAGTTCAAGATTTATTAAAGGTATATTTTTTATTAATAATTGAATATTGGCCTTTGTCTTAAAACATTCTGGAACGCCTAGAAGTATTGAACCACGAAGGAAAGCTTTTTTGCATATAATATATCGACCATATTTTTCAGGTAATATTATTTGCTTTATGCTTTCTATAACCAA
This sequence comes from Lachnospiraceae bacterium, assembly GCA_045600085.1. Classification (GTDB taxonomy): domain Bacteria; phylum Bacillota; class Clostridia; order Lachnospirales; family Lachnospiraceae; genus NK4A136. The sequence continues at coordinate 4,595 of JAZRXF010000013.1, forward strand.
TTTACGTTCTCTGGAAGAACAGTTATCAACTGTAATATTTATATTTTTATTTTGATTATGCTTTAATATACTGGTATTTTTTCTTACAGTTAAAGTGACTTTTTTACTGATTAGATTAAGCTCTTTAAGTGTAAATAAAAGACCGGTACTTATACTACTAATCTCGTGAAGATTAAGCTGCCCAGACTGAATGATTTTTTCTTTTTTACATTCTTTGACCGTAATGGATTCACGTACTTTTCCAAGATCATAAGTGGCATTAAGTTTTTCCCATTGACTATATATTAAGCTTCTTTTAGAAGAATATGTTTTAGAGAAAGTATTATATTCATCAATAAATTGAATGGTAAATGGTATATTAATAGTTGCTGGTAAATGTAATCTATCTATGTTATTGCTTATATTAGTTCCTTCGGAATCGATACCAAGTAATGATTCAAACCTATTACATAGTGAGTTGTATTCTAAAGATGAGCCAAATCTAGTTTCATCAAAGTAACTAACTGGATTAAGTGTGCATAAATGCCATATATTAGCTGTTTTATTAGTGTCTGTTGGATCAATACGAAGAGCACGTCCACGCATCTGGTTAGATTGTACATAAGAACTTATGTTGCTTCCGAGAATAACAGTATTAATGGCTGGAGCATCCCAGCCTTCACCTAAAAGAGATACTGTTCCTATAAGAATATTTATAATCCTATCATTAACGAGATCTGTAACAAAAGAAACTATTGATTTTCTATTTGAATCATTTATAGTTACCGTTTTGTATCCTGTATCACCAATCTCCTTAGATGTCATATCATCGCTTAATCGTACATTACAAGGAAGAATACAAACACTTCCGCATAGAACAGCAAGCCTACTGGAACTATTATTATCCATTATATTGTTAGATTCAAAACCTTCGATTTCTAATGAATTGTAGCGTCTTAAATTTTCAAAAACTGATACACAGTCAATACTTGAAATAGGAGAGGAGGTACCTATAAGTGACATATTTTCCTTGCCAATATTATCAAGGAGAATTAACATACAAAGATCATCTTTCATATTTTTCAATTCTGTTAGTGTGATATCGCATATGGCCGATAATCTTGCTGATGTATTTTTTAGAAGTTTTTCTTTTCTTTCGTTATATTTTTCTGCAGAAAATTTGTTTTTTATTAATAAATGATTGTTTTTTAGTATTGTTTTAAGCTTTTCCTGATAATCCATTGTGATAAAGCTATTTTCTTCAAATAAAAATGGTATTAATGTTAAAAATACATTTTCTACAATAACTGGATTGTCTGTTATTTGGTGGTAATTTTGACCTGTAAACTTGGCTCTTCGAACTAGTTCATCGTTCCATGTACCAATCATTTTAGTGGCCTTTTCTTCATTGCCTTCGTAAGTGTAAGCGGCAGGAATAGCAAATCCTTTCATAAAATCTACTAAAGCTAACAGTAATCCTTGATTATTAAAAAACACTTCGGGTATATTACTTGTAGCAGTTAATAATGGACTCACTGATATTTCATTATATAAATCTCTACTACTTAGTATGGATTTATATAATGTATTGAGATCATAATTATCCTGTAATAATTCAGAAGTTTCTGTATCTGTAGGAGTACATAAATATACAAAATCCTGGTATGGAGCAAGCGATTTTTTCTGGACCATTTCAGGGGTAAATAATTCTATATCAATTTCGCCACATAAAGTATTATATTTATTCCATTCAAAGCTACTTGCATCATATGGTGGGGTAGCTGTTAGTGAAATAATAGCAGGAGATTCTAGCTTATCATTCAGATCTGTCAGTGCTTTCCACCATTCTCTTTTAAGATGATGTGCTTCATCTAGTACTAGGCCTTTAACACCTATTGACTTAAGCTTATCAGCAACTGTTTCGATATTAGTATCTTGAAATTTTGCATAAAGAGCCTGGTATGTTATACAAGTAATAATTGCGGGGACATCAAGCGAGTCGGATATATTATTAGACCAATAATCTTTTGCATTATCATTGACAAATAAACTTAAAAATCTGTCAATCCATTGTTCTCTTATTGATATAGAAGGCGTTAAAATAAGTACGGGTATATCTAATCTACGAACAATCTCAAGTCCAAGAACAGTTTTCCCTGATCCAGGTGCTGCAACTACGTGTATTTTATTGTCGCCAAGTTTTTCATCTAAAGTATTAAGAACTCTGGCTTGATAATCTCGAAATGGATAACGAAATGAAATATTATTGTATAACATAGATGTTCCTTAAAATTTATAGTATATTATATTTTAGCATATAATATATATGTGTGGTTTTTTAATTGAATTCCGGTTTAGTATTGAAAGGATAATTAAATGCTTGATTTTATTAAAAGTAGAAGAAGTACACGAAAATTTAAGGAAAATAAAGTACCTGATGATATATTAGCTAAAATAATAGAAGCTGGTAGATATGCACCTAGCGGTGGGAATAGTCAGAGTACTCATTTCATTATTGTTACGAATAAAGATATATTAGATGAACTTGCTAGACTTGCTATGCAAGAATTTGCCAAGATGTCATATGATGAAACTACCTATAAATCGATAGTTAATTCTATTAATGCATCTAAGAATGGTAATTATGTGTTTCACTATAATGCTCCCGCACTTATTATTACTGCCAATAAGAAGGATTATGGTAATAATATTGCTGATTGTGCGTGTGCTCTCGAGAATATGATGCTTATGGCCAATTCTCTTGATCTTGGAAGTGTGTGGATTAATCAGCTTCGTTGGCTTGGTGAGAATCCTATTATTTTAAATAAGATGTTTAATCTTGGTATGGATAATGATGAAAGAGTATACGGAGCTCTTGCAGTTGGTTATCCTGATACTGATGATGGATTACCAATTAGAGAACCTTTAAAAAGAACAGGTAATATCGTGACATATATTGATTAATTATATGGAATATAATCCGAATTAATAAATTGTCCTATATTTTTCTATAATTTGTCCCCTATATATTTTGTGATATGTCATTTATTATTTCAATATAAATTTTTCTCAGAACCCTAAAGAGAAAACAAAAGCGATGACTGTTGTAAAACTACAGTTTATCG
>JAZRXF010000014.1:0-6727 GCA_045600085.1 Lachnospiraceae bacterium
AGCATTTGTATGATGCTTAATAACCTTCATTGTGCTAATGTCATCTTCGCGCTTCATACCATTGATGCAAGATGGAACATGCATATAATCGAACACTTCATACCAAGGAATAACTGTTCCTGCGCCGTGACTACAAAATACAGATGACGAAGGATTTCGGTTGTCAGTGTCAGGATTATATCGTCTTCTGGCAAGCACTTCCTCTTCATTGTGACAAGGAGCATATCCACTAGCAGAAAGACTGAGCACGCCTTCGCCCTTGGTATAGGCAGCTACGTCTGTTGCATAGGTATGCATGGTTGCAACTGGTGCCCTGCCATTAAGGACAGCTACGCCTCCAGCCGATTCTGTAAGTTCACTTGTTCCATTCATCCTGTCTATATCAGTCATGGCTCTTCCAACCATACCCTCTGGAATAGTGAGTGTATAGTCATAATATGGCTCGAGAAGTCTAGATGTTGCCTGCATAAGTCCTTGTCTGACTGCTCTATATGTTGCCTGCCTGAAGTCGCCACCTTCTGTGTGTTTATTGTGAGCTCTTCCACCCACAACAGTTATCTTCATATCAGTGATAGGACTGCCTGTAAGCACTCCTCTATGAACTCTCTCTTCTAGATGAGTCATAATAAGTCTCTGCCAGTTCTTGTCTAGTAAGTCTTCACTGACCTCACTATCAAACTGCATACCTGAGCCTAGCTCTAGAGGCTCTAACCTTAGATGAACTTCTGCGTAGTGTCTAAGTGGCTCAAAGTGTCCAACTCCCTCTACCACATCAAGTATTGTTTCTTTATATGAAATACTTCCAACATCAAAAGTTACAGCGATATTATATTTATCACGAATCAGCTCTGTGATAATCTCTGTCTGAACTGTACCCATTAGACTAACTCGTGTCTCTCTGTGTTCATCATCAACCTCTACCTGAAGCTCTGGTAGCTGATCCTCAACTTCTCTTAGTATATTCAGCATCTGAGTCGCATCCACGTCTCTTGGGTATCTAATGGCATATGATAAGACTGGCTCCAGGATAGGTTTATTTTCCTTGTAACCCTTTCCATAGCTTACGCCAGGCTTACTATCATTTAAGCCAGTAAGTGCAACAACCATACCAGCAGTCGCTTCCTGAATTGCTGTGTATTTATTACCAGAATACAGTCTTATCTCGTTGATCTTCTCATCATTGATGCTGGATTTAACACGTAGGCTTCCACCAGTAACCTTGATATGAGTAAGTCTGGTATTCTTCTCATCTCGCGTAATTTTGTAGCAATAGGCTCCAAATTCATCGGTAGAAGAAGGTGCCTCCATATATTCCTGTATAACATGAACAAGTGCATCTATTCCCTGATATCTAAGGGCAGATCCGCTAACTAATGGGAAAATATTTCTCTTCTTAATTCCATCAACTATAGATGCATGCGATACCTCACCGCTCTCTAGGTATTCATCCATAAGAGCTTCATCGCAGGATGCAAGCTCTTCATAAAACTCGTCATCTTTGCTATCAACAGCTGCTTTATTAAAATCTACAATCTTAAGTGAAAGCTTACTATGAAGTTCGGATATGGTTTCTGTTAGATTAACTCCCGACATATCCATCTTATTAACAAATATAATGGTTGGAACATTATAAGCCTTAAGTAACTTCCAAAGAGTTTTGGTATGAGACTGTACACCACTTGGTCCAGAAATAACAAGAACTGCGAAATCAAGAATGCTAAGAGCTCTCTCCATCTCTGCAGAAAAATCAACATGCCCTGGTGTATCTATAAGAGTGAGCATAAGCTCATCATTAATATCTATATTGGCCTGCTTGGAAAAAATAGTGATACCCCTGGCTCTCTCCCGTGAGTCAGTATCAAGATAAGCATTGCCCTGATCAACTCTTCCAAGATTCCTGATGGTACCACCTGCGTATAGCAGCGCTTCCGATAATGTAGTTTTGCCCGCATCAACATGAGCGAGTATTCCAAGTATTAAAGTTTTTTTCATATTAATATAATAACATATTTTTACATTGGAGACGGGGCTAGATGTCCAGTTTTACGCATTCGCAGTTACCCATCATATGAGTCCAGAAATCCTTAAATGGAATTTCAAGAACCTGATTGATGAGGCTTAGGTTCATGGCGCCATGTCCCACAACCAACACGTTTTCATACTTACCCTTAAGTGGCTTAACTGTATTCTCAAGGAAGTCCCTGGTTCTAGCATATAAATCTGCAATAGGCTCAGCAGTTGGTGCATCTGTGTAATTCTCAGGATCCCTGAAAAATTTGTAGAGAGGGTGATCCGGCATAGTATATATTGATTCTGTTCCCTCATACTGACCAAATGACATCTCTCTTAATCTCTCATCTGTGATGATATCTATACCTCTATCACCTACAATGAGCTCCGCAGTTACCTGCGCGCGTACGAGCGGCGATACAAAACATATATCAAATGGAATATCCTTATACTTATCATGAGCATCCTTTGCCATCTGTATTCCCGTATCATTGAGAGGAATATCTATTCCACCCTGCACCTTGTATTGTAAATTCCAGTCGGTTTGACCATGTCTAAGCATATATAAATTCATAAGGACTCTCCAAATATCTTAATCTTAATTATTGTACATTTAATCATATTTATTGTTCTGATGTCAAAAGTAGAACATAGATACATGCAATAACCCAGGATTTTGATGCACCATTTTTTAAATAATCCGAATAGACGAAGTTCCGGACTGATACTTAGTTGGAGATGCTGTTTGTGCGGCAAGAGCAAGATCCGGAATGTCACAAATGGAACTAGCTAAGACACTCGGCGCCAATCTTTCTATTTCGATAGCATGATTTTATAGATAAAATTGTATTTATCGTTATTAAAAAAGCACTTCTGATGTTTATCATCGAAGTGCTTTTTAAGTATATACATATTTATTGATACATTGTAAGGGCGGATTCATCTACCCATATTGATGGACGGACACCAACATATTCATTAACTTCATATCCTACTTTACATATTTATTATATAATGATTCAGTTGTGTAATAATAAAAATCTCTAAAGTAGAATGTGTACCAAGTTTCTCCGTTATACTCAAAAACTTTCTGCTTTTCTATTTCATCATGCATACTACTGTCAAAACCATCTATATACATCGCTATTCTAACAATAGCTTCCTCTTCCGATTCGGCTACATCAAATATATTGTCATATATGTAATTTAGAAACTGATCTGATGTCACTATGTTTCCAACAATATTTTCTTCATCTGAATTTGCAAGAGTTGGTTCATATTCTTCTATTAATGCATCATATGTTTCTTTATCAACTATATCGTAATACAAATCTGGATGAACAATTAGATATGCCAATATATGATCATTTTCGATTACTACGTATGGACTATCTCCGTTGTTGAAAAGAATAGCATCTTTATTATTCTCTTCTACATTTTCAACAGATGCTCCGGAATTATATTCATTATATACTTCTTCATTTGTGTAATATAATAAGAAACCTCTCCAGAAGCCATACATAATCTGACCTTCATTTTCAATAATGTACCATCCTGGTTTATAAGGAATCAAATTAATATCATCAGTATAATATGCACCACTAACTACCATTTCTTCAACTGATTCTAATCCCTCAAATAAATACCTCTGTTCGTCCTCAAAAAAATCCAATGATGTAACACATCTTCCATTTATTTTATCTGCTTTATCTGGTTGATTAGTTGCAATCGCATACTCTTTTATAAAAGCTTTATATGTATCGTAATCAACAATTTCATAAGAAAAATCTTGATGTACGATCAAATAACTAATGTCGAATCCGTACTTCACAATATTATATGGCATATCACCTTCTTGGTATAAAGGTTCTCTTTCTTCTTGTTCTTCAAAAACACCAACTGAATCAACATTATCCGAATCAACATTATCAGAGTCTGTATTGCCAACATTATTAGTTGTACCTTCCGCATTAGATGCACACGCTACAATTGAAAAACTGACTAGTAACACTAACAATAAAACTAAACTTTTTTTCATATTCTCTATTTCCTCATCACTAATTATTTATCTATATTCGTAGTATATTCATACTTATCAATATTAGCAGTTACACAGTCACTGAACATCGATTCTACTGTGTCATAACCAAGAAACCACTCTTTACCTATTTCTAGGGCATACCCATCTCTTTCATTAATCTGGAGATTGACGGAGCAGGTACCATCTTCCAAAATCATGATGTTATAAAATCTCATTACATAGAAAAAGCTTCCACTTACTCCTGCTTCTGTTGTCAGATCTACTTTAAATACACAGTTGTAAATATTGTATTTACCATAGTCTATGTTGTTTGGACTATCTTCTTTTCTATTCAAGAAATAGTATCCATATATTTCATAACTATCTATCGTAGATCTTTTATAATAACCATCATTAGCAGCTGCAGCATCAAATTCATCAGTAGCCTGCTGATACATTTTATCTATTATTTCTTCTGGAATATCAGATATGTCTCTAACATAATATGAAAGACCATCAACAGTATATGTTTCTTCAGCCTGTCCTAATCGTTCTCCAAATGACTCAAGAAATTCTTCATCAGTACAATCTAATGAAGCTGTTAATTTAACTTCATCACCCATATTTAAATAAATATTTTCGTCTTTTGAAATTGTGATGAACTTCATCTCTTCTATACTGTCATCTATATCAATTGAAATATTTCCGTAAGGTTCTGTTCCTGAGAATGAAACAGTAACATAATCAAAAGGATTGAATTCTTCAATTGGCGAAAGATTATCTATATCAAATGTAACATCCGAATATTGTAGTGATACATTGAAATACTGTAATACATCCTCATCATCACAATACCATTTAAAATTCACGATATCGCCATTACAAAGATCTGATGTCTCATCTAATTCGCCATCAATATAAACATCTAAAAGAATCTCTGCTGCAGAGCCTTTTATTTTTATATTTTCTTTTTTAGCATCCTTTTTTACTTCCTTGCGATTCTTATCACTTAACTTAATCACTTCCTCATAATCAGCTAAAAAACCATCCCTATCAAAGGTATATGAAGCAATGCCTTTTGTATCATACCCAGTTGATTCAAAAGAAATATACTTATTTAAATCGATTTCTGTTTTCCTACATCCAGTTAATAAACAAATAAAAAACATAGACATAATGAAAACTATTTTATTCTTTTTCACAAATATTCAATCCTCCTTTTACTATGCAACCGTATGGTAGCATATCGGCTTATTTTATGCAACCACTTGGTAGTATTATCTTCAGAGGAAAGATTATGTATTATCCAAGGATTGAAAGCTTAAGAATAGATCACGACCTTACACAGGAACAGGTTGCGAATATATTATTTTGTCAAAGAGAAGTTTATAGGCGATATGAAAAGGGAATTAGAGAGATTCCATTATCTTATGCTATTACTTTGGCAGATTATTATAAAGTAAGTCTTGATTATTTGGTTGGTCGAGATACCACTAATATTTGATTATTTAAATCTTCCTAAAGCCTACTAACATTCGTAAAAACCTTCTGACTACAAAAAAGCACTTCTGATGTTTAACATCGAAGTGCTTTTACAATTTATGCATTATTTATGCATTATTTATGAATGTACATTCTAGTCATATCAGGTTCATCATCACCCTGAACCATACATAGAAATTCCCATCCATATCTCTCATAGAATCCTGTATGGTCGGTAACCAAGTATACTGGCGAGATATTATGAACCCTGCAATCCTCTACTACATAATCTAGGAGGTTGCCGGACACTCTTTTACCACGATACTCTTCTTCTGTATATACAGCGCAGACATTAGGTGTTAGGTCTTTTCTATCATGAAAATCATTTTCTATTACGCCCATGCCGCCTATTATCTTTTCGCCGTCAAGGCACAGGTACCATCCATACTCAGTTTCATTACTAATGTACGCATCTATGCATTCCTTGTAGGCTTCCACAGGAACACCCCATTTACTATGAAACCAGTTGGCAGCCTTATCTGCCAGGTCTTTTCTTTCTCTAAGTGTTACTATTTTATATTCACTCATACATTTATCCGTTTTTTCTAATCTTTTTTATAAAATACCAAAGTCATCTTATCATTTATAACTGTCTGTCTATCAGTTCTTTTATATCCCATCTTTTCATACAGATGACAGTTGCCCTCTTCCTGAAGGATAGTTTCCAGTTCCCAGTTATTACTTCCATATATTTCTTCGACAAGAGAAATAGCCTTACTGGCATATCCTTTATTTCTATGCTCTTTCATTATGAAAATAGGTGAGATTCTCTTAGGATTATCATTACCAGAATCAACTACCCTGATTCCACCCACGTACTCACCATCTTCTTCCAGAAAATAATAATGAGTAAACGGCTGATTAAATCTTGCTATGACTTTTTCTAATTTTTCTGTGGCAGGACTAGTTTCTGTATCCTGATACTTTTCATATAAATCCGTAAATGCACTTACCTGCATCTGCCACATACGCTCTACATCTTCTATTCTAGCCTTGATTAATCGCATACTTTTCACCTACATTTCAATAATATGCATTAATGATAATCTAATATTATCTTGATAAAAATATACTAGTAATCTAATTTCTTTTTATATCAATAAAATATCTATATATCTTTCACAAATAGCTGGTCCGTCCAGTCGTATATGGTTT
>JAZRXF010000015.1:0-44944 GCA_045600085.1 Lachnospiraceae bacterium
TAAGAAGTACAATGTTTTATACCTTATGCATGGCATAGGCGGCGATGAGAATGAATGGGGGATGGCTAGAGAGGATTCCTATGTTAAAAGTATAATGGATCATCTAATAAAAAATAGTGAGATAGAGCCATTTATAGTTGTAACTCCTAATGGTCGTTCTGGAAAGGATTTCGCCAACACAAATGGTGATTGGGGGCAGTTCTATGTTTTTGGGCAGGAACTAAAGAATGACTTGATACCATTCATTGAGAAAAATTATGCAACATATGCTGAGTATAGTGATGAAAGCTATGATTTGTCAGCTAACCGTGAGCATCGTGCGATGGCTGGACTTTCAAAGGGAGGTATGCAAACCATAAATATTGGTATATGTGAAAATCTTGAATTATTTAGCTGGTATGGAGCTTTTTCAGCTGCTCCAACATCGTATCCTTCATCAAAGGTTGCGCAGTGCATAGCAGAAAAGTCAGAGTATCCTGTTAGCTATTTCTATAATATATGCGGAACAGAAGATGAGATTGCATATAATAGTGCAGCAACTGCTGCCAAGGATTTAACATCAGTATGTCCAACTATGGTAGTAGGTGAAAACTATATGTGGCAGGAACTTCCAGGTGGCCATGATTTTAATATTTGGTATCTGGGATTTTATAACTTTGCGAAGGTGACATTTAGAGATTAAAATATCCTTTTATAAAATAAATGAATTTAATTAATGGAAGAATAAAATGAAGTTTAATATTAAGAAAATAAATCAAATTGCGCCATGGATATGGTCGCCAATATTAACAGCAGTGATTTTGATGTTTGTATATTATATAAGAGGGATTTATCCTTTTGGGGACATAAACATATCATACTATGATATGTCTCAAACCTATATCCCATCTTATGTCGGATATTGGGACGCATTACATAATAATGGTGGCTTTTTTTGGAATTGGAATATGAGTGGTGGTGCGCCAGGAGGTATTGGTCTATTTTTTACTCCACTTACTATTTTTTTGCTTATTATTTCGAGAGATAATATGGCGGAAGCTATGTCATATTTTCTATTAATAAAGTTAATGATTGCAGCTTTTTCAATGAGTTTTTTTGCAGATAGAAAATACAACATTATCCCAAAAGGTTGGAAAATCCTTTTGGGAATTATGTATGCATCATCTGCGTATATATTGCTATTTTATACTAACATTCAGTTTTTAGAATTTGTAATGACATTTCCATTATTAATTTTTTCATTGGAAAAAATAATGGCGAAAAGAAAAAGTATTTTATTTATATTGTTGCTTGCATTCGATTTAATTAATAATGTGCAAATGACATTTATGGTCTGTTTATATTTGATTATATATTTATTTTTATTTTCTCAAAAGTCAGAAGGAAAGAAAAATATCATTTTAAATCTTGCCATTAATACTATCATTGCAATTATTATTTCGGCTTTATATTGGTTGCCGGAAAGCATATCAACAGTGCATACATCAAGAGCATCTAATTCTGCAAGTGTATTAATTGGAAATATTCTTTTTATGCTAGTGGGGTATTATGATGGTGAAAAACAATTTACATTGTATGGAACAGAAATAATAATAGCATTTACTATATGGGCTTTAATAAAAAAGAAAATCAACATCAAGGTTATAAAAAATGAATTAGTACTATGTTTTCTCACTATTATCCCTATTTTTATTGAGTGCATAAATATCGTATGGCATATTGGTGGGTATGCTCAGTTTCCTATGCGTTTTGCATATATGCTTACATTTAGTATGCTGTTACTATTTGGAAAAGAATTGATGATACTCTCAAATTGCAAAGAAGAATCAATAAGTTCAGCCCTGCTTGTAAAAAATATAACTGCAATTTTTGTTGGAATAATAGGGTTATGCTCGTTGATATATTTTATTCTTCCCCTTAACCAACTTGGTGCTGCAGGTTTTGAGTCATTTGGACTATTTTGGATAGCTTGTATATTGATGATTTTTAGTTATGCTTTTGTATTAATGCTTAAGCCTAAGAGCGTAACTTTATTCTTTTTGATTCTATGTCAGATTGTAATCGGATGGGCAGTTATGCTTGCGCCTTCATTGAAGGAAGGGGTCCCAGAGTATCAAACGTATTACTTGAATAATAGTAATAAGTTGGCAAATGAGATTAAGAATATGACAGTTGATGAAGATAGTAGATTGGTTCGAGTGCGAGATGAGAGTGCAAATTTAACAGTCAATTATCCGGACGCCATGGATATTAGTGGGGTGTCATCTGGATACTATTCAAATAATTCTAATCTCACGTATTTAAAGAATAAACTAGGACATAGTACATATGATTTTATTATGATGGATGCGGGTGGAACAATCTTTTCAGATGCTTTGTTTCATATAAGAACAATTATCTCAATTCTAGATGATAGTTCTGAAATATATTCAAGTGTCAATAAAATCGATGGTTTTACTATTAAAGAAAATAATATATATTATCCATTTGGTGTACTAGTAAATGACAGTATGCATAATTGGTCTTTTGAATCAGGTGATTTTGTAGAATACCATAATAAACTGATTAGTGATATTCATAATGAAGATATTGAATTATTATCTGAAATAGATGTCTCTGAATATCAAATCGAGGTAAATAAAAAAATATCAGAAGGATATTATAAATCATCATTTGCGATTCCTGTTGTTGAAAAGAGAATGCTATACTTTGGGCCGGATTATTCTGGAACTCAGTATCAATTAACAATAAATGGTGATATATTATTAGTTCCAGATCTTGCAAATCCAGATAATAGCATTTATCCAGTCGATTATAATTGTGGATGTTTATATTTAGGATTGTATGAGAACGAAACAATAATGTTAGAAGTATCCACAGATAATCCTTTGGATGAAAATTTCATTATTTCAAGTCTAGATGTAGAGCTTCTTAAAGAAAAGACGCAGGAACAGCATAAGTATGAGCGAGAGATAACTCCAACGAACAATGGGCTGAAGTATAAGGTCAATAACACAGATGGGTATCCTTATTTACTTTTACCAATCGGTTTCCAGGACAAGTTCTGGTGCAAGGTTAATGGTAAGTTTGTAGAGTGTGAACCATGTGTGGAGGATGCGCTTACTCTTATTCCAATAGAAGAGGGAATGAATGATATTTCAATAGTATATATTCCACGTGGATTAATAAGCGGCGCAATCATTTCAGTAATAGGCATACTTGCTCTTATTATTATGTGGAAAAGATGGGATGCAATATTAGAAGTGAAGTGGCTACAAAATGTGGCTAATGTATGCTTCACATGTCTATTCTGGGCAATAATAGTTTGTATATATATACTTCCTACTATTGCCGAGATAGTGCTTAGATTTATTTGGAATCCATTTGGAATCTAGCCTTACCACCGCATTCTTTTTCAGAATACATGAATAGAGCAGTTCTATTGCCGGCAAAGTGATCTAGCTTAAAATACATTTTATGAATTAGTGGAAGCAGGATTTTGTTATTATCATTGTCATAATAATAGAATCTTGCTTCATCTTTCATATTGGTGAAATCAGCGCTGAAACCAAGGCGGATAGACTCGTTACATAGTTCACAAACATCGATTATGGTTATTTCGGATTCATAAGTGAAAGCTCCGTTATCAAGGGGCTTTTTTTCTTCTATATAAAGGATTAATTTATCATTATCACGGCGTACGCCAATAAGTCCATAACATCCTTGTATGATACATAATCCGGCATGATCACCATCCTTAAGTACAGTTACATCAAGTGTAACACTTACATCAGTAGTAGGATAATAAAGCCTGCTAGTAAATGTATTTTTTGCAGAAAGGATATTATTACATAGTTCATTTGTTTTCATGGTGATATTAATCATATTGCCAAGAACTTCACTGAACTGTTTTGGACCCGATGCATCAGTGGAAACAATAGGTGTTTTCTCGATATCAACAAGACTAAGTTCCGGCTCATGGTTAAACTGCCATCTGTTACTGGTTTTGAGATATGAATATTCTTTGTCAATAACAGGCGCATCTCCATCAAAATGCATCTTGGCCAGAATAGGAACACGTCCTACTGCCCCTCTATCCTGGAAGAGAAGAGCATACCAATCACCATTAGGAGTATCAACAATACCGCCCTGTGCTATGCCAGAGTTACAATATCCCCAGTCATCATTAAGAATATCACCCCCAACAAAATCACCTGTGAGTGAGTCAGATATGAAGCATGCTTCAGTTCTTTTCCAAGCATCCCTGGTAGAGTGAATTAGAAATAGATAATATTTCCCATTAATTTTATACAAATGGCTTCCCTCGTATCCGAGCATAGGATTACCCTTATCAGATACTATAAGCCTATGAAGTCCACCTGCGAGTGGACCAGAGAAATCAGGTGCAAGCTCCGTGAGATATACATCAGTGTTGCCATATGCCACATATATATGTGGATTACCAGCATCATCAGTATCAAATAAAAGAGAGCAGTCATGATAGAAGCCTTCAACGTTTTGTTTGTTCCAGTTAAAGGAGCAGCTTTCATCCAATATACCATCCAGTGATTTATAGGTATATAAATAGGTTTTCTGTGTATCGTTGCAGACAAACATAACATAGAAAGAATCAATATGATATCGAATAGTTGCAGCCCACATCCCTTTACCATATATTCCCTTACCATCACGGAGAGTTTGGCCCTCAGTAGAGTCTAGTTTTTCATATACATAACATGCATGTTTCCAGTTGATTAAATCAGTTGAACTTAATATTTCGCATCCTGGGAAAAAATGCATAGTTGTGGATACCATGTAGTAGATATTGTCCACACGTATAACATCAGGGTCAGGATAATCCATGCATATAGCATTTTCATCATTGATTGATGTTATATTTAAAGCATCAAGTTTATATAAGTTGTTCATTGAAATATTCTCCATTTATTGATATATATAGGGCGCGTTAATATTAAGATTTATATATGTCCCCTTTTTATGTGCAGTAGGACTAATAAAGTAAATCATACTTAGCTATCAAATATTTAAGAATAATTGCATTATTCTAACTATATGATACTAAATTATGCGTGCTCATAGAATATTATTTGTACAAATAATGTATTTACTTATGTAATTTGATTTGTTAAAAAATAAGTGTCAAAGTAATTTGAATACAAAAATATTTTAAGGTAATGAAAGGGACGAGAATTAATGAAAAAGAGATTAGTAATTTTATTAATGATGTTAATGTGCTTTATGTTTGCTACGACTGCTTGTACAGAAGATACTTCATCAAAATCATCTAAGAACTCTGAAAAGGAAGTAGATGATGACGACGACGATGAAGATGACGATGACAAGGATTCTAAGAAGAGCAAAAAAGATAAGAAAGATAAAAAAGATAAGAAAGACAAAAAGGACAAGAAGGATAAGAAGGACAAAGACTCTGATGATGATTCTGATGATGCAGACGATGCAGATACAGATGACGATGACGCAGATGATGAGAAGACTGGAAAAGATACTTCTGACAAGTATACAGCTGAAACACTTGCTGATGCATATCTTCTTAATAAAGTAAAGTTTACTGTAGAGGCTTCAGATGGCTATGCAACATTCATAATTGTTGATTCAGACTTTATGATGGAAGCAAGTGCTGATGATACATATATGGAGATGTATGCTATTGATAAGATTTTATATATGCACGTGATTAGTGAAGGCGAAGATATGTGGATGAAGACATCAAGTATGACTGAAGATATCGATGAGCTAGTAGAAGAGATAGGTGCAGTTTCTGTAAGTTCTTCATTCACCAATGTTGAGTATGTTGAAACTATCAAAGAGGATGGAGTAACATACGATGTCGTTAAGGGTACAGAAATCCGTGATGGAGAGGAATTTCAGGATCTTACTTTCTATATCAATGTAAAGACTGGTTTAGTAGAGAAGTCTGTGAGTGAAAGTTCTGGTGAACTTGTAACAGTTTATTACGAGCCGTGCGATAGTATCACTCTTCCAAAGGGAGCAGCTAACGCTGTTGAGTTTTAATAATTAGTAAAATACATTTTAAGTAACGTATTGTAAATCAAAGGGGTCATATCATCGGATAGGCCTCTTTATTTATTTCTTTATTTATTTGACTTGTGAAATTCCATGCTTGTTGACCGTGGTCTTTGTGCCAATAAAAGGTTTGTGTTATTATATAGAGAGCTTAGTTGCTATTATTATATAAAGAAGTTGAAATTAATGAAGAAAACAAAGCATATAGTTAAAAGTGTAAATCCTGGAAGTATTGCCGAGGAACTTGAAATAGAACCTGGCGATGAACTTCTTATGATCAATGATGCTGTGATAGAAGATATCTTTGATTATCAGTTTTTATGCGAGGATGAATATATAGAAGTGCTAATCAAAAAGCCTGATGGTGAAGAGTGGCTTCTTGAAGTGGACAAGGAGATGGACGAGGACCTGGGAATCCAGTTCGAAGAGGGACTGATGGATACATATCGTTCGTGCCATAACAAATGTATTTTCTGTTTTATAGATCAGATGCCCCCAGGAATGCGAGAAACCTTGTACTTTAAGGATGATGATACAAGATTGTCATTCTTACAGGGTAATTATGTTACCCTTACCAATCTGGCTGACAAGGATATTGATAGAATGATTAGGTATAACCTTGAGCCAATCAATATCTCATTTCAGACTATGAACCCAGAGCTAAGGTGCATGATGCTTAATAACCGATTTGCAGGAGACGCTCTTAAAAAAGTTGATAAACTTTATGAGGCAGGACTTCGCATGAATGGGCAGATTGTACTGTGTAAGGGTGTCAATGATGGCAAGGAATTAGAGTTTTCACTAAAGAAGCTTCTAGAATATCATCCAGTACTGGAAAGTGTTTCCGTAGTACCAGTAGGCCTGTCAAAATATCGAGATGGTTTGTATCCACTTGAACCATTTAATAAGCAGGATGCCTGTGAGGTCATTGATATGATAGAGAGCTATCAAAAGAAAGCTCTTAAGAAATCAGGCATGCATTTTATACATGCGTCTGACGAGTGGTATTTACTTGCTGAAAGAGAGATGCCTGAGGAAGAAAGCTACGATGGATATCTGCAGCTTGAGAATGGTGTTGGAATGATTAGACTTCTCATGACAGAGGTGTCAGATTATCTCGAGGACATCAGGGGCGAAGCCATAAATGTTACACCACAGCGAATTAGTATTGCTACAGGTCGACTTGCTGCACCGACACTGCGAGATCTTGCAGCAAAGGTTTGTGAGCAGTATCCAGGAGTGTCAGCAACTGTTTATGATATACGTAATGATTTTTTTGGAGAGCGTATAACAGTTGCGGGGCTCATAACAGGGCAGGATCTTATTGCTCAAATGAAGGATAGGGATATTGGCGATAGGCTTTTGATACCCGAGTGCATGATGCGTTCAGGAGAGACTGTATTCCTTGATGACATCACGTTAGAGCAGGTTCAAAATGCTTTACAAGTACCTATCACCATTGTAAAATCTAGTGGTATGGATTTTGTAAGAAGTATTATAGATGAAAATTACTAGAAAGTATTTTGGTAATTATAGAAACTAGAAGAGGACAGAATGAGTAGAAAAAGAAAACCTATAGTAGCCGTTGTAGGACGCCCTAATGTAGGCAAATCAACATTGTTTAATGCATTATCTGGCACAAACCTTGCAATTGTTAAGGATACTCCAGGTATTACGAGAGATAGACTATATGCCGATGTAACATGGCTTGATAAGAGCTTTACGCTTATAGATACTGGTGGTATTGAGCCAGAGAGCAAGGATATTATCCTTTCACAGATGCGTGAGCAGGCGCAGATAGCCATTGATACAGCTGATGTTATTATATTTTTAACTGATGTTCGTCAGGGTCTTGTTGATGCTGACAATAAGGTTGCTGATATGCTTCGTAGAAGTAACAAGCCAGTAGTTCTTGTTGTTAACAAAGTCGACAGCTTTGAGAAGCAGATGGTTGATGTATATGAGTTCTATAACCTTGGACTTGGCGAGCCATATCCTATTAGTTCCGCCAATATGCTCGGACTTGGTGATATGCTTGACGAAGTTATCAAGAATTTCCCAGTTGATACCGCCGAGGAAGAAGATGATGATCGTCCTCGTATAGCCATTGTAGGCAAGCCTAATGTTGGTAAATCATCCATTGTAAATAAGCTTATAGGTGAGAATAGAGTTATTGTATCAGATATAGCTGGAACTACTCGCGATGCTATCGATACAGAAGTAAAGCATAATGGCAAAGAATATATATTCATTGATACTGCAGGTCTTCGTCGTAAGAACAAGATAAAGGAAGAACTAGAAAAATATATGATTGTTCGTACTGTCAGTGCAGTAGAGCGTGCCGATGTGGTTCTTCTCGTTATTGATGCTGAAGAAGGCGTTACAGAGCAGGATGCCAAGATTGCAGGTATTGCTCATGAGCGCGGCAAGGGAATGATTATTGTTGTTAATAAATGGGACCTTGTAGAGAAGGATGATAAGACTATTTATAAATATACCAATAAAGTTAAGGAGATTCTCTCATTTATGCCATATGCTGAGATGATATTTATCTCAGCTAAGACTGGTCAGAGAATGCCAAAACTCTATGACATGATTGATACAGTTATAGAGAATCATTCGCTTCGTATTAAGACAGGTGTCTTAAATGAAATCATGACAGAGGCAGTAGCTCTTCAGCAGCCTCCTACAGATAAGGGTAAGAGGTTAAAACTGTACTACATTACTCAGGCAAGTGTAAAGCCACCAACATTCGTTATCTTTGTTAATGATAAAGAGATGATGCATTTCTCTTATACACGTTATATTGAGAATAAAATACGAGAGGCCTTCGGTTTTGTGGGTACTCCTCTTAAATTTATAATAAGAGAGCGAAAGGAAGATAGTAAATAATGAATACTATATTACTTCGAGGCATATGCTTAGTTGTAGGATACCTGTTTGGTATGATTCAGACAGCATATATTTATGGTAGACTTCATGGTATTGATATAAGAGAGCATGGCAGTGGTAATGCTGGTACTACTAATACACTTAGAGTCCTTGGAAAGAAAGCAGGTCTTGTAGTATTTCTTGGAGACCTTGCAAAGACAATAACTCCAGTATTAATAGTAGGTTTTATCGCAAAAGCTTATAACCCTGATTATGTATTCCTTCTTAGACTTTATACTGGTTTTGGAGCTATCATTGGTCACAATTTCCCATTTTACCTTGGTTTCAAAGGTGGTAAAGGTATTGCTGCTACAGGCGGAATGATTCTTGGATTCTACTGGCCATTTATCATAATGGGATTGGTATCATTTTTTGGTGTTTTTTTCATAACCCACTATGTTTCACTTGGATCTATTATCCTTATGGTAGCATTCTTTACAATGATGTGTCTTATGTGTGGTTTTGAGGTAGGAGCTTTTGCTGGTCTTCCAACAGCTATTCTTATTGAGATGTGCGTTGTGACCTTTGTTATATGTGCTATGGCCATATTCAGACACAGAGAAAATATCAAGAGACTTGTTAATCATTGTGAGCGCAAGACATATATTTTCAAGAAGAATAAGGTTGATGTGGAAACTAAAGCAGAATAATTATTATATTTTGCTCGTGCATGGAATCGTATATGTAGGAACATATACATAAAATCATATGCATAGATTCATATGCATAGAAAATTAATATTTTATTCATAAGTATTTAATACGGATGATATGAATATATACGACAATTTATGAAAATAGATGGGGGATATTAAGCCTAGATCTATTTCAAAAAGATAATTGGAGGACAGTTAGATGGAGTTCGCAGGTAAAGTTGGTATAATCGGTGCAGGAAGCTTTGGTACTGCTTGTGCGATATTACTTAGTGATAATAATTATGAAGTAACAATGTGGTCATGTATTGAATCAGAGATTCAGATGCTCAATGAGAAGAGGGAGCATGTTGATAAGCTTCCAGGAGTTAAGCTCGCAGATTCTATGATCTTTACTACAGACATGAAGACAGCTATAGAGGGTATGGATTTTGTTGTTCTTGCAGTACCTTCTGTATTTACTAGATCTACTGCCAAGCAGATGAAAGAATTCGTGGCCGATGGTCAGATTATTGTTAATGTATCTAAGGGTATCGAAGAGAATACTTGTATGATTCTCTCTGATATCATTGAGGAAGAGATACCTCAGGCTGAGGTTACAGTTATGTGTGGACCATCACATGCTGAAGAAGTTGGAAAGAGAGTTCCTACAACAGTAGTAGTGGGTGCTAAGAATAAAGAAACAGCATGTTTCCTTCAGAAAGCATTTGATAATGAAGTATTTAGAGTATATACATCATCCGATATCCTTGGTATGGAGATAGGTGGAGCTCTTAAGAATGTAGTTGCTCTTGCAGCAGGTATGGCTGATGGTATGGGCTGTGGTGATAATTCCAAGGCAGCACTTATCACAAGAGGTATCGCTGAGATATCAAGACTTGGCGTAGCCATGGGTGCAAAGGCAGAGACATTTGCAGGTCTTACAGGTATGGGAGATCTCATCGTAACTTGTGCATCTATGCATTCTAGAAACAGAAGAGCAGGTATTCTAATTGGTCAGGGTAAGACTATGCAGGAAGCCATGGATGAAGTAAAGCAGGTAGTAGAAGGTGTGTATTCAGCCAAGGCTGGTGCTCAGCTTGCAGAGAAATATGGTATCGAGATGCCAATCGTAAAAGAGGTTAATGCCATTCTTTTTGGAGGCAAGACAACCAAGGAAGCTCTTCATGATCTTATGATGAGAGATGCGAATGCAGAGCACACTATGATGGATTGGGCATAAGATTTGGAAAGGTTGGTAACAGGGTGAGCGAACAGTTTAATTCGACACAGGAATATGTGGCTAGTGAGCAGCTTTTAGCATCAGTTAACGTTGCTATAGCACTCGAGAAGCCATTACTTATAAAGGGTGAACCAGGTACTGGTAAAACTATGCTTGCAGAAGCAGTAGCCAAGTCACTTGGCAAGAAGCTTCTTATATGGAATATCAAGTCTACGACTAAGGCTCAGGAAGGCCTTTATACATATGATACTATTCAGCGTCTTTACGATGGACAGTTTGGAGAGAATGGTGTCAATGATATTGCAAGATATATCAAGCTTGGTAAGCTAGGAGAAGCATTTGAATCAGACGAGCAGGTTGTTCTTCTTATTGATGAGATTGATAAGGCAGATCTTGAGTTCCCTAACGACCTTCTTTGGGAGCTTGATCAGATGGAATTTTATATCCATGAGACCAAGAGAACTGTTAAGGCCAAGAATAGACCAATCGTAATCATTACATCTAATGCTGAGAAGGAACTCCCAGACGCATTCCTTAGAAGATGTATATTCCATTATATAGATTTCCCAGATAAGGATCTTATGGCTGATATTGTGAAGACTCACTTCCCTAATATTGAGGAGAATCTTCTTAATAATGCTATGGATGTATTTTACTGGATAAGAGGTATAAGAGATGTACGTAAGAAACCAAGTACATCAGAGCTTATAGACTGGGTTAATGCACTTCAAAGAGGTGGTATTGACCTTGATACACTTAAGACCAAGCTTCCATTTATCGGCGTAATAGTTAAGAAGGATGAGGATCTTGAGACAGTTCGTC
Organism: Lachnospiraceae bacterium; assembly: GCA_045600085.1. Taxonomy (GTDB): domain Bacteria; phylum Bacillota; class Clostridia; order Lachnospirales; family Lachnospiraceae; genus NK4A136. Next base: position 11,694 of record JAZRXF010000015.1, read on the forward strand.
ATTATGCCAATTAGTTAAAGGATAAATAAATGTTCCAAGGATTTTTTGATACATGCAAAGCCAAAGGAATAAATGTGACACTTGGTGAGTGGCTCACCTTGATGAAAGCACTTGATAGCGGGTTGTGTGAAAGCAACATGACCCGCTTTTATTATATTGCCAGAAGTATACTGGTAAAGAGTGAGACTGATTTTGATAAGTTTGATCTTGCTTTTGAAGAATACTTTAAGGGCATTTTCTCAGATGATGCACTGACAGACAGACTGCTTAGATGGCTTGATAAGCCTGATATGAACGAGCTTCTGCACGAGATGGACAAGGACTATATCAACAGCGTGGAAAGTGGTGCCATAGATAAAGAGGACGTGGAGCAGAAGTTTAAGCAGAGATTAAAAGACCAGGACAGTGAACACAATGGTGGTTCATACTGGATTGGTACTATGGGTAAGACTAGCTTTGGTAATACTGGTGGTAATATTGGTGGTATTAGAGTTGGCGGTGCCACAGGTTATCAGTCAGCTTTTCAGGTAATGGGAGCTAGAAGATACAGGGACTTTAGAGATGACAGAGCCCTTGATAACAGGCAGTTTCAGATGGCCTTTCGTAAGCTTCGTCAGTTTTCTTCGAAGCTTGATATACCAAAGACAGAGCTAGATATCAATCAGACCATAGATAAAACCTGTAATAACGGTGGGTATCTTCAGATTGTGATGGATAGACCACGTAAGAATACAGTAAAGCTACTCCTTCTTATGGATTCAGGCGGAACTATGATACCATACTGCTCACTTTTAAATGAGCTATTTCAGTCAGTATATAAGTCCAATCACTACAAGGAAGTTAAGGCTTATTATTTCCATAACTGTATCTATTCACATGTATATAATACTCCAGAATGTGAGAATGGTGACTGGATAGAGACGGAATGGATGTTTAGAAATCTCGATAAAGATTTCAAGGTAATCATAGTAGGTGATGCTGCTATGGCACCAGAAGAGCTTTATGCCAAGGATGGTAACTACAGAGGGCCTAATGGAGGATACTCTGGACATGAGTGGCTTACTAGACTTAAAAACAAGTACAAGAAGGTTGTATGGCTGAATCCAAAGATGGCAATAGGAAACGCACCTTGGAGAGAAGCTGAGACTGCCATCAAGCAGATGTTTCCTATGCTTCCACTCACTGTAGATGGATTAAATCAGGCCATGGAAAAACTGATGAAGAGAGATTAGTTTTTACATAGCATATATAAAGCAGTATTTATATAAAAATGAAATAGTTATGCGCATTAATTCTAGCGAAGCGAATTTCAGCGCATAATTATTTCATTTTTTTTTGCGAATTTCAGTGCATAATTATTCCTTTTTTATTTTGCTAATTATATATTAATATCAATTGATTTACGAAAAGAAAGACAGATAAACCTTGGTTGGCCATATAAAAGACAGCTTATCAAGGATAGGAACAAGACCTTCTAGGTCTAGTAAAATTGGTGTGAATACAAGACAACCTAGTATAATAACAGGAAGGATTCCAGCATAAAGGGATCCTTTTTTTATTATCAGTGTCAGAACGAAAATGAGAATTATGACAAACGCGTCATAAATAATAAGGGCCAATATTTCCCTTGGAGTCTCAGTATATATCCCTCCGATTATAAGTGAGATAATCGCGCTTATACTAAGGAGAAGGACTGGGACAGTGATAAGTGTAAAGCGTACACGTAACATTGCGAATACAGGGTTTTCAGATTCTTTATAGTAAGCTAGTCCGCCAGTAAATCCTGCAATTAATATGATTAATGCAAGAAGACCTCTTAGTGGTGATAATAGTATGGCATCTCTTGTAAATGTGTAATCTTCTGGAGCATCATCATAAGAAAAGTGAAATGTTGAACCATTAGTAAAATACATATCATATAAGTCATTTATATCCTCGGTATTATATGTATCACCCGAAAGGTTGGCTATAGCGCTATCGTTTTCTATATAATCAATCAGTTTATTTTTAGCAGCTTCTGGGAAAATGATGGCATATAGAGTTTCATTGATAACAGGCATGAGAGTAGTACTGTCATTAACCACGACTTTTATGGTATATCTTGAACTTTTGCCAGCCATCTTTTCATAAAGCTTCTCATCAATAATATAACCGCACTCAGCCATCCCCTTTTGAATAGCTGCATTCAGCTCATCAGTCGAGTCTGCTCTTTGGAATACGAATAAGCCTTCATAATTATCCAGATTATTAGCTAGTACCTTCATGGATTCATCAAGACTTCTCTTGGCTAAAGCATTACCATCCTCATCTGCAATGACATATAACGCGGTTATATGTAGTTCTTCCTGTCCAGATGGCATAAGGTGCTTTATGGCAAGGGCCAGAATTGGCATAAAAAGTAATAGCCCCAAGATGGAAGGCTTTTTGATAGTCTGTTTAATTGTTAAATATATAAGTCTAAATACTCGCAAATTATAAACCTTTCGAATTAATGATGAAGATACTATGATGCATTCTTAATCTTGAATCGTAGTAATATAAATCCTAGTATTGCAAAGATAAATGTATAAATAACTCCATATATATATCCATTACCTTGTCCTACAATGCTGATGATATAAGCATGAAGGCTTGTAAATGGTAACAAGTTGTGAAGCTTTGTAAAGATACCTGGCATAAACGAGGCAGGAATTAATAGGCCTGATGCAATAGTAAGTACGATACTTGTAATAAATATTAGTAATATACCATCCATACTTCTAGGCATCATAAACATCAGCATAGTGAGAAATGCAGATATGTATAATGCGATGAGTAATGGGTGAATGATAAGTCTTGCAGTATCTACCTTACCTATAAAGCCTTCTAGCATGCTGTTATTAAATAAGACAACTAATAATAAGGTTGTAGCCACGTAATAAACAGAAGCAAGCGATAATACCTTGGCAAGGTAATAGGCAAGCGAGAAACCTTTCTTGCTGCTGCCAAGTATAAGGAATGCATTGTTGTCATAATGAATATTCCCAGCAAGTGTTAATCCAAAGAAAATAAGCACGAGTATAACAGCAGTTCCAATGAAAAAGATGATGGAGCCATTACTTGAATAGGCATCATTATCATCATCAAATAATGCACCACGTTTTAGCACGAGCTTGAAGCCGATTTCATCCACATCACCAAAAGCTTCATATAAATCCTGCCCCTTATCATTAGCATAAAATAACTGGGCTGTAGTATATGTTCCAGCCTGGGCACCAGATAGAAGAGTGGCTCCGCTTTTTGTTAGCTCAGTTAAAAGTACGCTACTAAGTGGATTGGAATCGTTGAACCGTATATCCACAGGATCGTTGGTTCCATCAAGTATTCCTTCTACAGCTCCTTCAGGGAAATCTATTATAGCAATGATTTTGCCACGTTTAAGAGCTTCCTTGGCCTCATCAGGCTCCATGATTATAAATGAGAAGTAATCAGAGGTCGATGCCATCTTGCCAAGCATATTTAGTCCCATATTTAGATAAGTGTCATCAATATCGGTGGCGACCACTGCAACAGATGCTTTTACAAGGCTTTCCTCCTCAGGAGATTCGTAGTATTTAAATATGCCAAAAGAAGCCGCAGCGGTTAGTGCAATGAATATCAATGAACCAATCAGCGCCATGGGAAGAGCTCGTATATATTGTTTTATTTGTAAGACATATAGCCTTATAAAGAGTTTCATACTTATAGTTATGCTTATTAATAATTAAAATGGTAGTAGATTTTTAGATGCTTCATCTACTAACTTTTTTATATCGTCCATTGTTAGTTCGAATATTGGATAATCTTTGCCGGAAAGAGTATCTATATCATCAGTTAACTTATTCATACTGATAAGCGAGGAACAGCTAATTGTTCCTGTGATCATATTGTTATCAAGGTTAAATTCAATATCATCGGTATCAAAAGTAAATGAATCCAGTTTAGTATCGAGCTTTCCCTCTATATCGATGGAATTATCATTGATGGTAAGCCCTGCTGTTACCGCACTGTCAGCCGATTCATATTCATAATGACCAGTAATATTTATTAGTTTTTTCTCAGTGTCTGCATCTGATAAGTCAAGTGAAAGCTCGGCTTTTGACAATGCGTATTTTTCACCAGGAAATGAAATGGTATAGTCATACTGGACATTTAAAAACGGTATACCCAGATAATCCTTGGAGATATCACTAGTTGGAATAATATAAGTGCTCTTAATTGAAACAACACGATTCTTTCCATCGACATATACATAAAATTCCATATCTTCGTCAAAATATTCAGATAAAAACTTGGCATATTCATTGTCATAATCATCTAGGACAGAAGAGGAAAGAGTTACAAGATATTCAGTACATTTAACATCTTTATCACCAAGAGTGATCTTTGTATCTTCGTCCGAGATTTCAACCTCTATATGACTGTATACGTTTTTTAGATTTTTAATGGTTTTTTTGCTGTCCCTAAATGCAAGCTTAGTAGCACTTCTTTGAAGATCCTCAAGTGAATCATAAATATTAAACGAAATGTCCTCTATTTGCTCACATGTCTCATCAGATACAATACTATTAACCATGTCATGTATTTCACCAGACTTGGCAAAATCGTCACCAAAAGACTCGGTATTGAAATATAAATTGTCATCTATAAGATGAGAATCAGTTATATATACATCACTGTCGTCAATATATATTTCAGGTGAGATAAGCCTAAAACCATTATATCTTGTTGTACCACTTATGAATGTCTGCCTATCAGGAATATTAACAGAGCCCTGCTGTGACATTGATAATCCTGCAACATATTTGTAGGTGTTATCCTTGTGTAAACCGAGAACATCATCTGTAAGCTTGATTTTGTCTACGGAGAATTCGGCGTCATATTCAAATTTACCATTAGCAACCAGTGTGAGAAAGAGAAGTCCCTCACTTCCATAAAGGGAAGAGGGCTCATCATAAAATGTTTTGGCTGCTGCCATAGCAAGTCTTTGTTTTGGCGTTTTGAAGAGTGGACTAAATAGATAAATGCATATTCCCACTATCAAAATGATAATAACAAGAGCGAAGATGATGATTGCAGTAATAATACGATGTTCTTTTTTATTAGCCTTGTTGTCGTTATTATTTATATTATCATTCATGGGTTTTATCCTTATATTCGTTGATTCATTGCTTATTTCTTATAAGCTTCATAAGCTCATCAGAAGATATATCTTTATTTACGGGAGTCAGCTTGGTATTACTTAGTAAATACATGGAATCACATATAGCAAATTCAGCGAATTCATGTGATGTGATTATTACACTTCCGCCCATGGATTTATATTTTTCAAGATAACCAGCCATATCAGCCTTACTAGGAAGGTCAAGAGCAGCAGATGGTTCGTCCATAATGAGTAGATCAGGCTCATTAATAAGGGCCATGGCAAGGGAGATTTTCTTTTTCATACCACCTGACAGCTTTTTTACAGGCTTTTTAAGATAGTCATTTACGCCAAGCATAGATATAAGCTCGCTATTAAGAGCTTCCCCTAGCTGTTTTTTAGACCCTTTGTACCAGAGCAGGATATTATCATATCCAGATAAATCAGGCATAAGAGGATTCTCCTGTGGCACATAACTAATAGTTATATCTTTGTCTTTTTGAATAGTACCAGACTTTGGCTTCTTGACTCCTGCCAAAACGGACAGGAATGTGGACTTACCACAGCCGTTGTGACCTATTATGCCTACGCACACAGACTTTCCTATCTCAAGATTTATATCATCAAGTATGGCCCTCTTGCCATAGTAGAAGGTTATATTGTTAATCTTTACCATTTATTACTTCCTTGCTTCTTATTACCGGCTCCCCTAGTAGAAACCATATTCATACATATATATTCTACCATAAATATTGGCATGTAGTTTATGTATTTAACTGTACTAATACAGACCCTTTTTAGGCGTCAGCACTTAATGAGCGATTTATCGCGAATTTAGTACTGCTACGCCTAAAACGGAGTGAGAACGCGTCTGGATTAGTATAGTTAAATGCATAAACGTATGTAATATAACGTCGCATTTGACACATATTATCATAGCGATTAAAATTTACTTGTCTGAATAACTTACAATCTGTTAATCGAATCCCGTTTCGGGAGGTAATCACTTGGAAAATATTAATCCAGATCAAATGAAAGCCATTTCACATGGTGATGGCCCCATGCTAGTATTGGCTGGTCCTGGTTCTGGTAAAACATTTGTAATAACAAGACGTATCAGGAATTTAATCGAGGAAAAGAAAGTTGCTCCTGACAAAATACTTGTTATCACATTTACCAAGAATTCAGCTGAGGAAATGAAAGCACGCTTTGATTCATTGATGGGGGCGTCTTACCCAGTTAGCTTTGGAACCTTTCATGCCATTTTTTTTTATATGCTTCGAACAACTTATGGATATGACGTGAGTAGTATTGTAAAAGAAAAGGAAAAAAAACAGTATCTTAAGCAGATATTAGATGGTATGGGAGTAGATGATGATGTGTATTCTTATGAGGCGCAGATACTGTCTGATATATCCAGAATAAAGAATTATGGAAGTAATCCTGGTGAAGCGGGTGTTCGGTACATATCCGATGATATTTTTGCCAGAATTTATGATGAGTATGCGGAGATTCTAAAAAATCATCATAAGCTTGATTTTGACGATATGGTTTTAGAATGCAGAAATATGTTGCTTGGCAATCACAGGGAATTAGTACGTTGGAGGGAGAACTATAAATATATATTAATAGATGAATTTCAGGATATTAATCCTATGCAGTATGATGTGGTAAGGTTACTGGCCAGGCCGTCCAATAATCTTTTCATAGTAGGGGATGATGATCAAAGTATCTATGGATTTAGAGGCTCAAAGCCAGGAATAATGCTTGGCTTTATGGATGATTATAAGAATGCAAAGAAGGTATGCCTTTCGACCAATTATCGTAGTCACAAAGAAATAGTAAAAACTGCGTCTTGTCTTATTGGCAATAATACCAATCGTTATAAAAAGACTCTTGTGGCTGCCAGTGAAAAACAAGGAATGGTCAGGCTTTATGGCTTTGATAATAGCCTGATGGAGTGCGAGTATATAGTTAGGTTAATCAGCACACAAAAAAGAAAGGGAAGCCTACGTGATATTGCAATTATATATAGAACTAATGGCGCTGCAAGGCTTTTAACCAAAGCACTTACAGATTGTAAGATACCGTATAGTTTTAGGGAAAAGCCTGTAAGCTTTTTTGATTCAGAGGTAGCAAGGGACATTCTTGCAATATTGGCATTTGCAAGTGGAGACCATAGTAGGCTACATTTTCTTAGGTTTATGAATAAGCCTGTTAGGTATATAAGCCGAAGTATGCTCGGTGAACAGGTTAACCTTAAGTCCATGATGTTTAGCCCAGGAATAAAGCCTTACCTGCAAAAGAATATTGAAGCACTTATGGGTCAGCTTGAATATATATCAAAACTGGATATGTATGGTGCAGTCAATTATATAAGAAAAGGAATGGGCTATGAGGAGTATGTCATAAAGGAAGCTCTTGATAATGGAAGAGATATTGCTGATATTAAGGAGGTGCTCGATCTTGTGGAGGACAGCGCAAGAGGGAAGGAAAACTATAAGGAATTCCTGGCTTATGTTGAAGAATATAACCGAGAACTCTCAAAAGCAGCTATTATAGACGAGGATGAAGACAGGGTGTTTATTATGACGATGCATGGCTCAAAGGGCCTTGAATTTAAGATGGTGATATTACCAGGTCTGTCCGAAGGAACAGTGCCGCAGTCAAAGGCGACGACGCCAGAGAGTATAGAAGAAGAGAGAAGAGTTTTCTATGTTGCGCTAACAAGAGCCAAGGAAAGCCTATACCTTACGTATGTCCGAAAAAGTAGAACTCATAGGCAGGAGAAATCCAGGTTTCTTAGCGAGATGAAAGGATTGGAAGAATATTAAAAGCCCAGCAATGCTGGGCTTATTTAATGCGTTTACTATAATATATACTAATTATACAAGTTCATCAAATTCTACAGAATCAAGATACTCATCGAAAGCGTCAGAAGCACGCTCGTACTCTTCCTCATCTTCTATATAAATGAGTTCAGGCTCTACGTTAGGATCATTTTCATCCTCTTTGTAGCCATATATCCATACTTCACCATCTTCATTTTCACCATTTTCATCGAGTGGAAGAAGAGCGATGTAGTCTTTTCCTTCAACCTCAAAGATAGTTACGATAGAGCATTTAACAGTACCTTCATCAAGCTCTATATCAACATACATTTCTTCTGCATCGATTTCTTCTTTTCTATTTTTATCTGCCATAAAGACCACCTCTCAGTATATTTTTAATTTATGACATTAGTGTAATAAATCTGTGGCACAAAAGCAAGAACTATGATAAAATGTGTGTTACTTGTGAATACTAGGTGCACTAGCACCTTTTAATAATTTCAAGAATTCGTTATTAGTACTGGAGTTGATTATATGATTCTTAAGTATATTAATAATGCAATAGGACATTTTAAGACCATCACAAATCATAAACTGCTTGTTATGGAAGGGTGCTTCAAGGTTGGACTTTATAAGCAGGGGATTTTACATGATCTTTCAAAGTATAGTCCTACAGAGTTTATGACTGGTGTGAAATATTATCAGGGAACTAGAAGTCCCAATGCTGCTGAGCGTGATACATTAGGGTATTCTAGTGCATGGCTTCATCATAAAGGTATGAATAGACACCATTATGAATATTATGTTGATTTTTGCCCTGTTAATCCAGATAAGCCTATATATATGGCTCCGATGCCAGCCAGATATATCGTGGAGATGTTTATAGACAGAGTGGCAGCGTGCAAGGTATATCATGGCAAGGATTTTAAAACACGTGATGCTCTTGATTACTATAACAAGGGAAATACAGCACAGTTCCTTCATCCATATACAGAGAAGCTCCTTGTGCGACTTCTTAAGATATACGCCAAGTATGGTGAGGAATATACTTATAACTATATTAGAACTAAGATTCTTAAAAATACAGGGAAAAAAGCATGTAACTGCAGCTGTAAGTCTGGCAAGAAATGCTGTAAAAAAGAAAAACATTAATTAAGTCTATAATGACAAATAATATAAAGGTTGGTAGAAAAATGGTAGACAATAAGAAAGTATTATTTAGTGCGATGCAGGCAACAGGAAACCTTACTCTTGGTAACTATCTTGGAGCTCTTAAAAACTGGGTTAACCTTTGCGATGAGTATGAATGTTTTTATTCAGTTGCAAATCTTCACTCAATCACTGTAAGACAGGATCCTGCAGCATTTAGAAAGAAGAATAGAGAAATATTAACATTATTCCTCGCAGCAGGTATCGATCCAGTGAAGAATTGTATCTATTATCAGTCTCAGGTGAGTGCTCACGCTGAACTTGCATGGATTCTTAATTGCTATACATACATGGGCGAGCTTAGCCGTATGACTCAGTTCAAGGACAAGTCAGCTAAGCATGCTGATAATATTAATGCTGGTCTTTTTACATACCCAGTTCTTATGGCAGCTGATATCCTTTTATTCCAGGCAGATGTTGTTCCAGTAGGTAAGGATCAGCTTCAGCATCTTGAAATAACAAGAGATATTGCTCAGAGATTTAACCAGATTTATGGCGATGTATTTACAGTACCAGAGCCATATATTGGTAAGAGCGGCGCAAGAATCATGAGTCTTCAGGATCCAGAACATAAGATGAGTAAGTCGGATGAGAACCCCAATGGTTCCATTTATCTTATCGATGATCCAGATACTATTATTAGAAAGTTCAAGAGAGCAGTCACTGATTCAGAAGGCTGCGTAAGATATTCTGAGAATCAGCCAGGTATTAGTAATCTTATTGATATATATAGCGCATGTACTGGCAAGTTAGCTGCTGATATCGAGAAAGAGTTCGATGGCAAGGGCTATGGTGATTTCAAGCTTGCAGTAGGTGAGGCAGTAGTTGATGTACTTAAGCCTCTTCAGGAGCGCTATGCAGATTTATCTAAGAACAAGGATTATCTTGATGGCATTATCAAGGAGAACGCTGAAAAGGCATCTTACTTTGCAAACAAGACTCTTCGTAAGGTCCAGAAGAAAGTGGGCTTCCCAGAGATAATTAGATAATTGATAATTAAGTATTAATTTTAAGGAGCAATATTATGGCACCAGTTAGTAATAATTCAATGATGAAGTTAAATGAAGAGAGACAGGAGATGTTCGCTGACCTCGTAAAAGAGTGTATGAGCGAAGGTGTTATCGATCAGAATCTTTATTTGGAATACGATGTTAAAAGAGGTCTTCGTGATGTTAATGGTAAGGGTGTACTCACAGGTCTTACTGAGATATCCGATGTTGTAGGCAGTGAACTTATCGATGGTATTAAGACACCTGCACCAGGTCAGCTCTATTATCAGGGCTACAATGTCAAGGATATAATAAAAGGGATGTCGGGAAAAAAGTTTATGTTCGAGGAAGTTACTTACCTTCTTTTATTTGGTAATCTTCCAACTAAGGAACAACTTGATAAGTTTAGACTTATTCTTTCTGACCTTCAGGAGCTTTCCAATGAGTTTGTACGAGTAGTACATATGCATCACCCAAGTACTAATATTATGAATGCTCTTCAAAAGTCCATTCTTTCACTTTATACATATGATCCAGATCCAGACAGCATTGATGTATCCAATGTTCTTCGTCAGTGTCTTCAGATCATTGGTAAGGTGCCACTTATGAGTGTATACAGTTATCAGGCGTATAGACATGTTGAGCTTGACGAATCACTTATTATTAGAAAACCTGATAAAAATAAGTCTATAGCTGAAAATATTCTTCGTATGCTACGTCCTAATGGAGAGTATACAAAGCTTGAGGCTCATGTTCTTGATATGGCACTTGTAATTCATGCCGAGCATGGTGGTGGTAATAACTCAACATTTACAACACACGTTGTTACATCAACAGGTACAGATACATATTCTGCAATTGCAGCTTCCATAGCTTCACTTAAGGGACCGAGACACGGTGGTGCCAACCTTAAGGTTCAGCAGATGTTTAGAGACCTTAAGGAGAATGTTAAGGATTGGAGCGATAAAAAGGCAATCAAGGCATATCTTCAGAAAGTCCTTAATAAAGAAGCTTTTGATAAGGCAGGACTTATTTATGGTCTTGGTCACGCAGTATATACAATGTCTGATCCAAGATGTGAAATCCTTAAGGAAGGTACCAAGAAGATTGCCAAGGAAAAGGGTATGCTTGCTGAGTTTGAACTTTATGAATCAGTAGAGAAGATAGGTATTAAGCTTATTACAGAGAATAGAAGAACATTCAAGCCTGTATGTGCCAATGTTGATTTCTACAGTGGATTCTTATATACAATGCTTGGTATTCCAGAGGAACTCTTTACTCCTATATTCGCTATTTCACGTATTTCAGGTTGGAGTGCTCATAGACTTGAGGAGCTTGTTAATAAGGGCAAGATAATTAGACCTGCATACAAGTATGTTGGACATCATAGAGAGTACGTTCCTATCGAGGAGAGAGTTGAAGGACAGTAATTGTTTCATAATGATTAATATATAGTTTGTTTCATTAGTTTTTTGGGATTAAGGTGAGGTTACTATTATGGCTGGAAAATATGTTGCATATGTTTCTTGTTATACAACAACACAAAAAGATGGTATCAAGATTTTTGATGTCGATGAAAAAAATGGAAAGTTTATAAGTAAGGGCGAAGTGGCAATATCAAACAGTTCTTACATAACATTGTCACATAGCAGAAAAATGCTTTATTCAATTACCGACTTTGGCGTTGAAAGTTATCTTATTGGCAAAGATGGTAGTCTTAAGCTTACTTCGGCAGCAGCAATTAATGGTATGAGAGGCTGTTATTTATCAACTGACTATGAAGATAAGTTCCTATTCGTAGCTGGCTATCATGATGGAAAAATCACAGTTTTGAATCTTGATAAAGATGGAAAAATCATCGGTATTACTGATGAAGTATATCATAAGGGAATTGGTTCAATTGCTGACCGAAGCTTTAGACCTCACGTTAACTGTGTGAAGATGACAAGAGATAATAAATATCTTCTTGCAGCTGATCTTGGCCTTGATCATATCAAGGTATATAGCTTAAACCACGATACTGGTAAGCTTAAGATGGTAGATATTATTCATTCTGAGCAGTATTCGGGTCCAAGACATATGAAGCTTTCTAAGGATGGTAAATATCTGTATATTGTTCACGAGGTTAAGAACAATATTGATGTATATGAGTACTATGAGAAGAGCGAGGGTGATCCAGAGTTCGATAAGATTCAGACTATCTCGACTCTCAATGACTATCATGCAGGAGATTCTGCGGCCAGTGCGCTTAAGCTTTCTATGGACGGTAAGTATCTTATCAGCTCCAATGCAGGCGATAATAGTGTTATTGCTTACAATGTTGATAAGAAGACAGGTGAGCTTAGCAAGATTATGTGTCTTCCAATAAGTGGAAGCTATCCTAAGGATGCTGCACTTTTCCCTGATAATAAGCATCTTGTATCACTTAATCACGAAAATGATACAATGACATTTTTTACCACAGATTTTCAAAATGGTACTTTAGTCATGAATACTAAGGAAATAGCTATTCAGAAGCCTAACTGTATTATATTCAAGAAGTTAGGTGAATAAATTAAGGAGTATATAAATGTACCAGTTACTAAAAAAAGAAGGTAGGGCTAAACGTGGTCGTTTCATAACTCCTCATGGAACCATAGAAACACCAGTTTTCATGAATGTTGGAACGGTTGGTGCCATAAAAGGTGCAGTTTCGACTGAGGATCTTGAACGCATAGGAACGTTAGTTGAACTTTCTAATACATATCATTTACATGTTCGCCCAGGTGACAAGTTAATAAAGGAGTTTGGCGGACTTCATAGATTTATGTCATGGAATAAGCCTATACTCACTGATTCAGGTGGATTCCAGGTTTTCTCGCTTGCAGGTCTTCGAAAAATAAAGGAAGAAGGCGTGTATTTTCATTCTCATATAGATGGTAGACCTATCTTTATGGGGCCAGAGGAGAGTATGCAGATTCAGTCTAATCTTGCGTCTACTATTGCTATGGCATTTGACGAGTGTCCACCAAGTAAGGCAGAGAGACCTTATGTAGAAGCGTCGGTTGCACGTACCACAAGATGGCTTGAGCGATGCAAAAAAGAAATGAATAGACTTAATTCCCTTGAGGATACTATTAATAAAAAACAAATGCTTTTTGGTATCAATCAGGGTGCTATATATGCTGATATCAGGATAGAACATGCCAAAAGAATATCTGAGCTTGACCTTGATGGATATGCAGTAGGTGGTCTTGCAGTAGGTGAGACTCATGAGGAGATGTACTACATTTTAGATGAAGTAGTACCATATCTTCCAGAAAATAAACCTACATATCTTATGGGCGTTGGGACACCTCAGAATATTTTAGAAGGCGTAGAACGTGGTGTTGACTTTTTTGATTGCGTATATCCAACAAGAAATGGTCGACATGCACATGTATATACTAACAAGGGCAAGATTAATCTTAAGAATGCCAAGTATGAAAAGGACGACAGACCAATAGAAGAGGGCTGTAAATGTCCAGCATGTCAGAGATATTCAAGAGCATATATCAGGCACTTACTAAAGGCAGGCGAGATGCTTGGTATGAGACTTTGTGTTCTTCATAATCTGTATTTTTATAACAAGATGATGGAAGAGATAAGAGATGCCCTTGATAATGGTTGTTTTGCAGAGTACAAGCGTAATAAGCTTTTAGGTATGGAAGGCGACGGCGAATAAATGAGAACCGATATGGCTTTTATAGGCTGCTTCATAGCTGGGCTGGTTGCAGTTGTTTATACAATCATATCATTTGTGAAAATTAACTATTCGAAGTCATCAAAGCTTCAAGGAAGAGTTAACCTTGGGGCAGCAGGTGTTATGCTGACATTGGCAGGACTTCTTGCAGAGATGACCAGTTCGGACGTGGGATATATATCGCTTGCAATCGGAGCTCAGTATTTTGGTACTACAATAGTTATTATTTCACTTACAGAGGTAAGTGCAGAGTATAACCAGCTTGCAATGCCAAAGCTCATAAGGTGTCTTCTTATTGGTTTTGCATTTCTTGATGGCTTAATGATTCTCGTATTCCAGTCTGTTGGTGGATTTTTGAATAATCCAGTGTTAGTTAATAATGGTTATTATGAGACAATTCGCTATCAGTTTGGAGTATGGAATGTTGTAGAGGTGATATTAGGTCTTGGATTTGCCTTTTTATCGCTTTATACAACTATGGCACGAGCTTTTAATCCTAAGATTCAGAAGAACTCAGGAGCTCACAACCTCCTTTATATAAATGGAATGATGATGGCTGGTATTTTTGCCAACTTCCTTCTCCATAAATATTGCTATCCAATATTACCAATAACCTGTTTTGCAACATGGGTATTTCTTACCATCATCATATGGTATTACAAAATGCTTGATTCTACTCAGATGGCTAAAGAGGATATCTTAGAGTCCATAGAGTATGGATTTGTTGTAGTTGATGTTACAGACAATATCATTTACGTCAATGAGAAGGCAAAGCAGATATTCCCAGAGCTTAACTTTGACGCTCCAGGTCCAATGCTGGTAGAAAAACTTCGTAAGCTCGATAAAAACGATGACATAGTGGTTGGGGATAGTCATTATATAGTTGATACAGTACCTTTTTATGATAAGAAAAAATATAAAGGTACGACCTTCTGGATTGTTGATAGAACAGAAGAATATAACTCGACAATGAGACTTATAGAACTTAAGGACGCTGCGGAGGAGGCTAACCGAGCTAAGTCAGTGTTCCTTGCCAATATGTCTCACGAAATCAGAACTCCTATGAATGCTATTGTAGGTATGACTGACTTGATTCTTCATGACAATATCAATAGCAATGTGGAAGAGAATGCCAAGAATATTAAGTCAGCCAGCAATACACTTTTGACTATTATAAATGGTATCCTTGATTTCTCTAAGATTGAAAATGGCAAGATGGAAAAGGCAGAGTCTGAGTATAATCTTGGCGTTGTAATCAAGGATATTGCCAATATGATTAACTATAGGCTTCATGATAAGAACGTAGAGCTTATAGTACATATCGACGAGACTGTGCCATCCGGCCTTTTTGGTGATGAAACCCAGGTAAGACAGATATTTACCAATATCCTTACCAATGCAGCTAAGTATACCAAGCGTGGTTATATCAGAATGTATGTGGAGTGGACCAAAGATATTACTCAGGACTACGAAGAAGTGGCAGTGCTTAATGTATCAATCGAGGATACAGGCTGTGGTATTAAAGAAGAGAGTATACCAACACTTTTTGATTCTTTCCAGCGAGCAGATATGATCAAGAATCGTACTGTAGAAGGTACAGGACTTGGACTTGCCATATGTAAGCGCCTTGTTGAATCTATGGGTGGTGAGATAAGTGTTAAGAGCTCATATGGAGTTGGTTCGGTATTCTCATTTTCATTTATTCAAAAGATTACTAATATGTCACCAATAGGTGATTATGATGATATAGAGCTTCCGGGTAGTGATGAGGTTGAAAAGACCTTTATTGCGCCTCTTGCCAAGATTTTGGTTGTAGATGATAACATGACCAATATTAAAGTGGCCCAGGGAATACTAACTATGTTCCAGGTTCGTGTGGACACTGCACTGTCTGGTCAGGAAGCACTTGAGAAAATCGAAAAGAATCATTACCATATGGTTTTCATGGATCAGATGATGCCTGAAATGGATGGTATTGAAACAGCCAAGCTTATAAGGCTTAATAGTAAGCCGGATAAGCGTAATATGGTTATTATTGCTGTTACAGCCAATGCTATTAATGGAACAAGAGAGATGTTTCTTCAGAGTGGTTTTCAGGAGTATATCTCTAAGCCAATTAATATCGCCAGTGTTGAGGCAGTGCTTAAGAAATTCTTGCCAGCAGACGTAATCAAATATGTTGACAAGAAATATGATGAGAATGATTACTCTGATATTGAAATAGTTATTCCAGGAGTTAACGTGGCTCAAGGACTTGAAAATTATGGTAATAGTAAGCAAAAGTATCTGCAGATACTCAAGTTTATCCATGATGATGGCCCTATGCACCTTCAGCGTATCAAGGATTATCTTGAAGGCAGACATTATAGAGAGTATGTATTTGAGGTTCATGCGCTTAAGGGACTTATGGCAGGTATTGGTGCCAGCCAGCTTTCGGAATTCGCTAGAATTCAGGAATTTGCAGGTAGAGATGGCAATATCGAAGTCATAGAACGTGAGTCCGGCTATATGATAGAGCAGTATGACAAAATACTGGATAATATAACAAGAGTGCTTAATGCCACAGGAATGCTAAGTGATGAAGTGACTCAGTTTAGAGACAAAGAGCTTGACTGGAATGAGTTCTGCGATGAACTTCATTCACTTCAGGGCTCACTTGACCTTCTTGAGCAGGGTGAGGCTGCTAGAAAGACTGATAATCTACTTACATATCCATTTGATGCAGGTATTAGAAAGCAGCTAATTGAGATTAAACATGCTATCAATGAATTTGAATACGATACAGCATCCGAACTCATCAATATGTTATTGATGTAAGCGTAGCCTTTTAGCTGTAAGTATTAATAATGGCTTGTGGGGCAGATTTTTAAGAGGGGTTAGTATGGACGATAGTAAAGCAAGTGTTGCTGAAAGAGTAGAGATGTTTCGTGGTGATGTGGATGTGCTGTCAGCATATCTTCCATGGCTTATTAAGAAAAGCGGCGAAAATCTATGGAATACGTATACACCAGAAAATAGTGGACCTGGAACTCTTAAGGTGCCTGTGTATGATTCTACGCTTTTAGCATTTGTTAAGGCAGTACAGAAAACAAAGTTTAATAATAAATATTATGTGTATACATATTCAAAATATCGTATCAAGAATTATAAAGACGAGCTTAAGCTTATAGAATCAGCTGAGCTTAAGGATATGGAGGTTCTTGGTGATATTTTATCCAGATACGTCCTGAAGGGAATGGTTAAAGGAAGTGTATGGAACGAAGGTGTAGAGTATGGTGTATATGAGAAGGTTATCACCAGGATGAAAGCAATCATCGAATATTACACTAGACCTGGCAAATAGTAAGGTAGTACGAAATAAATAGGTATTATTATGGGAAATAAATCGATTCAAAAGAAAAATTATATCATCGAAAAAGCGCATCACGTTTTTGTGAAAAAGGGCTTTAGAAGTGTGACAATGAAAGATATTGTTGAAGCCTGCGATATTAGCCGTGGTGGACTTTATCTGTATTTTGAAAGTACTGATAGTATATTTAGAGCAGTTCTTGAGGCTGAGTCAGCCAAGGTTGATCCAGGGCTTGCACGAAAGCTTTCAGATAAGCCTAATAATAATGATATATTAACGCTCTTTTTCTATGAGCAGAAAAAAGCTATACTTGAAAAAAGAGGAAGCCTACTTGTTGCTATGTATGAATATTCATTTGAACAGCATGAGAACAAGGAAAAGACTCTTCTTAGTAATCAGATGGATGCAAGTGTTAAGTTTCTCGAAGATATACTAAAAAAAGGCACAGAAGCGGGAGAGTTTAGTGTAGATGACCATAGACTTATGGCTCAAAATATAGTATATACTCTAGAAGGGATGAAACTAATGAGTAGAACATCATTCCTATCAGAAGAAGATGTTAACAATCAGTTAGTTTTAATTATGAAATCAATACTCCCTAAAAACTAATGGGAGCTGATGATATATTATTTTTTACCAACCAAAATGGAGGATAAGTAAACAAAATGTACGACGCAGACAGTCAAAATGTAAGACGAATCTATGTTGAGAAGAAGAAAGAGTTTGCTGTAAAGGCAGTAGAACTTAAGGAAGAGATACTCGGTTATCTTGGAATATCATCTGTAGAAGATGTAAGAGTATTCATAAGATACGATGTTCAGAATATCTCTGACAAGGTATTTGAAAAGGCTTGCCATAGCGTTTTCTCAGAGCCACCAGTTGATGATTTATATATGGAGACTTTAGAGATACCAGCAGGTGCCAAGGTATTTAGCGTAGAGTACCTTCCTGGTCAGTATGATCAGAGAGCTGATTCAGCTGTTCAGTGTGTTCAGTTCCTTGATGAGAATGAGAATCCTATTATAAGAACTGCCGTAACATATATGATTATTGGTAATATTACAGATGAGGAGTTCGACAGAATTAAAGCTCACTGTATTAATCCAGTAGATTCAAGAGAGACAGGACTTGAGAAGCCAGAGACTCTTGTTACTAATTATGACGATCCAGCAGATGTTAAGATATTTGATGGATTTATTGCTATGGATGGATCTTCGCTTAAGGCATTATACGAGTCACTTGGACTTGCTATGACATTCAATGATTTCCTTCATATCAAGAATTACTTTACTAACGAAGAAAAGCGTGATCCTTCAATGACTGAGATCAGAGTACTTGATACATACTGGTCAGATCATTGTCGTCATACAACATTCTCTACAGAGCTTAAGGATATTGAGTTCGATGATGGATACTTTAGAACACCTATCGAGACATCATACCAGAGCTATGTAGATGCAAGAAGCGAGCTTTACAAGGGAAGAGATGACAAGTTCATTTGTCTCATGGACCTTGCGCTTGTTGCTATGAAGAAGCTTAAGGCGGATGGCGTACTTACAGATGTTGAAGTATCTGATGAGATTAATGCTTGTTCTATCGTAGTACCTATCGAGATAGATCCAGGTGATGGTACTGATAAATATACAGAAGAGTGGCTCATTATGTTCAAGAATGAGACACATAACCATCCTACTGAAATCGAGCCATTTGGTGGTGCTGCTACATGTCTTGGTGGTGCTATCAGAGATCCACTTTCAGGAAGAAGCTATGTATATCAGGCTATGCGTGTTACAGGTGCTGCAGATCCTACAGTTCCAGTAAGCGAGACGCTTAAGGGTAAGCTTTCACAGAAGAAGCTTGTTCGTGGCGCTGCCAGTGGATATTCATCATATGGTAACCAGATTGGTCTTGCTACAGGTTTTGTTAAAGAGATTTATCATCCTAACTACGTAGCAAAGAGAATGGAGATTGGTGCCGTTATGGGCGCTGCTCCTAGAAAGAATGTTATAAGAGAAACTTCTGATCCAGGAGATATCATTATCCTCCTTGGTGGTAGAACTGGTAGAGATGGCTGTGGTGGAGCTACAGGTTCATCTAAGGTTCATACAGAAAAGTCAATTGAATCTTGTGGTGCTGAGGTTCAGAAGGGTAATGCTCCTACAGAGAGAAAGCTTCAGAGATTATTCAGACGTGAAGAAGTATCTAAACTTATCAAGAAGTGTAATGACTTTGGTGCAGGTGGTGTATCTGTTGCTATCGGTGAGCTTGCTGATGGACTTACAGTTGACCTTGACAAGGTGCCAAAGAAGTATGCAGGTCTTGATGGTACAGAGCTTGCTATTTCTGAGTCACAGGAGCGTATGGCTGTAGTAGTAGACCCTAAGGATGTTGATGAGTTCTTAAAATATGCTAATGAAGAAAACCTTGAGGCAACACTTGTAGCTACTGTTACTAAGGAGCCTAGACTTGTTCTTAACTGGAGAGGTAAGTCAATCGTTGACTTATCAAGAGCATTCCTTGATACAAACGGTGCTCATCAGGAGACAAGCGTTAAGGTTGAGATTCCTACAGAGGAAGACAATTACTTTAATAAGATTGCAATCGACAAGGTTGCTAAGGATATAGAAGCAGGAGATGTAAAGGCTGCATTCCTTGATACTGTGACAGATCTTAATGTATGTTCACAGAAGGGTCTTGTAGAGATGTTTGATGCATCAATCGGTGCTTGTAGCGTATTTATGCCATATGGTGGTAAGTACCAGCTTACAGAGACTCAAACAATGGTTGCTAAGGTTCCTATGCTTGGTAACAAGAAGTCAGACGCAGTTACTATGATGAGCTACGGTTTTGATCCATACTTATCTAGCTGGAGCCCATATCATGGAGCTATATATGCAGTACTTGAGTCTATGTCAAAGATTGTTGCTAATGGTGGTGATTACAAGAAGATTCACTTCACATTCCAGGAGTACTTCCAGCGTATGACAGAGGATCCTGCAAGATGGAGCCAGCCATTTACAGCACTCCTTGGTGCATATGATGCACAGATTGGATTTGGACTTGGTTCAATTGGTGGTAAGGACAGTATGTCAGGTACATTCAATGACATCGATGTGCCTCCAACACTTGTTTCATTTGCAGTTGATGTTGCTAACCAGCAGGATATCATTACTCCTGAGCTTAAGAAGGCTGGCAACAAGCTTGTAGTATTCACTATTGAGAAGGATGAGTACGATATCCCTGTATATAGCGACGCTATGGAGCTTTATGATAAGATTCATGACCTTATCCAGGATAAGAAGATTGTTAGTGCTTACACACTTGATTCTAAGGGTATCGTAGCAGCTGCTGCCAAGATGGGATTTGGTAATGGTCTTGGAGTTAAGTTCGATGATGATGTTGAGCTTGCAGAATTATTTGATAACCAGCTTGGTAATATTATTGCTGAGATGTCAGCAAAAGACGTAGAAGCTCTTGATATCGACTATACAGTTGTTGGTACAGTAACTGATGGCGCATTTGAGTATAATGGAGTAGTTATCAGCCAGAGCGATATGCTTAGCGGCTGGAAGAAACCTCTTGAGAAGGTATTCCCAACTAAGGCTGTTAAGGATACAACTCCTGTTAATACACCTATTTTCACAGCAGATTCAATTCATATCTGCCAGAACAAGATTGCTAAGCCAACAGTATTTATTCCTGTATTCCCAGGAACTAACTGTGAATATGACTCAACAAGAGCATTTATGAGAGCAGGTGCCAATGTTGTAACTAAGGTATTCAAGAACCTTACAGCAGAGGACATCATTGATTCTGTTAATGAATTTGAGAAGGCTATATCACAGGCTCAGATTATTATGTTCCCAGGTGGATTCTCAGCAGGTGATGAGCCAGATGGTAGTGCTAAGTTCTTCGCAACAGCATTCCAGAATGAGAAGATCAAGGAAGCAGTTAATAAGCTTCTTAATGAGCGTGATGGTCTTGCACTTGGTATCTGTAACGGATTCCAGGCACTTATTAAGCTTGGTCTTGTACCATATGGTGAGATAGTAGGTCAGAAGGCTGATTCTCCAACACTTACATTCAATACAATCAACAGACACATCTCTAAGATGGTTTATACAAAGGTTGTATCTAATAAGTCACCATGGTTACAGGGTGCAGAGCTTGGCGGTGTATATGTAACACCTGCTTCACATGGTGAAGGTAGATTCGTTGCTCCTAAGGAGTGGATTGATAAGCTCTTTGCTAATGGACAGGTTGCTACTCAGTACTCTGATTTTGATGGTAACATCTCAATGGATGAAGAGTGGAATGTCAACGGTTCTTACTGCGCAATCGAAGGTATTACATCTCCAGATGGTAGAGCATTTGGTAAGATGGCACACGTTGAGAGACGTGATACATCAGTTGCCATGAATATCTTTGGCGAGCAGGATCTTAAGATATTCGAGAGTGGTGTAGAATACTTCAAGTAATAGTTATATATTAAATGATAAAAACACTTATTTCGCCTTTGGGTGAAGTAAGTGTTTTTTTGTTGATTATGACTATGCACTAGAATGTAGGATATTTAACATATATAATTGTAATGGTATGTTTATACAGTTATAGCAATGATGCTAGTTATTTAGGGGAGAAAGAATAGATTTCGAGATGAAATGCGATGTTTGTCCAAGGGAGTGTAAATTAAATATCGATGCATCGGCTGTGGGCTTTTGCGGCTTTTCTTTGATAGAGCGAGAAAAAGAAATAAAACTGGCCAGAGCAGCATTACATTTTTATGAGGAGCCATGTATCTCAGGAAGAAATGGCTCAGGGGCTGTATTTTTTAGTGGTTGTAATCTTAGGTGTGTCTTTTGTCAAAATCATAATATAGCTAACTGCAAGATTGGCAAGGGTGTATCGGTAAGTAGACTCTCCGAAATCTTTATGGAGCTTCAGAAGAAAGGGGCACACAATATCAATCTTGTGACCCCTACGCATTATGCCTATCAGATAATAGAGGCAATCAAGAATGCAAGGGATAATGGATTAAATATCCCAATAGTATATAATACTTCGGCTTATGATTCTGTTAATACACTTAAGGCATTAGAGGGATATATCGATATATATCTTCCTGATTATAAGTACGCTGATAGTGAACTTGCGGCCAGGCTTTCAAGGGCCAGTGATTACCCTGATGTAGCCATAGAAGCAATAGGTGAGATGATACGTCAGGTTGGCATGCCAGTAGTAGAAAATGGTATAATAAAACGTGGAGTAATAATAAGGCATCTGGTTTTTCCTGGTAATATACGTAATTCGAAAGCAGTTATTGACCGATTAGTTTCTACATTTGGTACGGATATTACACTTAGCATAATGAATCAATATACTCCAATAGAAGGTCTTGAACTTCCTGGTGAACTTGGTAGAACAGTGACTGAGCGTGAGTACAATAAAGTCCTTGATTATGCTTTTGAAAAAGGCCTTGTAAATGGTTTTTTTCAGGATGGTGAGACCTGCAAGGAAAGCTTTATTCCTGCATTTGATTATGAGGGTGTGTAGCATATTACACCCGATTTTAACAGAATTAGATAGTAAAAAATAAGAGGTACAGTTTTAAGTTATTATATGAAACCAATAAATATCTATGCATTGACTAGATTAAAGAATAACAATAGCATACAGAAACTGGAGCGACAGATGTCACATAGAAACCGATTCCTGAAGATAAAGGAATGGGAGATAGATGGACTTAGTCAGCTTGTTAATCATCTAATGCAGGAGAAGGCTGA
Organism: Lachnospiraceae bacterium; assembly: GCA_045600085.1. Classification (GTDB taxonomy): domain Bacteria; phylum Bacillota; class Clostridia; order Lachnospirales; family Lachnospiraceae; genus NK4A136. Next base: position 34,737 of record JAZRXF010000015.1, read on the forward strand.
TATAAATGAGCTAAATTTTTATTATTCTTATCAGGTTCCAAAGCTTGGAAAAGAATTTGATTTACTTAGAGTAGGCAGTGACAAAATAATCAATATTGAGCTAAAGAGTGACATAGTACCTGATGATAAGATTAAAAAGCAGCTTATTCAGAACAGATACTACTTGGGCTTTTTAGGCCTTACTATGAGATCTTATACATATATAAGTAAGGCTGACAGACTGGTTAGACTAACTAATAGCGGAAAGCTGATAGATGTTAGCTTTGATATTCTTATGGATGATATAAGAAGTCAGGAGAATCCCTTATCAGGTGATATAGAAGAGCTTATAAGAGAAGAGGATTATATATTCTCACCACTTGCTGAGCCCGATAGATTCCTGAATAAAGAGTATTTTTTAACGTCGCAGCAAAAGGATATAGCATATCGTATCACTAAGAATATTAGTGATGGTACAGCTCTGATTCAGGGCTTTACAGGTGCTCCTGGAACAGGCAAAACCTTACTTCTTTATGACCTTGCGATGAGTCTGACAATAAAGCAATCGGCAGCAGTATTTCACTGTGGCTCTTTTCCAGAAGAACTTGGAAGACTTGATGAGAGGCTTAAAAGAATTGATTTCTTTGACGGCACGTCAGATGGACCACTTCCTGATTTATCTGGCTATAGTGTTATTTTGGTCGATGAGGGGCATAGGGCATCGAAGGTTATGACGGAGAGTATCTGCGAGTATGCATGCCTGCATAAACTTCCGGTTATAGTATCCTATGACTGCGAGGATGTAATAGCTGAGGCCGAGCTGGAGCGTGAAAGTATTCGTGTGTATGAGAAGCAAAAAGACTTTGTTAAGTTCAGACTGACCAATAGAATAAGAACCAATGCAGAGTTATCATCATTTGTTCATTGTCTAATGCACTATGACAGAAGAAATCATAGAAGGAGCTTCCCGAATGTAAATATCTTTTATGCCAAGGATGATGGTGAAAAGGATATTATCCTTGGAGCTTTATGTGAAGATGGATATATGTATATATATGACTGTGATAAGCAGGATTATATTGAAAATGTGGGCAGCAAAGAAGGCGTAGAAGTAAGGCTGGTCGCTGCACATATAGATGAAGCGGTCTCAGGTGAGTATGAGAAAGTCGCAGTGGTGCTAGATGAAGACTTTTATTATGAGGCCGACTATTTAAGGTCGAATAATATGATGAACAAAAGAAGAGTAGCCAATGCGTTTCATGGACTTAGTAGAGGAAAAGAGGCTCTTGCTGTGGTCGTGAAGAACAACGAGGCACTTCTAGAAAATATATTAAGTATAGTTCAGGGGAACTAACTAGAATAATAGGATTGATTAAAAAGGGGAAATTATGTATAGAGTAATGGCGCTTATGTTTCTTGCGATATTTTATTTTATTTATATCGTCAAGATGCTAAAACAAAGAAAAAAGGGAATACAGACTGACCAAATGGCAAAGGGTGATAAAAAGGGTCGAGTGCTATATGTCGAGAGAATCCTAAAAGTTGTGACTATAGCCATAGTATTTGCGCAGTTATTTACCATATTTACATCGCAGTCAATGTTAGGACTTATATCCAAACTATTTGGTGTTATATTCTGCACTGTTGGTGATGTGATCTTTGGAATGGCCGTATATACTATGCGTGACAGCTGGAGAGCGGGTATTCCTTCAAAGGATAAGACAAGCTTAGTAAAAGATGGCATATATAAATACAGTCGTAATCCGGCATTTTTAGGCTTTGATATGTTATACATAGGTATACTTCTTATGTATTTCAACTGGATATTATTTGGATTTACAATATTAACGATTGCTGTTTTTCATTTTCAAATTCTTGAAGAAGAAAAGTTTATGGAAAACTCTTTTGGAGAGGAATATCTTGAATACAAAAAAGAAACAAAGAGATATCTTGGCTATGGCAAGCTTACATGGGATAAGCTTCGAAGATTCTTTTATATATGCCTTGCTATATTCTCTATTGTTTATTATGGAATATGCCTGTTATATGTGGGATTCGCATTGTCACTTGGTTGGGTATGGGTGCTGATTGCACTGTTCTCAGTTCTTAGAATATATATGCTGACCAAGGTAATAAATGGAAAAAGAAAGATACCAAAGTGGCTGTCAGTTGTGTATCAGGCGATTGCATTATTCTGTATAGTGATATTCCTAATAGGTGAAAGTCTCGTAATATTCAATGCCAATAGTCCAGCACCAGATGACCTGGATTATGTAATAGTTCTTGGTGCAGGCCTTAATGGTAGCAGACCATCAAGACCTCTTCAGCAGCGTATTAATACTGCCTATGAATATAGTATTTCTCATCCAGACGCCATACTTATACTATCAGGTGGTCAGGGCCCAGATGAAGCAATAAGTGAAGCAGAGTGTATGCGTAGGGAACTGATTAGTATGGGAATACCAGAAGAAAGACTGATTAAGGAAGAACGTTCTACTAGCACAGAGGAAAACATTAGATACAGTTATTTGATACTGAAAAACAGAGGGGATGATGGCACCAAGATAGGTGTTCTCACAAACAGTTTTCATATATACCGTGCAAGATTACAGGCAAGCCTTCAGGATCATTATGTTTATGGTGTTCCGGCACTAACACTTTTCCCTATTGGAATCCATTATACAGTTAGAGAGTTCTTCGGATTGCTCTTTATTGTAGTGACTAATGGATGGCTCTAGAATGAGATTTTGAAAGAAATTATTAAAATAAAAAAAGGATTTTCCAAAAATGCGCCGAATAATATATTAGGCGCTTTTTGTGTTTTGAGCTTATAGTGCACGTTGTGAGAGGATTATATATGATAGTAAGACAGCAGCTCGAGCTGATGGAAAGAGACAATTTGTCACCATATGCAACTCTTAGTGAGAAGAGCAGAGGAAGATTAAAAGAAGAACCTCAGTGCGATATTAGACCTGTGTTTCAAAGAGACAGAGATCGTATTATTCACAGCAAGTCCTTCCGAAGACTGAAGGATAAAACCCAGGTATTCCTTACTCCAGAGGGTGATCATTATAGAACAAGACTTACTCATACTCTTGAGGTATCTCAGAATGCAAGAACTATTGCCAAGGCTCTTAGGCTTAATGAGGAATTGGTTGAGGCCATTGCACTTGGACATGATCTTGGACATACACCATTTGGTCATGCGGGCGAGAGAGCTCTTAACAGAGTATGTTCTCTTGGATTTGAACACAATGTACAAAGCGTACGTACAGTAGATGTACTTGAGAAGGATGGCCAGGGACTTAATCTTACATATGAAGTGAGAGATGGTATTCTTAATCATCAGACATCATCAATGCCATTTACGTTAGAGGGGAAAATTGTACGTCTTTCAGATAAGATTGCGTACATACATCATGATATGGATGATGCGATAAGAGGCGGCATTCTCAAGGATAGCGATGTACCAAAGGAGATAGGTGAAGTTCTTGGATATACAACAAGAGAACGCCTTGATTCTTTTATTCACGATATAGTAAATTATAGCTTTGACAAGAATGATATCTCAATGTCACCAGATGTTGCTGAAGCTATGAAGAAGATGAGAAACTTTATGTTTGAAAGAGTGTATCAAAGCTCTATTGCCAAGGCCGAGGAGCATAAGGCAGAGGCGCTTATAGAAACACTGTTCAATCATTTTATACGCAATAAAGACCAGTTGCCGCCAGAATATTTAACAATGCTTGATTTTGGTGAGAGACTTGATCGAGTGGTATGTGACTATGTTGGTGCTATGACTGACCACTATGCAATATCACTTTATGAGGAATTGTATGTGCCTAAGTCTTGGCACGGCTAAAATACGGAGAGTTTTATGTATTATCCTGATGAGATAATCGAAGAAGTGCGTAACCGTAATGACATAGTGGATGTTATCTCTGGTTATGTTCATTTAAAAAAGAGGGGAAATAATTATGTTGGATTATGTCCCTTCCATAATGAGAAAACTGGTTCATTTAGCGTCAATCAGAATGGTCAGTTCTATCACTGCTTTGGTTGTGGCAAGGGTGGTAATGTTATTACCTTTGTACGTGAGTATGAGAATTTTTCATTTCTAGAAGCAGTTAAGTTTCTGGCTGATAAAGCGGGTATAAAGCTTCCTGAGGTGGAATATTCCGAGGAAATGAAGCAGAGAGCCAGCAGAAGGCAACAGCTTATGGAGATTAACAAAGAAGCTGCCAAGTATTTCTACTATCAGCTTCGAAGCAATCCTGGAAGGCTTGGACTCGAGTACTTTAAGAAACGAGAACTCGATGAAGAAACCATGAAGAACTTTGGCCTTGGGTATTCGTTGCAGTATACGGATGATTTGTATAAATATCTTAAAAGCAAGGATTACAAAGATCAGATACTCATTGACTCTGGATTGTTTAACTTTAATGAGCGCTATGGTATGTCCGACAGGTTTATAAACCGTGTGATGTTTCCTATAACAGATATTAATCACAAGGTCATTGCTTTTGGAGGTCGAGTGCTAGGTGATGGAGAACCCAAGTATCTGAATTCCCCTGAGACAGATATATTTAGTAAATCCAATAATCTTTATGCTCTTGATAAAGCAAGAATGTCACGAAAGGATCAGATAATCCTTTGTGAAGGATATATGGATGTTATAGCCATGCATAAGGCTGGATTTACGCAGGCAGCAGCATCCCTTGGAACAGCATTTACAAGTGGACATGCGGTTTTAATCAGGCGCTATACCAAGAATGTGCTATTAGCCTACGACAGTGACGGTGCTGGAGTTAAGGCGGCGCTTCGTAATATAGGAATATTGCGAGAGGCAGGACTTGGATGTAAGGTTATTAACCTCGAGCCATATAAGGATCCAGATGAATTTATCAAGAACCTTGGAAGTGAAGAGTTCCAAAAGAGGATTGATGAAGCTGAGAATGGGTTTATGTACGAGGTTCGAAAGGCCAAGGAAAAATACAATCTTCAGGATCCGGAAGAACTTACCAGGTATCATAATGAGGTGGCTAGAAAGCTTCTTGTATTCAGTGAGGATATGGAGAGAGAAAACTATCTTGATGCGGTGTGCAGAACATTTAGTATACCAAAAGATAGCATGAAAAAGCTGGTATATAAGCATTCTCAAAATATTATAACCACGGAGAATTCCCAGATGCCAATAACACTTCGAAGCGGAACAAAAAAGATGACCGCTGAGGATGGTATTAAAAAATCACAACGACTTCTTCTAACATATTTGATAGAAGACAACTCGTTATATAACAAAATAAAAGAATATATTTCAGTTGACGATTTTGTTGATGAACTCTACAAGAAAGTGGCTAGCCTTATGTTTCAGGGACTGGAAAACAATAACCTGAATCCAGCAGCCATAATAGACAGCTTTGAAGATGTTGAGCAGCAAAGAAGCGTGGCTGAAATATTTAATACTAAGCTAGAAGCCATAGAAACCATAGAAGAAGCAGAAAAGGCCTTAAAAGATGTGGTCATAGCGGTTAAATCGGGCTCGATAGCTTACTATACAGGTGTTCCGAATAAGGACATCACAATTGTTAATCAGCTCCTTAAAAGTAAAAAGGAACTGGAAATTCTAAAAACTAAAGCAAAATTATAAGTAGTTGAAAGGTGGACTAAAAAATGGATGAAGCTACACAGGTAAAATTTGACGAGAAGATAAAGGATCTTATCACAGCGTCTAAGAAGAAAGGTTATGCAGAGTACAATGAAGTCATTGCTAACTTTGCAGAGCTAGGACTTGAGGAAGAGGATTTTGATAAGATCTGGGAAGCTCTTGATAAGAATAAAATCGTTCTTAAGATTGAGCAGCCAGCTGAAGATGATATGCCAGAAGACGATATGGTATTTGAGGATACTGAGGACCTTGATTTATCAGTAGAAAGTCTTGAAAAATCGCTAGGTGATGGCGTAAGTATTGAAGATCCAGTTAGAATGTATCTCAAGGAAATTGGTAGAGTTCAGCTCCTTTCAGCTGATGAAGAGATTGAGATTGCCAAGAGAATGGAACTTGGTCAGGCCAAGGAAGAGGAAAATAAAGAACTTCAGGCTCAGTATGATGCAGAGACCAATGCCAATAAGAAAAAGAGCATTAAGAAGAAAATCGATGCTAATAATGAGATTATCGAGGATGGTAAGGATGCAGCAAAGGAATTGTCACAGGCGAACCTTCGTCTTGTAGTATCCATTGCGAAGCGTTACGTAGGTCGTGGTATGTTATTCCTTGACCTTATCCAAGAAGGTAATCTTGGTCTTATTAAGGCTGTTGAGAAGTTCGACTTTAGAAAGGGATTTAAGTTCTCTACATATGCTACATGGTGGATTAGACAGGCTATCACTAGAGCCATTGCTGACCAGGCAAGAACAATTCGTATTCCTGTACATATGGTAGAAACAATCAATAAAATTGTACGTGTTAACCGTCAGCTTCTTCAGGAGCTTGGTAGAGAACCATCTCCAGCAGAAGTTGCAGCTCAGATGGATATGAGCGAGGAGAGAGTTCGTGAGATTATGAAGATATCTCAGGATCCTGTATCTCTTGAGACACCAATCGGTGAAGAGGAAGACAGCCACCTTGGTGATTTCCTTCCAGATGAAAATGTACTTGCTCCAGCTGATGCAGCTGCAAGAACAATGCTTAACGAGCAGCTCAATGAGATTCTTGATACACTTACAGAAAGAGAACGTAAGGTTTTATCACTTAGATTTGGTCTTGTTGATGGTAGAGCAAGAACTCTTGAGGAAGTTGGTAGAGAGTTCAATGTAACAAGAGAGCGTATTAGACAGATTGAAGCCAAGGCACTTAGAAAGCTCAGACATCCATCTAGATCAAAGAGAATCAGAGATTACCTTGATTAATTATGGAAATATCAAATAGATTAAAAGCAATATGTGATTTGTGTGAGCCAGGTCAGGTAGTTGCTGATATAGGCTGTGACCATGGATATGTGAGTATTACACTTACTAATAGCGGCAAGTTTGACAAGGCTCTTGCAATGGATATCAATGCAGGACCATTAAAGCTAGCTAATCAAAATATCGCTCTGTATGGTGATGAAACTAAAATAGAGACAAGACTATCTAGTGGATTTGATAAGCTTGAAAAAGGCGAGGCTGACACAGTTGTTATCGCAGGTATGGGCGGTATGCTTGTACGTGATATACTGGATGCAGGAAAGGATAAGCTTGGATTGGTTAAGCAACTGGTTCTGGGAGCGCAGTCGGACCTTGATACTGTGAGGCAATACATCACCAAAGCGGGATTTCGTATTGATGATGAGGAAATGCTCGAAGAGGATGGTAAATATTATCAGCTTATTCGTGCCATTAAGGATGATAGCAAGGAAGAGGTTCTTAGTGATATCGAAGCATTGTATGGTCCAGTGCTTATAAGAAAGAAGCATACTGTACTTCGGGAATATCTCGAGAAGCAAAAAGCTGTATTATCTGATATCAAAGCTAGACTTTCAGGAAAAAGCGATGAGCGAATCATGAGCCGAGTAGCGGAACTGTCACGAGACATTGATATTATTGATAAAACACTTGAACTTGTTACGGAGAACTAAATGAAAGTTAGTGAAATAATAAATAAGCTGGAGTCACTTTCGCCGCCAATGTTTGCGGAAGGCTGGGATAATAGTGGGCTTAACTGCGGTAGATTAGACACTGAAGTTTCAAAAATACTTGTTTGCGTTGATGTTACTGATTCCGTTGTTGAACAGGCCATCAAAAATGAAGTGAACATGATTATAGCTCATCATCCCCTTATTTTTAAGGGAATAAAGAAAGTGTCAGATCAGGACTTTATAGGGCGAAGAGTTACAAGACTCATAGAAAATAAAATCTCTCTATATGTCATGCATACCAATTTTGATGTTATGGGAATGGCTGATGAAGCCGCTGATATCCTGGATTTAGCTAATCCAAGTGTTCTCATGACAACCTTTGAAGATTCCATTTCCAAGGAGGGAATAGGCCGCGTTGGTATGCTTCCTAGCAGAATGACACTGGCAGCCTGTGCTGATTATGTAAAAGAGGTTTTCCATATTGATTATGTCAAAGTATTTGGTAATCTGAAGACCAAGATAGATATTGCAGCCATTTGCCCTGGTTCTGGGGCCGATGCAATAGATGATGCTATAAGTAAAGGTGCACAGGTACTTATAACAGGTGATATATCACACCATGTTGGAATAGATAGCGTGTCCAGAGGGCTATGCATCATAGACGCAGGACATTATAATCTTGAAAAAATATTTATTGATTTTATGAAAGATTATATAAATAATGAATTTAAAAATATTAAAGTGATACGAGCTAAGGAAGAGCTTCCTTTTGTATACGTATAATAATCATAAAGATTGGGGGTATTCATTATGATAACACTTAAGATTAATGGAAAAGAGCTTTCATACGATAGCGATATTACCTATGAGAAGGTAGCCAGTGATTTTCAGGCTGAGTATGATAACCTTATTGCACTTGTAATCGAAGATGGTAAGCCAAAGGAACTCTTCAAAAAAGCGAAGGATGGTGCTGAGATATCATTTGTTACACGTAAAGATGAGATGGGACGTAAGACCTATCAAAGAACGGTAATACTCATAATGGTTAAGGCAATTGATGATGTTCTTGGCGGGGATAAAACTAAGTTTGTTAAGGTTGAGTTTGCCATTGGTAAAGGATATTACGTGAGCCCTAAGGGTGGACTCGAGATAACCGAGGAGTTTATATCTAAGGTTAAGGCACGTATGAAGGAGATTGTAGAGGAAAACCTTCCTATCGTAAAGAAAACATATTCTATTGATGATGCAGTAAAACTGTTTTCTGACAATGGAATGATGGACAAGGTTAAACTCTTCAAGTATAGAAGAAGTTCATTTGTTAATGTATATGAGCTTGATGGATATCCAGATTATTTCTATGGCTATATGCTTCCAAGTACGTCTTATGCACCATATTTTGATCTCGTAAAATATGAAGATGGTTTCATGCTTGTAATGCCAGATAAGAAGAATCTTCATGGTGTACCAGAGTATGAACCACTAGAAAAACTTTACGGTGCTATGATGACCGCAACAAAATGGGGACAGAAGCTTGGAATCGATACTGTTGGAGATCTTAATGATAAGATATGTAGCGGTGATTTAAGTGATGTTATTATGGTTCAGGAAGCGCTTCAGGAGCGTAGAATAGCTGAGATAGCTAAGGATATATATGAGCGTGGTGGTGTTAAGTTTGTTATGATTGCAGGCCCTTCATCATCAGGAAAGACTTCATTTTCTCACAGATTGTCTATACAGCTTGCTTCTTATGGACTTAAGCCTCATCCAATACCAGTAGATGATTACTTTGTTAATAGAGAGGATACTCCTCTTGATGAGAATGGTAATTACAACTTTGAGTGTATTGAGGCCATTGATACAAAGCAGTTCAATGATGATATGCTTAAGCTTCTTGCGGGAGAGAAGGTTGAACTTCCAACCTTTAATTTTAAAACAGGTAAGCGTGAATATAAGGGTAACTACAAGCAGCTTGGTAAGGATGATATCCTTGTAATAGAAGGTATCCACGGTCTTAATGACAAGATGAGCTACGCGCTTCCTAAGGAATCAAAGTATAAGGTGTATATTAGTGCATTAACATGTCTTAATGTTGATGAGCATAATAGAATAGCAACCACTGATGGAAGATTACTTCGTCGTATGGTACGTGATGCCAGAACACGAGGAACATCAGCTCAGGGAACAATTAGAATGTGGCCATCAGTTAGAAGAGGTGAGGAGGAGAATATCTTCCCATTCCAGGAAAGTGCCGATGCAACATTTAACTCAGCTCTTATATATGAGCTTGCAGTATTAAAGCAGTTCGCAGAGCCTCTATTATTTGCAATAGGGCCAGATGAACCAGAATATTTCGAGGCCAAGAGATTACTTAAATTCCTTGAGTATTTCCTTGGTGTAAGTAGTGAACATCTTCCTAACAATTCACTTGTGCGTGAGTTCGTGGGCGGAAGTGTGTTCCCAGTATAAATAATAAAATATGAGAAGGGTGGACGATCGCGGGCCGCAAGGCGTGAGGAAAGTCCGGGCTTCGTAGGGCAGGATGCCGGATAACGTCCGGTAGAGGTGACTCTCAGGAAAGTGCAACAGAAATGAAACCGCCAGCATGCTGGTAAG
>JAZRXF010000016.1:0-47256 GCA_045600085.1 Lachnospiraceae bacterium
TATGGCCGGTCTTCTTACACCTTACAAGGCTGAGGAACTTGTTAAAACACTTAAAGAGAGTACAAAGGTTCCTGTACAGCTTCATACACACTACACCTCAGGTGTTGCTTCAATGCCTTATCTTATGGCAGTTGAGGCAGGTGTTGATATTATTGACTGTGCTATTTCACCATTTGCTCTCGGTACATCTCAGCCAGCTACAGAAGTTATGGCTAAGACATTCGAGGGTACACCATATGATCCAGGATTTGATCAGAATGAACTTGCTAAGATTGCTAATCACTTTGCTCCATATAGAGATGAGTGCTTAAAGAGTGGACTTATGAACACTAAGGTTCTTGGTGTTAACATTAAGACACTTCTTTACCAGGTACCAGGTGGTATGCTTTCTAACATGGTTAGCCAGCTCAAGGAGCAGGGTGCAGAAGATAAGTTCAACGAAGTTCTTGAGGAAATCCCAAGAGTACGTAAGGACTGTGGTGAGCCACCACTTGTTACACCTTCTTCACAGATCGTTGGTACACAGGCTATCTTCAATGTTCTTATGGGCGAGAGATATAAGATGGCTACAGGTGAGTTCAAGGATCTTCTTCGTGGTAACTATGGTGCAACAGTTAAGCCTATGAATGAGGAAGTTATCGCTAAGGTTATTCCAGGCGAGAAGCGTTCTACAGCTCGTTCAGCAGAAGCAACAGGCCATACAGAGCCAGAGTTAGCAGGTATCGAAGCAGAAATGAAGCAGTACAAGCAGCAGGACGAGGACGTTCTTTCATACGCTCTTTTCCCACAGGTTGCTACAGACTTCTTCAAGTATCGTGAAGCTCAGCAGACAGGCGTTGACGCTAAGAGTGCTGATTCAAAGAACGGAGCATATCCTGTTTAATTGAATTTTAATATTTGATTATATTAAGCGGTCATGAAATCATGGCCGCTTTTTATATGTTAAGATGATACATTTAAACAATATTTTTCTATTTTGTACAAGGTTATAGGGGATTTGCTCATAAAATATGGAAGATTACATTTATTGTAGATTTTTATTTGATTTGATATAATATAACAGATTATTTATACATATGAGAGGGGATTGTATATGGCAAAGTGTCCTGAGTGTGGAACAGATTTGATTAATGGTTCGGTTTTCTGTGGTTATTGTGGCGCAAGAATTCCTGATGGATATTTTGATACTGTTGATGGGCAAGAACAGCCTATTATGATGCAGGGACAGCCAATTGGTGGAACAGGTAAAGCTCCAACAGTTATTGTTGATGGACAAGAATATGAAGCTTATGTGCCAGAGAATAATGGTTCTGTGAATTCAGGAACAAATAGCTATGGAGATACTTCTTCATATAGCAATCCAGGATCGTATAGCAATACTAATTCATACAGTAACCCTGGTGATTATAGCAATAATAGTTCTTATAGCAATAATACAGGAAATAATAACTATAGTAGCTATAATAATAACGTGGATTATAACAGTGTATATAATCCAAATCCAGCACCTGCAAGTAGCAATAGGACGAATACATGTTGTCTTGTTGGTTTGATTATGGGTATTGTATCACTGGTTACATGTGGTCTTTTCTGTGGTGTTTTATCTATTGTTGGTATCATAGTTTCTGTTATCGGTATTAGACAGGCTGACGAAAATGGTGAAGCTGGTAAAGGTCTTGGTATCGCAGGCTTAGTTCTTAATGTTATTGCAACCTTTGGTCTTATTATGATGATTGTTATTACTTTCCTGGTTGGAATTTATTAGTTTATAAAGTGAGATTTCTTACTTTGAAATATATTTATTTATAGGAGTATTGTGATGGAAGTTTTATACAGTAGTACAAGAGATGGTTCAAAGTTTTACAAGGCATCAGAGGCTATTTTAAAGGGATTAGCTGATGATGGAGGATTATTTGTTCCAAATACAATCCCAGCTTTTGATTTTGATATTAATAAGCTTAAGGATTGGGATTATAAGGAAACAGCATATCAGGTTATGAAGCTTGTTCTTTCTGATTTCACAGAGGAGGAACTTCGTAGTTGTATTAACAATGCATATGACAGCAAGTTTGATACAGAAGAAATCGCTCCACTTGTATATGCAGATGGTGCTTATTATCTTGAGCTTTTCCATGGTGCTACTATTGCTTTTAAGGATATGGCTCTTTCAATATTACCTCATCTTATGACAACATCAGCTAAGAAGAATAACCTTAAAGAAAAGATTATTATCCTCACAGCTACATCAGGAGATACAGGTAAAGCTGCTTTAGCTGGTTTTGCAGATGTACCAGGAACAGGTATTGTAGTATTTTATCCTAAGGATGGTGTATCGAAGATTCAAGAGAAGCAGATGGTTACTCAGAAGGGTGACAATGTTAAAGTTGTTGCAATTAAGGGTAATTTCGATGATGCTCAGACAGGTGTTAAGGAGATGTTTGGTGATGAGGCACTTAAGGCTAAGCTTGCAGCCAATGGTTATGTATTCTCATCAGCAAACTCCATTAATATAGGTCGTCTTGTTCCTCAGATTGCTTACTATGTATATGCATATGGTACACTTCTTAAGGAAGGTAAGATTGCAGCTGGTGACAAGATGAATGTAGTTGTTCCTACAGGTAACTTTGGTAATATTCTTGCTGCATTTTATGCAAAGAATATGGGACTTCCTATTGCAAAGCTTATCTGCGCATCCAACGATAATAAGGTTCTTTATGATTTCTTCCAGACAGGAGAATATGATAGAAATAGAGAGTTTATCCTTACATCTTCTCCATCAATGGATATTCTTATTTCTAGTAACCTTGAGAGACTTATCTATTACATCGCTGGTAATGATGCTTCGAAGAATGCAGCACTTATGGCTGAGCTTAAGAGTGTGGGTAAGTATACTATTACAGATGAAATGAAGGCTAATCTTGCAGATTTTGAAGGAGGCTATGCTTCTGAAGAAAGATGTGCCAAGATGATTAAAGATCTTTATGATAAATGTGGTTATGTTATCGATACACATACAGCTGTAGCAGGTGCTGTATATGAAGACTATAAGAAAGCTTCAGGTGATGACACAATTACAGTTATAGCTTCAACAGCCAGCCCATATAAATTCATGGGTTCTGTTATGAGCGCTATTGATGATAAGTATGCATCAATGGATGATTTCGCACTTATTGATGAACTTGAGAAGGTTGCTAGCGTTGCTGTACCAAAGGCAGTAGACGATATTCGTAACGCACCAGTTCTTCATACTAGTGTATGTGAAAAGAACGAAATGGAGCAGGCAGTTACATCTTTCCTTGGAATATAATATGAAGCATATTTTATTAGTTGATGATAATACAACCAATCTTAAAATGGCAGGCCAGGTATTGCAGCCTTATTACCAGGTTTCAATGGCTAAAAGTGGTAAACAGGCGCTGGCTTTTTTGAAGAAGAGTATCCCTGATTTGATACTCCTCGATCTTCTTATGCCTGAAATGGATGGTTATCAGACTATGGAAGAAATAAAACTGAATCCTGAAACAGCCAATATTCCAATCATTTTTCTCACTGCTGATAAGCAGAGAGAAAGTGAGATAAAGACACTTCAGCTTGGGGCACTTGATTTTATCACAAAGCCTTTCGAAGAAGAAGTAATGCTTAGCCGTATTGAAAAAGTACTTATGATGGATGAGATGCGTCGTGGACTTTTTGAAGAAGCTGACAAGGATGCATCTACAGGACTATATAACTACGAATATGTTAAGAAAACCATGAGTAGTCATGTGGCAAGTAACAAGGGCGGTGCTATAATACTCTTTTCAATAGAAAATGAGATTGAGATGAGAGAGAAGGCTAGTGCCAAGGAATATAGTGCGTATTTGGATTATCTCCATGAGTATTTCAACAATAGTTCATATGGTAATAGTATGGCATGTAAGATTGCTGATGGTGAGTATATGATAGCTCTTACAGATCATGTTGATGAGGTTGAACTTAGCAACATTCTTATGAATCTTGTGGAGTATCTTTCAAGAGAGATTAATCTTGAGGATGGTAATAAGCTTGCAACGAGTGTAAAGGCAGGAAGTGCACTTATATGCTCTGTAGGAAGCTTTGATGAATACCTTAACAAGGCGGATAAAGCTTTTTACCATGTTAAAAATACGGATTTTCTTACATTCCATATTTATAGAGATAGATAATTATATCAATTTTTATAGGTAGATAATGTGAATATTCTAAAATCAATCAGAGAACAAATGATTCATGATGGTATCGATTATTATCTTGTTGATACCTTTGATCCACACGGAAGCGAATATATATGTGATTATTACAAGCTGCGCCAGTATTTCTCGGGATTTACTGGCAGTAACGGCTTGTTATTAGTATGCCACGATGAGGCATTCTTATGGACTGATGGCAGGTATTTTGTGCAGGCAAGTGGTGAATTATATAAAGGTATAACACTCTTGAAAATGGGTGAAAAGGGTGTGCCAACAGTTCGTGAGTTCCTTAAGAATACTATTAAAAAGGGTGAAAAGATAGGCTTTGATGGTATGCTTATATCCAGTGATTTAGGCTCATATATTGATGGCATATGCCGTACTAAAAGGGCCTTTTCATGTTTTGATATTAATTATGGCGATACATTATGGAAGGATAGACCAGCCATAGTATATTCCAAAGCTTTTATACTTGACGAAAAGTATACGGGACAGTCTTTGACCAAGAAGATAAGAAGAGTTCGAAGTGAGCTTGGAAAGGATGCTATATTTGTTTCTAAGCTAGATGATATTATGTGGCTTACTAACTTACGAGGCGATGATATAGAATGTAATCCATGCTGTTATTCTTATTTACTTCTTGATAAGGATAATTGTTATTTGTATATCAATAAATCTGCAATTACACCATCAGTTAAGAAATATCTTGTGAGTCAGGGTGTATCTATTAGAGAGTACTTGGATGTGGAGACATCTCTTTCAGAATATATTCAGAATACATGCGGTACAATTAGATACGATAAAGCTTCGCTCAATTTCAAATTGTTCCAGATAATTGATGAGTCGGGTAGAGGAAAAGCTGAGCCTTCTATTATAGAAAACATGAAGGCTGTAAAAAATAGAACTGAAATTAAAAACCTTACTAACGCGTATTTACAGGACAGCGTGGCTGTAACAAGATTTATAAAATATATTAAAGAGCATGCAGGTGCTGGACTTAGTGAACTCGATGCAGCAGCTTATATTGACAAGCTAAGAAGCAAGCTACCTGATTTTATAGAATTATCCTTTCCGACAATAGCTGCGTATGGTTCAAATGCTGCGATGATGCATTATGAAGCAACAGAGGAAAGCTTTTCAGTTATTAAGCCTGAGGGTATGCTGCTTGTAGATAGTGGTGGTCAGTATAGAACAGGTACAACAGATGTTACTAGAACCATAGTGGTTGGAGCAATATCAGATAAAGTCAAGAGAGATTATACACTGGCGGTATGTGGTATGCTTAGGCTCATGAATGCTGTATTTATGAAAGGCTGCACAGGTAGAAATCTTGATATATTAAGCCGTGGGCCTTTATGGCGCAGAGCCATTGATTATAAGTGTGGAACAGGTCATGGCATTGGATTTTGTCTGGGAGTCCACGAGGGACCTCATAGAATAGGCTGGCAGAAACCAAGAAATGGTGTTGAAGCTGAGCTTAAGGAAGGCATGATAGTATCCGATGAACCAGGTGTATATATTGAAGGTGAGTATGGTATTCGTATTGAAAATATACTGCTTGTGACTAAAGCTATGAGTTCGTCTGATGGTGATTTCTTAAAGTTTAAACCATTGACACTTGCCCCCATTGATTTGGATGCAATAGACACTAATTATATGTCTAGTGAAGATATTGAATATCTTAATGAGTATCATAAGCTTGTAAGACGTCAAATTAGTCCATTTTTAAATAAAAGTGAACAAAAATGGCTCGAAAATGCCACTAAATATGTGTAAATTGCTTGAAATTAGGCGAGTTTTTATGTATACTAAATAATAGATTACTGGAATTGGAGGTTACTTTATGTTTTTTGATTTATTCGGTAATTATTTAGTGGGGAAAAATAGAATGACAAGCGAACAGCTTGCTGGACTTAAGGAAGCTCAGGCAAGTTCGAGATTGAAGCTTGGTTTTATCGCAGTTTCAGAGAAGATGATTACAGAGAAGCAGTCTGAAGAAATCAATCGCAAGCAGGCTGTTATGGATAAGAGATTTGGTGATATAGCAGTAGAACTTGGATATCTTACTAATGATCAGGTTGGACAGTTACTTGGACTTCAGGGTAATACATACCTTAAGTTCTGTCAGCTTGTAACAGAGCAGGGTATTATGTCGATGGACGATATTGAAGCTGAGCTTAAGGCATATGTAGATTCATGTGGATTTGACGCAGCAGTAATAGAGGATATTAAGTCCGATGATATCGATAGAATAATACCATTATTCACACCTGATATTGATGATAAGTATGCCGAAATATTGGCGGTAGGTATTAGAACTATCAATAGACTTATATCATCAAATATCTGTATATCAAAGGGGTGTGTAGTTGATAGTCTGGATATTTCAGATTATGCTGTTCAGGCTCTTGTTGGTGATTTTAGTGTTAAGACTGGTTTTGTAGGTCAGGAGGATTCATTACTGGTTATTGCTGATGCATATGCTAAAGACCACTTTGATAAGGTTGATGAGGATGCACTTGATTCAGTTGCAGAATTCATTAATATTATTAATGGTTTATATGCTACAACTATTAGTTATCAGAAAGTTAATGTGGAGCTTTTACCACCAGAGCTTATAACTGGTAATCAAAAAATTGATGCTACCAAGATAGCAGTAATGCCTATTACAATTGATGGGCGTGATGTCAAGATGTTTTTGGCAATTAATTAGGAGGGAATTGGAACAATGTCAAACGTACTTATAGTAGATGATTCTAGAACATCGCGAAGAATTCTTAGAGTTATTGTTGAGGATATGGGCAATCAGGTAGTTGGTGAGGCAACTAATGGTGAAGAAGCAGTTACAATGTTCAAGGAGCTTAATCCTGATATTGTTACATTAGATATCACAATGCCAGTCAAAGATGGCGTGGCAGCTCTTAAGGATATTATGGAGATTAACCCTAAGGCCAAGGTTATTATGGTTACAGCTGCAGGTCAGAAGTGCAATGTAGTTGAAGCTATTAAGCTTGGAGCCTTTGAATTTGTTACTAAGCCTTTTGATGAAGAGGTTATTAGGGAAGTATTCCGTAAAGCATTAAGTTAAATAAATATGTTTTGTTAAGGGGTACGCTATGCGTACCCTTTTCTTATGTTTAGGATGTGAAGATTATACATTCCTTTATGATTGAAGTTATATTGGAGGGGGACAAATGGAAGAGAGAGAGATTAAGTCACTTATTGGCGCAGCTCTTGAAGCAAGAGAAAAATCCTATTCACCATACTCTAATTATATGGTTGGTGCAGCACTTATTGCAGGAAGTGGTAAGATTTATAGGGGCTGTAATATAGAGAATGCTTCGTATGGGGCAACTAACTGTGCCGAACGAACAGCGGTATTTAAGGCTGTGAGTGAAGGTGAACGTCAATTGGTGGCCATAGCTATTGTTGGAGGACCTAAGGATTCGGATATTCCTCTTACAGGATATGCTTTCCCTTGTGGTATATGTCGTCAGGTTTTAAGAGAGTTTGCTAATCCTGATAAGCTCGTTGTTATCGTTGCGAGGTCCGAGGACGATTACAAAGTATATTCTTTGTCAGATTTGTTACCTGACAGTTTTGGACCAGAATTTATTAATCAGTAATGGAGTGCTAGATTATGTTACAGGACGGAAGGGCATTGCTTCCTCTTATGACCTTGTTTTTCATGGTAGTTATTATAATTATTGGGATAATATCAGCCAGAAGGTCACGTAGAGAATTATTTGAGAAAATAAAAAAAGAGTATGGTAAAAAGAGAAATACCAAGGCATCTGGTATTAATTTACTTACTCATCATAAGGCTTCTTTAGAAAGCACATATCATATCGATAGTATCACTGCAGGTGATATGGAGCTTGATAGAATATTTGCGTCAGTTAATCATACATCTTCTTGCATAGGCCAGGAATATTTGTATTACCAGTTTATGCGTGGCCGTTTGCCTAAAAAGGAGCTTGATGATTTCGAAGAGCTTATGAGATTCTTCAATGAAAATGAAGAGATAAGAAACCAGTATAGATATCAGTATGAATGTCTTGGAAAGAAAACAACCGTTGATATAGATAAGTTTCTTGATGATGATAGAGCTGGTGGTAAATCAGGTTATTTGAGGCATATTGCATGCTATTGTTTATTTATTCTTGCCATTATTTTACTGCTTCTGGATAAGATTCTTTTTGGATCGATATGTATGTTAGTATTTATTTTTACCACTATATCCATGTATTTTAGTGAGAAGACGAATATTCATACATTCCTTGATTCTGCATTTTATATTGTTAAGCTTGTTGATATCGGAAAGAATATTGTTTCTATTGGTAGTAGTGGCAACAGTGCTAACAGTGGTAGAGCTGGAATAAATGGTTCTGGTGGCGGGAAGAAATGCTCTAAACTAGAAGAAATATTAAGTGCGATTAATAAGAAAAATACTTCTATTGGTAAGGCTCTTATAGGTTCTAGATATGTATTCCTTAGCGCACCTGCCAATACAGGATTTTTATCATCGATAGTTCTTTATATCAATTTATTTTTCCATATTGATATATTGCTATATTATAGTCTTGAGAAAAGAATAAGGACTAAGAGCGCCGAGATACGTGAACTTTATGATCTTGTAGGATTAGTAGAAGCGGCTCTTGCAGTTGATTCTTATCGAGAAAGTCAGAAGGATTGGTGTAGACCTGAGTTCATAGAAAAAAATGAAGGCGAAGAAGCAAGCCTCATAGAAGGTTTGTATCATCCGCTTCTCAGTGATCCTGTTAAAAATAGAGTGCTTCTTCGCAGCGGTATGCTTATTACAGGAGCCAACGCTTCAGGTAAGTCCACATATTTAAGAGCTCTTGGTAATGCAGTTATTATGGCGCAGACCATAAATACTGTTTGTGCAGAAAGCTATAAAATGCCATTTCATAGAGTTTATTCTTCGATGACACTTAAAGACAGTTTGAAAAAGGGTGATAGCTTTTTCATGACAGAGATTAAGGCTATAAAAAGAATACTTGATGAAGCTAAAGAAGAAGGTGACAAGGTATTATGTCTTGTTGACGAGGTACTTAAGGGGACTAATACAATAGAACGTATTGCGGCAGCCAGTCAGGTTATAAGATATCTCATTGCTCATCAGGTTGTATGTATATTTGCGACACATGATATGGAGCTTAGTCAGCTTCTTCGTGATATTTTGGACAATTATCATTTTGAAGAGGCAAAGCAGAATAATAGTGATGATATACTTTTTACATACAAGCTTATAGAAGGCCCGACTACCAGCAGGAATGCCATTAGATTACTGGGTAACTTAGGTATAGATGGTGAGTTGGTTGAAAAGGCAAGAAAAATGGCAACACGTTTTGAAGAAACAGGAAACTGGAGTATGGATTAGGAGAGCATATGGCTAAGGTAACAATATATACAGATGGAGCAGCTAGAGGAAACCCTGATGGCCCAGGAGGATATGGAACAGTACTTACATTCACAGATAGTAAGGGAATACGTCATGAGAAAGAACTCAGCGCTGGCTATAAAAAAACAACCAACAATAGAATGGAATTAATGGCTGTTATAGTTGGTTTGGAAGCGCTCAGTCGCCCATGTGAGGTTGAGGTTGTAAGTGATTCCAAATATGTTACAGATGCGTTTAATCAGCATTGGCTTGATAGCTGGATAGCAAAGGGTTGGAAACGCGGTAAGAATGAAACGGTCAAGAATGTGGAACTGTGGAAGCGTCTTAAGGCTGCTGTAGACAGGCATAATAGTGTGACATTTACTTGGGTAAAAGGGCATGACGGCCATTTATATAACGAAAAATGTGATATGTTAGCAACAAGTGCCGCAGATGGTGGTAATCTTCTTGACGATGATGGGACTGAAATGTTAACATAACCATAGATACTTTTAGTATTGGAGGATACAGTAATGAATAATTTAATGGCATTTCTTAGCTGGCTTGCATCATATACAGTAGTATATTTTGTATTTATAGCAGCTATTATTATAGCTTTTACAATCGGATTTTCTGTTAGAAAAAATAAGAATAAGAAAGCAGAAATAGAAATCCAGCCAGAAACTACATCCGAGCAGTAGTTAATTTATATTAATTATGCCAAAATCAGAAAATCAGAAATTAAAACTTCTATACATCGCTAAAATTCTAAGAGAAGAGACGGATGAGAATCATCCAATCAAAGCATCTGAATTGATTAGACGTTTATCAGAATACGATATAAGTGTGGAGCGTAAGACTATCTATAGTGATATAGAGAGCTTACGCGATTTTGGTATGGAAATAATGCTTACCAAAACCAAGAATAATGGTGGCTATTATCTTTTATCTGATGATTTTGAGCTAGCCGAGATTAAGCTTTTAGTTGATATGGTTCAGGCATCAAGATTTATCACTACCAAAAAATCTCGTAGTCTCATCAAAAAGCTTGAGACCTTAACTAATATGCATAGTGCCAAGGAACTTTCACGTGATGTGTATGTTATAGGCCGAGCAAAAAGTGAGAATGAGAACGTATTCTACAATGTTGATGATATTCACACAGCAATTAATCAGGGCAATTCCATAAGTTTTAAGCTTACTCGTTATAAGGTCAATAAGGAGCAGGAATATAAGAATGATGGTGCGGTTTATACGGTTAGTCCTTATTATCTTACCTGGAATAATGAAAATTATTATCTTATTGCTGTAGATCATAAATATGGTGCTATTCGTCATTATCGTGTTGATAGAATGAAAAATATTGAAATAAACAATGAGCCAAGACAGTTTGGCGATTTGTTTAAGAATTTTGATATCGCTGAATATACTAAGAGCAGTTTTAATATGTTTAATGGTGATATGACCAGGGTATCCATTAAGTTCCCAATGCCACTACTAGATGTTGTGATTGACAGATTTGGTAAAGATGTTTCAATACGTGGCGCCGGAGATTATTTTCTGGCAACCATGGATGTGGCTGCATCTGGACAGTTTTATGGCTGGATAGCAGGGCTAGGAAAAGGCGTGCAAATAGAAAGCCCTTCTTCAATAAAAAAAGCGTATCACGAGTACCTTGGAGAATTATATAATCAATCCTAGTTTGATATATTTATGATTTGATTTTATCGATGATTCCCACCGTTAAAGGATTCTAATTTTTCTATTAATATTTTTGTAATATTTCTGGTGGATATTTCTTGACAATTGATATTATGTAATCTTATAATTGACATTACCACAATATCTAGTGGTAATGTCTTTTTATGTTTTCTTTATTTAGTATATATATTTTTAAGGGAGAAGAGGTCGAAACTATGTCTGAAGTGAATTTTGGGGAATTATACAAGACAAAAAACGCTGTAAAAGTAGTAAAAAAAGACAATTGTCTTGAGGAATTCAATGTTCAAAAGGTTATCAACGCTGTAGGAAAGAGTGCGTACAGAGCGTTAACTGAATTTACAGAGGAAGAGAAGCATCAGATCTGTAAATATGTTGTTGAAAAAGTTGATGAGATGGGCGTTGATCGTATTCCTATCCCTATTATGCACAACATAGTAGAGAGTGCTCTTGAGCAGGTTAAGCCAATTGTTGCCAAGAGCTATCGTGATTATCGTAACTACAAGCAGGATTTTGTCCGTATGATGGATGATGTTTACAAGAAGTCTCAGTCCATCATGTATGTTGGTGATAAGGAGAATGCCAACACTGATTCAGCCCTTGTATCTACCAAAAGAAGTCTTATATTTAATCAGTTCAATAAAGAGCTTTACCAGAAATTTTTCCTTACAACCGAAGAACTTCAGGCAGCTCGTGATGGGTATATTTATATTCATGATATGTCAGCGCGTCGTGATACTATGAACTGCTGTTTATTCAATGTTGAGAGCGTATTAAAGGGCGGTTTTGAGATGGGTAACATCTGGTATAACGAGCCTAAGACTCTTGATGTTGCATTTGATGTTATTGGTGATATTGTTCTTTCTGCAGCAAGTCAGCAGTATGGTGGTTTTACAGTTCCAGAAGTTGATAAGATTCTTGCACCATATGCTGAGAAATCTTATGCCAAGTATGTAGAGAAATATGTTGGTCTTGGTATCGATGAGGAAAAGGCCATGGATCAGGCTCTTAAGGATGTTGAAAAGGAATTTGAGCAGGGCTTCCAGGGTTGGGAGTATAAGTTCAATACTGTAGCTTCATCGCGAGGTGACTATCCATTTATAACTGTTACAGCAGGTATTGGTACAGGACGTTTTGAGAAACAGGCTACTATTTCTATGCTCAATGTTCGTCGTAAGGGACAGGGTAAGAAGGAGCATAAGAAACCTGTACTTTTCCCTAAGATTGTATTTCTTTATGATGAAAAGCTTCATGGAGAAGGTGGAGAACTTGAGGATGTATTCCTTGCAGGTGTAGAGTGTTCATCTAAGACAATGTATCCAGACTGGTTATCACTTACTGGTAAGGGATATATTGCTTCAATGTATAAGCAATATGGTAAGGTAATCTCTCCAATGGGCTGTAGAGCATTCCTTTCGCCTTGGTATGAAAGAGGCGGTATGCACCCAGCTGATGAGGAAGATGCACCTATTTTTGTGGGTCGTTTCAATATTGGTGCAGTATCACTTCACCTCCCAATGATTCTTGCGAAGGCTAGACAGGAGAGTAGAGACTTTTACGAAGTACTTGATTATTATTTACAGCTTATTCGTCAGCTTCATATACGTACCTATGCGTACCTTGGAGAAATGAGAGCTTCAACTAATCCACTTGCATACTGTGAGGGAGGTTTCCTTTATGGCAATCTCAAGCTTACAGATAAAATCAAGCCTCTACTTAAGGCTGCTACAGCAAGCTTTGGTATCACAGCACTTAATGAGATGCAGATGCTTTACAATGGCAAGTCTCTTGTTGAGGATGGTAAGTTCGCACTAGAGGTTATGGAGCATATTAATAAGCGTGTCAATGAATATAAGGCTGAGGATGGTAACCTCTATGCTATATATGGAACACCAGCTGAGAACCTTTGTGGTCTTCAGGTTAAGCAGTTCCGAAAGAAATACGGAATTGTTGAAGGTGTATCAGACAGAGAGTATGTATCAAATTCATTCCACTGTCATGTTTCTGAAGATATTACTCCTATTGAGAAGCAGGACCTTGAATATCGTTTCTGGGAACTTTTAAATGGTGGAAAGATTCAGTATGTTAAGTATCCAATCGACTACAATACAGAGGCTGTTAAGACTCTTATTCGTCGTGCTATGGACTTTGGTTTCTATGAAGGTGTAAATCTTTCTCTTGCATACTGTGACGACTGTGGTCACGAGGAGCTTGAGATGGACGAGTGTCCTGTATGTGGAAGCCGAAATCTTACAAAGATTGATCGTATGAACGGTTATTTATCGTATTCACGAGTTCATGGTGATACGAGATTAAATGACGCTAAAATGGCTGAGATAGCTGAGCGTAAATCAATGTAAGATGGGGCGGAATAATTAATATGAGATATCATAATATAACTAAAGATGACATGAATAACGGAGATGGACTCCGTGTTGTTTTGTGGGTTGCAGGATGCTCACACTGTTGTAAAGAGTGCCAGAATCCATTTACTTGGGATCCTGATGGTGGTCTTCTTTTTGATGATAATGCAAAGAAAGAAATATTTGACCAATTAGACAAGTCTTATATATCAGGAATTACTTTTTCAGGTGGTGATCCACTTCACCATGCCAATAAGGATGGAATCCTGGCTCTTGCCAAGGAAATAAAGGAGAAATATCCAAAAAAGACTATGTGGCTTTATACAGGCTACTCATGGAACGAAATTTACGAGATGGAACTCATGAGATACCTTGATGTAGTCATTGATGGTGAATTCAAAATTGAAGAAAAGGACAATACCCTTATGTGGAAGGGGTCAAAAAACCAGAAGGTAATAGATGTTAAGGCTACGCTTCATAGTAGTGAGGCCATTGAACCAGTATTATATTGCGATGATCATAAGTCATTTAATGTGATAAGTGCATTAAGATAATAGGAGCCAGATATGGAAATTAAGATAAAATATTTTTCAGATAAAATCGATAAGCTTTGCTATATTGATGGTAAGTCCGATTGGATAGATCTTCGTGCAGCAGAGGATGTAGTACTTAAGCAAGGAGAGTGGAAGCTCATACCTCTCGGAGTTGGCATGCAGCTCCCTAAGGGCTATGAAGCTCATGTTGTACCTCGTAGCTCTACATTCAAGAATTTTGGAATCATTCAGACTAATCACATGGGTGTTATTGATTACACATATTCAGGAGATAATGATCAGTGGTTTATGCCTGTTCTCGCTATGAGAGATACAGAAATTCATATTAATGATCGTATATGTCAGTTCCGTATAATGGAAAATCAGCCAGCCATAGAATTTAATGAGGTTGAAAAACTTGGAGAGCAGGATAGAGGCGGCTTTGGAAGTACAGGCAAAGCATAATTTGTTAATAGAAAATATAAAGCATGGAGTTTTAGTTGCTTCATGCTTTTTTGATTTAATGACAAAAGAACACAAATACACAAAAGAAAGCTAAAATAAAGCTGAAAAATATCTAGAATATATAAACATTCTAAGTAGTATTGAAAACTAGATTGGTCGTGTGATATAATTTACATAATATTGTAAATCAAGTTTTTAATATTTTGTTTGGGAGGACAATATGTCTAATTTTGTTATCATAACTGATAGTTCGTGTGATTTACCACTTAATTATTATAAGGAGCATGATGTTAAGTTACTTCATCTGTCATGCCATATTGAAGACGTTATATATGATGGTATTAATAATGTTATTACAGAAGAGGAGTTCTATAAGCAGATAAGAGGCGGCGCACTTCCTACAACTTCTCAGGTCAATCCAGAGCAGGCTAAGGCTGTTATGGAAGAGGCGATAAAAGAAAATAAGAATGTATTATATGTTGCATTTTCTTCAGGTCTTAGTGGTACATATCAGAGTGGTGTTATAGCTGCCAATGAAGTTAATGAAGAAAATCCCGATGCCAATGTTGTAGTTGTTGATACTGTATGTGCATCAGTTGGAGAAGGACTTATACTTTACTATGCTATTAAGATGAGAGATGAGGGAAAGTCTGTTGAAGAGACAGCTAAGTGGCTTGAGGATAACAAGTGCCGTGTGGCCCATGTTGTTACAGTAGACGATCTTAATCACCTTCATAGAGGTGGACGTATTTCCAAGACTTCCGCAGTACTTGGTTCAATGATTAATATTAAGCCAATGATTCATGTTAATGATGAAGGTAAGCTAATCAATGTTGGAAAGATGAGAGGCCGTAAGAAAGCTCTTAATAATCTTATCGAGATGATGGAAGAGAGAATTGGTGACTATAATTCAAAAGAGAAAAATGAAATTATTATGATTAGTCATAGCGATTGTCTAGAAGATGCACAGTATGTTGCTGATTGCGTAAAAGAGAAGTTTGGTTTTGATAATTTCCTCATCAGTTATATTGGACCAGTTATCGGTTCTCATACAGGTCCTGGTGCTATAGCTCTTTGCTTCCTTGCAGACCATAGATAAATGTTACTATAAAAAGGTATCTACAATATATTGTATATTTTTCAAAAGAAACCTGCATTGTCAGGTTTCTTTTTTCTTGAAAATAAGGGCATTTTGGAGTATATTATAAGATAAGTTTCATTGTGGAGTATTGTTGTCAAATATCTATATGATGAAGGGGTTATATGAGCACAATTTATAAGGAACTTAATAGAAAATCCATTGAAAAAATGGAGGCCTATGACAATAGAATAAATGCCTGCGACCCTTTGCTTGTTGGCTATGCTTACTTTGGTCCATGTGGCTATCATGGTCAGTCATCAAGCTATGGACTATATATTGTGTGGAATGGTGAGATTAACAGCTTGCTTGATGCTCCTCATCCAGAATATGGCTATGCAATAGAGTGCGATAAGGATAGCGCAATAAGATTCTATACCAATATGCAGGGTGTTGGGGTTTATGGTAAATTGCAGTCTGTTGGTGGCAAGGTGACAATTCCTTATATGTTTCTTGCTAATGAAGATGAGATATACCAGGTTTCTTATATAGGGATGAGTGTTGCCAGACCGGATGGTATATGCTTTCAGAACATGAACGCTAACAAGCCTCAAGATATATCCGCTAGTGATGACTCATACGCTATGTCGAACACAGGAAGTTTTAATCTAGGCAGCTTTAGCCTGGGTAGTTTCGATATAGGAAGTTTTGATATAGGAAGTTTTAACTTAGCTATTTTTAATATAGGCAGCTTTAACTTAGGAAGTTTTGATATAAGCAGTTTTAGTTTAGGTAGTTTTAATATAAGCAGCTTTAACCTAGGTAGTTTTAGTCTAAGTGGCTTTAATTTAGGAAGTTTTAACTTAAGTAGTTTTAATCTAAGTAGCTTTAATTTAGGCAGCTTTAACCTAGGAAGCTTTAACTTAGGGAGCTTTAAATTAAGTAGCTTTAATTTAAGCAGTTTTAATCTAGGAAGTTTTAATCTGGGAAGTTTTAACTTAGGTAGTTTTAATTTAAGCAGTTTCGATTTGGG
This sequence comes from Lachnospiraceae bacterium, assembly GCA_045600085.1. Taxonomy (GTDB): domain Bacteria; phylum Bacillota; class Clostridia; order Lachnospirales; family Lachnospiraceae; genus NK4A136. The sequence continues at coordinate 16,804 of JAZRXF010000016.1, forward strand.
CAGCTTTAATACAGGAAGTTTTGATTTGCAAGGCTTTGACATAAGTAACTTTGGTCCCAAAAGTGCACTTCCTTTTAAAACGAGCCTTAAACCTGAAGAGTTTAATATGCAGAGTTTCTATAAGGATGTCTATGGTATAGGCTATCTTGGATATGGGCTCAATTTGATATAGTTATAATCAGCGGGGTTATATGGACGGTTTCTACTCAATATGGACAGGGCCTTATAGGCGAACTCATAATCATAAGAAATACGAGATGACTGATTATGAAATATTAACATTTGCATTATCAGTTTTAGAATGGCAAAAGCATAACGGGGATGCATATCTTTTGTGCGATGAAGAGGCCAGGGATTTTCTTGATGAGATAGGTATAAGTAGTCTGTTTGAAGATAGGATATCTCGTCTTGAGGTTGATGAAAAAATCAATTCAAAGGTTTTCTGGGCTGCTGGAAAGCTTTTTGCGCTTAAGAAGCTTACGAAGCCCATGGTTATGATAGACCTCGACCTAATTGTATGGAAGAATATTGACGAACTGATTACTGATTGCGACATATATGGTATTCATAGAGAGCATATTAGACCAGAAGTATATCCTGAAAAAGATTTCTTCAAGTTTAATAATGGCTATGAATTTCCGGAAGATTATGACTGGGATACATTACCACTTAATACTGCACTACTATACATTAGTGATTTGGAATTTGTCCATAAGTATGCTGATAAGGCCATTGACTTTATGTATTATTCCGATGAGGAAAACGATAATTTGAAGCATATGGTATTTGCAGAGCAACGACTTCTTCCGATACTTGCCAGTAAATATAATAAAAACATAAAAACAATGTTCGATGTAGGTGAGAATATAGGTTATCAGGAATATTTCACTCACGTATGGGGACATAAAAATATATTGAAATATAATGACGATGAAAAGCAGAAGTTCTGTACAAGGATAGTGAATCGTATTAAACGTGATTATCCGGATGCTTATAAGCTTATAAGTGACATACCACAGCTTCAGAATTTGCATGTGTTTAAGGAGGCATAGACTTGATTCAGGTCTCGCATTTAACAAAAGTATATGGTGATCATATCGCAGCCAAAGATGTGACATTTTCGATTGATAAGGGTTGTATATGTGGTTTTCTTGGACCGAATGGTGCTGGAAAGAGTACAACAATGAATATGATAACAGGCTATCTTGCTCCTAATAGCGGTACAGTGGAAATTAACGGTGTTAGTATGCAAAAGGAGCCAATCAAGGCCAAGAAGATGATTGGATATCTTCCAGAGATTCCTCCTATTTATCCTGATATGACAGTTCTTGAGTATCTTGGATTTGTGGCCGAGCTCAAGGGGATTTTAAAGTTTCAGAGAGCTGATGAGGTTAGCAGGGTAATAGAAAAGGCTGGTCTTGAGACTGTTAAGTCGCGTGTGATTAAATATTTATCAAAGGGTTATAAGCAGCGAGTGGGATTGGCACAGGCGCTCATAGGTGATCCTGAGATATTGATTCTTGATGAGCCAACAGTCGGACTTGATCCTAAGCAGATTGTTGAGATTAGAGATCTTATAAAAGAACTAAAAGAAAATCATACTGTGATTCTTAGTTCACATATTTTAAGTGAGATAGAAGCAGTATGCGATCGAATAATTATTATTTCGCATGGCCGAGTTGTTGCCAGTGCTGAGCCTGCTGAGCTTGTTAAACAGAACAATGAGGTTCAGACATTTACATTAGTTGTAAAAGGTAATGCTTCAAGTGCTGAGAACGCTCTGGCAGGTATTGAAGATATTAATACCTATAAGATTGAAAGCGAACAGGACGGGCAGGTTAAGCTTCGAGTAATGGCAAAACGTCATGCTGATATTCGTGAAAGTGTTTCCATTAAATGTCAGGAGGCAGGGCTCACAATATTAGAGCTTAATGTTAGCTATGTTTCTCTGGAGGATGTTTATCTTAAACTCACCAGTGAAAGTTATTATAAAGAACTCCTCAAAAAGGAAGGCATCATAGAAAATGATGAAGAATTGGAAGAGGAGGATGATAACTAATGAGAGCTATATACAAGAAAGAGCTTCGAGGCTTTTTTACCTCAATGTTAGGCTGGCTCTTTGTGGCAGCGAACCTTTTCTTTGCAGGATGGTATTTTAGATTTTACGGAATGCTTTCAGGCCTTCCTTATATCAATTATGTGCTTAACGGAATCATGCTCATCGTATTATTTTCGATTCCGGTACTTACTATGCGTTCATTTGCTGAAGAACTTAGGCAGAGAACAGACCAGCTTCTTTATACAGCACCTGTTGCTATATGGAAGATAGTACTAGGTAAATACTTGGCACTACTTACGGTATATGCGGTTGTTGTGGCCATAATTGGAATATATCCAATATTTCAAATGTTTTATGGCGAAGTACCTATTATGGAGAACAATCTGGCACTTGTTGGATTTTTCATATTTGGTGCTGCATGTATTGCAATAGGTATGCTTATTTCATGCCTCACAGAAAATCAGATAATTGCGGCAGTTCTTTCATTTTTCTCTTTATTAGTAGGGATAATGATTCCTGGTATCTGTAACCTGATTAGTGTTACAGGCAATATTCTCACAAGAATTCTGAGTGCATTTGATTTGACATGGTCTCTTAATAACTTTTTCAAGGGTACATTGTCACTTCCAGGGGTTCTGTATTATTTATCAATAATCGCCATAGCATTAATTCTTGCTATCTTTGCCATCAACAAGAGAAGATGGAATGTTGGAAGTAAGGGAATCCTTGGTGCTATTACAAATATATCTGGTGTTGCAGTACTGATTATAGTAATAATCGCTGTCAATGTTGGCGTGAACATGCTTCCAGAGTCTGCAACAACAAAAGATATTACATATAACAAGGTTTATTCACTGAGTAGTGAGAGCAAGAAAATTCTTGATGAACTTGATACACATGTTTATTTATATCTTCTAGCAGATACTAATACAAAGGACGATGTTGTTGAGAATACGCTTAAATCTATGGATGATTATTCAAGAAAGGTGACCTATCAAATGGTTTCACCAACTGAGAATCCATATTTTTACAGTGCATATTCAGAGGCCAATCCAACAGATAACAGTATTATTGTTGTATGTGGCGATAAATCCAAGGTGATTAATTACTATGATTGCTACGAAACAACTTATGAATATGAGTATGATGCCGATAGTGCGCAGTATGTTGTTACAAGCTATAAGGTAACAGGATACGATGGAGAGGGTCGTGTAATTGGTGCAATTCGTAATGTGTCAAGAAATCAGAATCCAAAGGTATACTGTATTACAGGACATAATGAGATGGCATTTGATGATGGACTTAGTAGTCTTAAGGGAAAGCTCGATAAGATGAACATAGAACTTGAGACTATCAACCTTCTTACATATGACACTATTCCATCGGATGCATCAAGTATTTTTATTCTTGGACCACTTAAGGATTATTCTGACAGTGAGAAGAGTAAGATAGTATCGTACCTTCGTAACGGTGGTAATGCCATGTTTATTGTGGCATATTCTGATAGTGATGAGCTCACTAATTTTTACAGTATTCTGGAGCCATACAATATAAGTATTCATCCAGGTCTTGTTATGGAGCAGGGTACAAGCTTCTATAACTCTCAGCAGTATTATTTGCTTCCAGAGATTATGGATACAGATTATACAAAGGGAATATATTCATATATGCGTAATGACTATGTATATATGCCTTATTCCAAGGGTATGATTATTACAGAAGATAATTCTGATGTTGATGTACAGGTGCTTCTTCGTACTACAGAGAACGCTTACGCACTCACTGATATAACTGGCAATACCGAAGTCAATGATTACGATACAGCTTGTTATGCACTTGGTGTTATAGCTTCGAAGCAGTATTCCGACAGAGTAAGCAAGATTGCTGTATTTACATCGGATTACTTCCTTATGGATGAGGTTGACAGTGCTGCCAATGGCAACAACCAGCAGGTATTCATTAATTGTCTTAATGAGCTTAATGGTACTACTGACGACAGCCTTGTTCCTGTTAAGAAGTATGGATATGACACAATACTTATCAATGAATTATTCATTAATATAATTTCATTGATAATCATCGTATTTATACCATTTGGACTTATATTTGCAGGTATTTATTTCTGGTATTCTAGAAGAACTGCATAAAATATTTAATATATGGAGATAAGAAAATGACAAAGATTAGAACACGTTACGCACCAAGCCCAACAGGAAAAATGCATGTTGGAAACCTTCGTTCAGCTCTTTATGAATTCCTTGTAGCCAAGCATGATGGCGGTTCATTTATGCTTCGTATCGAGGATACAGACCAGGAGAGATATGTAGAAGGTGCTACAGAGATTATTTATAGAACACTGGAGAAGACAGGTCTTATTCACGATGAAGGTCCAGATAAGGATGGCGGATATGGTCCTTATGTTCAGAGTGAGCGAATGAAGACAGGTATTTATATGAAGTATGCCAAGGAGCTTATCGAAAAGGGCGAGGCATATTACTGTTTCTGCGATAAGGAGCGTCTTGATTCACTTAAGCAGTCAATTGATGAAAGCGATGACGAAAAGGTGATTACAGTATATGATAAGCACTGTCTTTCTTTGTCCAAGGAAGAAATCGAGACTAATCTTGCAAGTGGAAAGCCTTTTGTAATTAGACAGAATATTCCTAATGAGGGTACAACTACTTTCCATGACGAGTTATACGGAGATATCACTGTGGAAAATAGTGAGCTTGATGATATGATTCTCATCAAGTCTGATGGATATCCAACTTATAACTTTGCAAATGTAATTGATGATCATACAATGAACATTACACATGTAGTAAGAGGTAATGAGTATCTTTCGTCATCACCTAAGTATGTTCGTCTTTATGATGCATTTGGTTGGGAGGTTCCAGTCTATATTCACCTTCCACTTATTACAGATGAGAATCATAAGAAGCTATCTAAGAGAAGTGGACATTCTTCGTTTGAGGACCTTATCGAGCAGGGATTTATCACAGAAGCTATTGTTAACTATGTAGCTTTACTTGGATGGAGCCCAGAAGATAACTGCGAGATATTTACTCTTGATGAGCTGATCAAGAAATTTGATTATAGAAGAATCAATAAGTCTCCTGCTGTATTTGATATTGTAAAGCTTCGCTGGATGAATGGCGAGTATTTCAAGGCTATGGATGAGGATAAGTTCTTCGAGATGGCTAAGCCATATCTTGAGAAATATATTTCAAGACCAGTTGATCTTAAGAAAGTATCAAATATGGTTAAGACTCGTATTGAAGTATTCCCAGACATCGCTGATCATGTTGATTTTATCGATGCTGTACCAGAGTATGATGTTGAGATGTATACACACAAGAAGATGAAGACAGATGCTGAGAAATCTCTTGCACTCCTTAGTGAGGTTCTTACAATTCTTGAGGCTCATGAAGATTATACTAATGATGCTTTATATCAGAAACTTTCTGCATTTGCAGCAGAAAAAGAGTATAAGATTGGTTTTGTTATGTGGCCAATCAGAACAGCTTTGTCTGGTAAGCAGATGACTCCTTGTGGAGCTACTGAGATGATGGAGCTCTTTGGTAAGGAAGAAACAATCGCAAGATTGAAAGCTGGTATCGCTAAACTTTCATAGTACAGCGATTACAAAATAGTAACTTTAAAAGGATGTATAAACGTGGCTACCACGAGTAAGAATACCAGAAGTAATTCTACAAAAAAGAATACAAGTGCGAAAAAGCCTGCTAGTACAACAAGAAAAACAACCAGAAGTTCTTCAGGACAGACTAATACCACTAGGTCTACGAGTAGGAGAACGGCTGTACCAAGAAGTGTAAGAGAAGCATCATCAGGTAACAGTTCCATGGATCCTAAGCTAAAGCGTGACCTAATCTTTTGGGGTATGCTAGTTGTATCGGTAGTTCTGTTTTTGTGTCTTATTGGAACCATTAAAGGTGTGGTAGGACCATTAATTAAGTCATTTATTCTAGGAGTATTTGGTACCCTTGGATATATAATGCCTTTTCTTATATTTATAGGTACATGGCTTATCGTGGCTAATCGAAAGAGCTTTGATAATATGGTGAAAATCATATCGGGCATTGCTTTTATTGTTCTACTCGGTGTATTCATGGGGCTTGTTTCTCCATCAGATATTAAGGAGATAGCAGCAAGTGATGCTGTTGTCAAAAGTCTTTATGAAGTGAAGGAAGGAGTATGCGGTGGTGTTATATTTGGTGGTATTGCCGCATTACTTGTTAAGCTTATTAGTCAGCCTGGTGCAATAGTTCTGGATGTACTGCTTCTTATTCTTTGCGGATTTATGATATCAGGCAAGTCTATAATAGATTTTGTTAATGATATTACTAATAAAGCAATGAATAATGATGATTATGACGAAGAAGAGGATGGGCAGAAGGTCCTTAATCTTCCAGGCAAGAAGCTGGAAGCTTTAGTAGACAAAAGCTACACTGATAGCAAGGAAAAGATGAAGGCTATCAATGAGCAGCGTCAAAAGAGTAAGGAAGAGTACGAAGAGAAGCGACAGGCCGAAAAAGAAGCTAAAGCGAAGAAAGAGGCTGAAAGAGCCAAGGAAAAAGAGCGTGTTGAGGATGAGCGTATTGTTAATAACAATCGCTTTAGTATGGAGAATATGGTTGTTGGTAACACAAAGGTGAAGCCTGAGACCAATGATGATGTTCATAGTATTTCAATTATTCCTGGTACAACAGAGGAGTTAAATGGTCTTGCGAGCGCACTTGAAAGTGTGGCTCCAAATCAGAAGAGCTACAGAGTAGTAGGCAAACATCAGTCCATCGAAGAAGTAGTACCGACTGAATTTGGTGATCCAACTGACAACATGGCAAAGCCGACTCCTGTTGTATCGAAGGCACCTATCATGCCTGAAACAAAAACTTCAACCTCCCAATCTGATATGCCAGCCAGCTCCAATATCAAGAAGGATTCAGAGCCAGCTACAGATATTAACAAAAATATTGCGCCAATCATTGCTCCGCCAACTACTGCGACACCAACTACTGCGACACCAAATAATGTGACATCAACTAATGTGATTAGTAGTGTTCAAAAAGAAACTGGAGCAGTTAGTGAGCTTAGTAAAACAGCCAATTATAAAAATGCGGATGGTTCAACTCACGTGGCTCAAATAAATGATACTCCTATGGATATACCAGAAAGTGTTACCAAGGGAGTTTCCATAAAGCCTTATGATACAACTCCAGGTGGACCGGATCTTCGTATTACATCGATGCCAGAGCCTGTTACAGAAAAAAGTCATAAGACCGCATCAGCCGTTAGTGCTGAGGCCATAGATTCTCAGATCAAAAAGGTTGTACATAATCGTAGCGATTATAAAGCACCAGATATCAATCTTCTTAAGCGTAATGATAAGAAGGGTGAAGGGGATAGTAATAATTATCTTAAGGAAACAGCTCTTAAACTTCAGGATACTTTGAAAGTATTTGGAGTTGGTGCTAGTGTAACGGATATTAGTCAGGGACCATCTGTTACAAGATATGAGTTATCACTCGATACAGGTGTCAAGGTCAACAAAATACTTAATCTTCAGGAAGATTTAAAGCTCAATATGGCAGCTGAAGATATTCGTATTGAAGCTCCTATTCCAGGTAAAGCTGCTGTGGGTATCGAGCTTCCTAACAAAGAGGCAACACCAGTACTTATAAGAGATCTTGTTGATTCGCCTGATTTTAAAGCTTCAAAAAGCAATCTTACTTTTGGTATAGGTAAGGATATTTCAGGTAAAACAATTATTGGTGATATTGCGAAGATGCCTCATATGCTTATTGCTGGTTCTACAGGTTCAGGTAAATCAGTTTGTATTAATACTATTATTATGAGTATTCTTTATAAGGCTCACCCTGATGATGTTAAGCTCATAATGGTTGATCCTAAGGTAGTAGAGCTTTCTGTATATAATGGTATACCTCATCTTATGATTCCAGTTGTTACGGATCCTAAGAAGGCCAGTGCTGCACTTGCCTGGGCAGTTGCAGAGATGACCAAGCGATATAATAGCTTTGCTGAATATGGTGTGCGAGATCTTGCAGGTTTTAACGAGAAGGTTGAAGCGATGCGAAAGGATAATCCTGAAGCGCCAGACAAGCTTCCACAGATAGTAGTAATAGTCGATGAGCTTGCTGACCTTATGATGGTTGCATCCAAGGAAGTAGAGGAAAGTATATGTAGACTTGCTCAGCTTGCGAGAGCAGCAGGTATTCATCTTATAATTGCGACTCAGAGACCGTCGGCTGATGTTATTACTGGACTTATTAAGGCCAATATGCCATCAAAGATTGCATTTAGAGTTGCCAGTGGTATCGATAGCCGTATTATTCTTGATAGTGTTGGTGCTGAGCGACTCCTTGGTAAAGGTGATATGCTTTATTATCCACAGGGCTTTAGTAAGCCACTTCGTGTTCAGGGATGCTTTGTATCCGACAAGGAAGTTACCGAGGTTGTTGATTTCTTAGTGAAAAATAACTCGGGATATACCACAGAGAACATTGAGGTATCTAAGATTACTGAGTACTCAAAGTCTGATAGCTCAGATGGCGGTGATGGAGGTAAAGACAGCGAGAGTCAGGTTGATGAGTATTTTGCAGATGCATGTCGTGCTGTTATTAAGAAGGGAACGGCATCAAGTGGTAACCTTCAACGTATGTTCCGTATAGGCTTCAATCGTGCGGCTCGTATGATTGACCAGATGGAAGCTATGGGTATAGTAGGACCAGAACAAGGAACAAAGCCTAGACAGGTACTTGTTAGCGAGATGGAGCTTGAGCAGATTCTTGCGTCATTAAAATAAGTTAATTATTAATTAAAATATATTAATCAATTATGTTAGGAGTAAAACATGAAAAGTGATATTGAAATCGCAATGGAATGTGAGATGGAGCCTATTAAAGATGTGGCTGCACGTATAGGAATAGGTGAAGATGACCTTGAGCAGTATGGTAAGTATAAGGCTAAACTGTCTCACTCATATATTAAGAGCATTGAAGCTAATGAAGATGGAAAGCTTATACTTGTAACAGCTATTAACCCAACTCCAGCAGGAGAGGGTAAGACAACTACAAGTGTTGGTTTAGCTGATGCGTTTAATAGATTAAATAAAAAGACTATGCTTGCACTTCGTGAGCCTTCACTCGGCCCATGTTTTGGTATGAAGGGTGGAGCTGCAGGTGGTGGCTATGCACAGGTTGTACCAATGGATGAAATCAATCTTCATTTTACAGGTGATTTTCATGCTATTACATCAGCCAATAATTTACTTGCAGCACTTATTGATAATCATATTCAGCAGGGTAATGAGCTTAATATTGATACAAGAAATATTACATGGAAACGTTGCGTGGATATGAATGACCGTGCACTTCGTAATATTGTTATTGGTCTTGGGGCTAAGACCGATGGTTTTGTAAGAGAGGATCATTTTATAATCACTGTTGCATCAGAAATAATGGCTATTTTGTGTCTTGCAACAGATATGGCTGACCTCAAGGAGCGTCTTGGTAATATTATTATTGGATATAATATTCAGGGAGCACCAGTTTATGCCAAAGAGTTAAATGCAGTTGGTTCTATGGCAGCACTTCTAAAAGATGCAATCAAGCCTAATCTTGTTCAGACACTTGAGCATTCACCAGCTTTTATTCATGGTGGACCATTTGCCAATATTGCTCATGGCTGCAACTCTGTTACAGCTACAAAGGCAGCACTTAAGATGGCAGATTATGTTATTACAGAGGCTGGTTTTGGTGCCGATCTTGGTGCAGAGAAATTCCTTGATATTAAGTGCCGTGCTGCAGGTCTTAAGCCCTCAGCAGTAGTACTTGTAGCCACAATTAGAGCACTTAAGTATAATGGTGGTGTAGCCAAGGAAAACCTTAATATTCCTGATCTTGATGCTCTTAAGGCTGGTTCTGCCAACCTTCTTAAGCATATTGAGAATATCAAGAAGTATGGTCTTCCTGTAGTTGTTGCTATCAATGCATTTATACATGATAGCAAGGAGGAGGTTGAGTATCTCGAAAATCTCTGTAAGGAACAGGGCGTAGAGATATCAATGTCAGAAGTATGGGCTAAGGGTGGCGAAGGTGCCATTGATCTTGCCAATAAGCTTATCGATATTATTGATAAGGGCGAGGCCGATTTTAAGCCAATATATGACGAGAACTCTTCGATCAAGGAAAAGATAGAAACAATTGCACGAGAGATATATGGTGCTAATGCTGTTAATTACATTGGAACCGTTAATACCAAGATTAAAAAGCTTGAGGAGATGGGACTCGATAAGATGCCTATCTGTATGGCGAAGACACAGTATTCACTTTCTGATGATCCAAAGAAGCTTGGTGCACCTAAGGATTTTGATATCTCAATCAGAGACATATATGTAAATAATGGTGCAGGCTTTATCGTAGCTCTTACAGGCGATATTATGACAATGCCAGGTCTTCCAAAGAAGCCAGCTGCATTTGATATTGATGTCAATGAAGATGGCGTAATTACAGGATTATTCTAATAAGTATCAGTATTGGTTTTTGTATAAACATTTTAAAAGCATTAAGGAGAAAGAGCATGGCTAAGATTATTGATGGAAAAAAGATTTCTCAGGAAATCAAAGATGAGCTTAAGGTCAAGGTTGCAGAATTAAATAGCAAAGGCGTAGAAGTAAGTCTTGCTGTAATACTCGTTGGTAACGATCCAGCGTCCACTGTATATGTGGGTAACAAGAAAAAGGCTTGCGAATATATTGGTGTTAAGTCACTGTCGTATGAGCTTCCTGAAACAACATCTGAAGCAGAGCTTTTAGAGCTTATTGATAAGCTTAATAAGGACACATCCGTTAATGGTATCTTAGTACAGCTTCCTCTTCCTAAGACTATTGATGAGGATAAGGTCATAAAGGCTATTGCACCAGAAAAGGATGTTGATGGCTTCCATCCAGTAAGCGTTGGTTCACTTCTTATTGGACAGAAGGGATTTTTGCCATGTACACCAGCAGGTATTATTCAGCTTTTGAAGAGAAGTGATATTGATATAAATGGCAAGGAATGCGTTGTAGTTGGTAGAAGTAATATTGTTGGAAAGCCAATGGGTGTTCTTCTTCTTAGAGAGAACGGAACAGTTACTATATGTCATTCCAGAACACAGGATTTAAAGACTGTGTGCAAGCGTGCAGATATCCTTGTTGTAGCAATTGGAAAGCCTAAGTTTATTGATGCATCTTATGTTAAAGAGGGTGCAACAGTCATTGATGTTGGTATCCATAGAAATGAGAATAATAAGCTATGTGGTGATGTTGATTATGAAAGCGTAGAGCCAGTTGCAGGAGCTATCACTCCAGTACCAGGTGGTGTTGGACCTATGACTATTGCTATGCTTATGAATAACTGCGTTAATAGCGTTTTATAAAAAATTAGAATCAGGTAGTAATTAATATGATATGTCCTAATTGTGGAGCTGAGCTAGCTGATGACATGCTATACTGCGAAAAGTGTGGCTGTGAAATTCAGTTTGTACCAGACTACGAACCAGAAATAGAACAACAAATTGATGAAAGTATTACAGAAACATTGTCTGAAATCCAGCTTATGGACGAGGATGGTGTGTTTTCTGATGAATTCGGTGGCTATAGTGAAGGCTATGACCAGACACAGCAGCCATATATAGAAAGCTTTTATGATGAAAATGGCGTTTATTTTGAAGGCTATTATGATGAGACAGGTGCATTTATCCTTTTAGGTTATATGGGTGAAGATGGTGTATTTATGGAATACCCAGAAGGTATCTATTATGATGCATTTGTGAACGGCGAAGGTTATTATGATGAGTCTATGAATCAGTCAGCAGGTGAGATGGGTAAGCCAGTGAACGACATGGATTTCATGAATTTCGATGATGCTAATGCCCAGCCAGCTAGAAAGAAAAAAACAGATAATACAGGAAATAAGCCTGTAAAAAAAGAGCCTAAAAAAGTTGTTAATACTGATAAAAAGAGACCAACTCGAAAGCTTGATCCACTTGAAAGTGCGGCATATAAAAGACCAGAAGGACTTGTTCATATTAAGCCACCTAGCAAGGGACCTAGAATCAGTCATAATCTTAGTGATTCATTATATGATGAAATGTATGACAATGAAGGCTTACAAAAGCACCTTGATAGTCTGGGGGAGGAGTATGACCTTGACCCATTTGATGATTTTGCATATGAGGGTTATCTTCTTAAAAGATTCACACGTTTTATTAAGGCTAGTAAGTTAAAGTGGGTTATTTTGGCAGCACTACTACTAATTGCCATTTTTATAGCGATTGGAGTTTCCAAGGTTACTGGACGAATCAAGCAAAATACTTCATTTGATTATCAGATTCAGCTTTCTAATGAAGCTGCAGCAAGAGGAGACTATGCTAGTGCCATTGATTATATGGAAAAAGCAATTAGCCTAAAGAGTAGTGATCTTAATATTAATAACAATACTACAGATCTTAAGTATACTCTTGTTGATTTATATTTTAAGAATAATGACGAAGATAGTGCAATTCTTACACTTTGGGATATTGTTAAGGCAAATGATTCCAATTCTCCACTTGCTTACAGACGTATTCTTGATTTTTATATTGCACGTAATGATTACAAGACTATTAATGAAGTTCTTCTTAGCTGTGAAGATCAAAGCATCAAGAATGAATTTGGTAGTTACATGGCTGAAAAACCATCATTTAGTGCAGATGAAGGAACCTATGAGGATCCTTTTGATTTAACATTAAGCACTACAATTCCAGGTTTTATATACTATACAACCGATGGAACTGAGCCAACAGAAGAGAGCAATCTTTATATGGGACCTATATATCTTGATATGGGTATATACAGAATTTCAGCTATATTTATCAATGAGTATGGAATAAAGAGTGAGATGGTTTCTAAAACCTATACACTTGATAGACGTATTCCAGATCCTCCTAAGGTTATGACAGCTGAAGGTGACTATTCAAGCCCAGAGCTTATAGAGGTTGATGTTCAGCCATATACAAGAGTGTTCTATACATTAGACGGTACAATGCCAACAATGGATAGCGCTGAGTATAAGTCGCCACTTCCAATGCCTATTGGTTCATCAAGAATTTCCTTTGTGGCTTATAGTACTGAGAATATCCCAGGTCCGATAACAGAGGTTGGTTATTATCTTAATGTTAATACACCACTTGATGTTGCAGGCATGGCCAATAACCTTGTTCTGTATGATTTCCGTGCAGGAAAGGCTGTGGATGCCAATGGATTTTTACCTGGTAACAGTCAGCGATATATATATAGTGCTACCCAGGCAATTGTTCTTGAGAACAATATTTATTATATCTACGCAGAAAGTCTTATTGATAACTACGGTACTATTACAAAGACTGGTACTGTGTATCTTGTTGATACGGTAGATGGATCGGTTTGGTCTGCATCCAAGGATGAGGATAATGTCATCACAAGAGGTTCTGTAATTGATCCTTTGATGTATGCTCCGTTACCAGAGGAAAACAATGAGAATAATGACTAATTGTTGATTTATATTATATTTAAATAATTTGGAGGTTATTACAATGGGGTGGTGTCCAAGTTGCAAAAACGAATTTGTAGAAGGTATAGTTATATGTCCTAAATGTGACGTACAGCTTGTTGCCAGCTTAGAAGAAGCTGAAAGTCAGGGTAAAGTACTTGAAGCTATTGAAGAAGAAAAACAATACAAGAAGCCAGGTGAGAGTAGCTGGGATTTTAATGCCAATAAAAAAGTGAATCCTTCTGGTTATAGTATGAGCGTTCTTCCTATGGTTGGCTCAGGTGAAGGCATGGATTCAACTGATATTTCTGAAGCACAAAAAGAGGCTCAGGCCAGACGTGCAATGGCAATGAAAAAAGCTGGAGCACCTCAGGTTTACCAGGATAAGAATGAGAAGGCCAAGGAAGTTAAAGGCTCAGCATATTCATTACTTTTAGTTGGTATTCTTGGACTTATTGGTACAGGACTAGTTTTTGCCGATGTGATTAAGCTAAATCAGAGTCCAGCATATAAGAATATGTTTTGTGTAGCCATGGCAATTATGTTTTTAGCTCTTATAATTGGAAGCTTTCTATCAATGAAGTCATATAAGAGACTTGCACAGACAGCATCAGAAGAAGATCAGCTTTCAACTCAGATAAAAAAATGGTACAAAGAAAAATTGTCAGCTGAGCTTGTTGATAGTGCAATTGAAAGATTTGTAGAAGAAGATGAGCTCGAAGAAGAAAAGTATTTCAAGAGAAGCGCATGTATCAAGGCCATTCTCGTAGAGAGTTTTGTTAACCTTGATAGCTTATATGCGGATCATATGGTAGAAGAGATTTATAACTATCTCTATGAAGATTAATTGTTATTACGAAGGCCCTTTGGATAATGGTTTTTTAAGCGGCCGCCAGCCGATTTGAAACCACCGAGTATTCCGCCATAGTAAGAGAATACACCATAGCCGCGAGGTGCATTTTCAATGTATAATTCCTCGCCCCTAAGATATTTCATTGCCATTTCAGTATCACTAGAAATGTCGATTATATTTGATAGTTTGGAGCCATATATTTTGAAGAACATATGCGATGGCTCAAATCGATTTTTGACGATAGTACCTATGAATACACCATGGCGTGTTACTGATTTTCTTGGAATCATAAATGGACATGGATCTATAGAATAGACATTGTCTTTTTCAATATAAAGATTAAGCGAGTCTATTATATCGTCGTTAATAGCTTCTTTGATGAGCTTAATAATATTTTTACCAGCCTTTTGCAGGCTAGGCGAGTAAGTTAAAGAGCGCACAGAAGAAACCTCATCAAGTGAATGAAGTAGGCACATATATTGACCTTCTCCGTATGCAAGGTGTGGGAAGAAATGAGCACCCGGTTCATTTCCAAGAGCAGTACTATAGTTCATGATTTTATCAAGAAGTGGTACTATCTCAAGATTGTAGTTATCAAGAAGATAATGAATAATATCTTCGTTTTCTTCACGTGAATAAGTACAGGTTGAATATAGTAAGTAACCTCCAGGCCTTAGTGAACGCATGGCACAGTCAAGTATTTCGCGTTGCCTTTCACTACACATTTTAACGTTGCTTACAGACCACTCATTAATACTTTCTGGGTACTTACGAAACATACCTTCGCCGCTGCATGGAGCGTCAACAAGAATAAATGAAAAAACTCCTGGAAACGAAGTGGCGATTTCATCAGGCGTCATACATGTTATGAGCAGGTTTTGATAGCCCATACGTTCCATATTACTACGAAGGATTGTATTGCGTGATTTATTGATTTCATTTGAAACAAGATAACCACCAACATTTTCCAGTTTTATTGCAAGCTGAGATGATTTACCACCAGGAGCAGCACACATGTCGAGAACGATATCACCAGCATTGAACTCGTAAGATATAGAACATACAGGCATGAGAGCACCAGGATCCTGGGAGTATAGTACACCAGCATGGTGAAGTGGATGCGAACCAATTTTTTCTGCATGAGAAATAAAGCCATTATCACTGTATGGTAGTAGCTCAAAATCATTAAAATCCTGGAGAAACTTGTCCACAGAACACAAATTTGTGTTAAGATGAACAGCTCTCGAGGCAGGCTCATTAAATGATGCAATATATGCATCATAATCATCCTGAAGCAAAGCTTTCATTCTATTTTCAAAATCGACTGGAAGTTTAATTGTATTCATAGCGCCCATTGTATCATAGTTTATAGGAGATAGACAATGTTACTTAACATAGAATTCGATTATGAAGAAGAGATAAAGCTTGATTTTGACTTTGAAAATAAGGCAAATAAGGTTATATTGGAGGCTCTTACTATGCATGATATGCCATATGATTGTGTGGTTTCAGTAAGTATAGTAAGTGAAGAATCCATTCAAAACCTTAATAAAGATAGCAGAGGTATTGATAGAATTACCGATGTATTATCTTTTCCCAATCTTGAATATGAAACAATAGGTGATTTTAGTATCTGTGAAGACGATGATATGTATTATGATTTATTTGATCCAGACTCAGAGCAGCTTATTTTAGGAGACATTGTTATATGTTACAAGAGAGCATCGGAGCAGGCAGTAGAATATGGTCATAGTCTGGAGCGAGAAATGCTTTTCCTTGTGGCGCACAGTATTCTTCATTTACTTGGGTATGATCACATGGAAGATGAAGAAAGAGAAGTAATGGAAGCTAAGCAGCGTCAAATACTTGATAATCTTGGTATATATAGATAATTAGAAGAGTAAAATGGGGATATTTTATGAGAAACAATGGTAGCAATGTTAAGATGATTCGAAACAGCGGAATTATTCTTGCAATATTATTATATACGGCTATTAGATTTTTGATTATTGGTAAAAGTGAAGTAGTAGGGGCAGCTTATTTCTTTAGTGCCTTTGATTTTATACTGCTTTTCATTATTGGTGGGGGCTTTTGTATTTTAGATGTTATATCAAAACATAGTAAAGCTCAGATGGATCTGGATTTTTTTAGAAACGCCAAGAAGGTTCTTAAGTATGGTGCTTTTATAGGTGGTCTTTATGCTGTAG
Source organism: Lachnospiraceae bacterium (assembly GCA_045600085.1). Taxonomy (GTDB): domain Bacteria; phylum Bacillota; class Clostridia; order Lachnospirales; family Lachnospiraceae; genus NK4A136. Next base: position 33,511 of record JAZRXF010000016.1, read on the forward strand.
TTATATCCTTAGCTATTCTTTTATTACAGGATACCATATGCAATCGCCTTTTGGCTGGAGCTAACAGTAAAATGGCATTACTATGGCTTCTTCCTATGCTTGTATTCGTATGTATATCTGCTGCCTTTAAAGGCTTTTTTATGGGTGCCAAAAGAGCAAAGGAGGCTTACCTTGCGCTAGCTGGTGAAATGCTCATAAGTTTATTATGTGTATTTGTATGCATTGGAATTATGAGCAAGACCGGTATCAAAGCTGCAGCTGTTATGAATGATTACAAGGTATTATATGCATATCAGGCTGGTGGCGCAGCGCTTGGCTTGTCAGTAGGTTCGGGAATAGGTCTTATTCTTGATTTTGTCATGTTTATAGTTCTTTCAAAAAAACTCCTACTAATCGATGAAACAAAACGAATGGTTGATATATATGATCTTACAATTCAGCTTATAAGTGAGATGTTATTCCTTGGTGTTGCAATGTTTATCCCACTATTATCTGTATTTGTTAGTCAGGCTTTATATGTTAGTGGTACGGCAGAGCTTCCAAAAGGAACTAGTCTTTATGGTTTAGGTTCATTTTTCGGTATATTTGGAACAGTAGCAACAGGCTTTGTATTGTTTTCTTATTGCTATGCATTTTTTGATAAGAAAGTACTTAGTATTGCTTTTACCGATTACAACAGACAGGAACTTCGTAGCAAGGTCAACAATATGGTGGGCTTGTTCTTTATATATGCATTACCATTTGCAGCTCTTATAATAGCTGAGGCTGATGTTATTGTCATGGCATTTATGGGAGAAGAGTCAGCCCTTGGAGCAAGTCTTATCAGAATGGGAATGTTAGCAGCTATTTTTTACGCATTTGGCATTATGTTTATGAATGTACTTATTGCTATTAATAAAACCTTTACAGCTATAATTGACGGAATAGTAGCATTAGTATTAGAAGGTGTTTTCTTATTTTTCTTACTAAATAAGTTTCATATGGGCACAACAGGCTTAGTACTTGGATTTTATGCTTTTTCAGTAGTCTTTGCCATGCTTACATATATTTCTTCCTGTAGCGGGCTAAAGAGCAAACCAAAGCTATTAAAAAATATTATTGGACCGCTTATTATAGCGGCTATTACAGGAGTTTTAGCTATAATTCTTAGACTTCTACTTGGACTGTTTTTACCAGCAGTGTTCAATGTGATTATTACAACTCTTATTTGTGTAATAGTTATGTTTATTGCTTATATTAAAATAGGTGTGACAGATTATCATCATGTAAGTAAATCACCTATCAGTTTTATATTGGTACCATTTGGTCAGATTATTGGATTATTTAAGCGTAGATAGTAATGAAGATATGTATTATTGGCGGCGGGATGGCAGGTATAATATGTGCCATTACAGCAGCGGCTGATTCGAACAATGAAATAACAATATACGAAAGACAGAGTAGTATAGGTAAAAAGATTGCAATAACAGGTAATGGGAAGTGCAATCTTAGTAATATTAATGTCTGCGATTCTTCACGTTTCTCCTCTTTCGTTAATGATATTTTAGAAAAATTGGTTAAAGACTTTGACAATGATTCATGTCAGAAATTTTACGAATCCATAGGTATATATACTACATTTACAAGAGGTGGAATGTATCCTGCATGTGGTAATGCTGGAAGTGTAGTGACTCTATTAACCAATCGTCTAGGTGAGCTTGGGGTACGTATTGTTACTGATTTATATGTAGATAATGTAACTGTATCAGGTTCAGGCTATACTGTTTGTGGTGAATACTATGATGCAGTGGTTCTTGCATTTGGTGGTAAGGCTGGAATATATGGGGAAAACAGCAGCTGTGGAATTGAAATTATCAAGGGCCTTGGCTTTGAAGGAGTAAGGCCTAGTCCTGCACTTACAGGTATTATATGTAAAGGAGATATGAAGACTGTTACTGGAGTAAGAACTCACGCAGCTGTATCTCTTTATGATGGTGATAAGTTCATTTATAGCGATGAAGGCGAACTTCAGCTTGCTGAGAATGGTTTGTCTGGTATACCTGTATTCAATGTAACCAATCATCTTCCTTACAATATGGGGCCGGACAATAATATCAGGCTTTTTGTCGATTTTGCACCTGAGTTAGAAGCCGATAATCTATCGAATATATTGTCAAATATTAAAGAAAATAGTCCAAAGCGAAGTATGGATATGACAATGCTTGGACTTATGAATGCTAAGCTTGCTGCGTTTATACTTGGTAAGGCAGAACTGTCAGGTGATATGCCAGTAGGGAATATAAGTAATGATGATATTTCAAAGCTAGTTAATATCATAAAGAGTTATGAGTTTATATTTGACAGTCTTAGAAATTACAAAAATGCTCAGGTAATGCGAGGCGGTGTAAGATTAACAGAAGTAGATTCCAATTTTGAATCCATTAAGTATCCTAATATTTATCTAATAGGAGAAATGCTTGATGTTAGTGGTGAATGTGGAGGTTATAATCTCTATTTTGCCTATCATTCTGGGCGAAATGTTGGCCGAAAATTTATTGAAAAGCGATAGACCTAGAAGCAAAACTGACTCGCTTACAGGTCTTAATAATAGACGAGGCTTCTTTATGAGAGCCAATACTCTATTGGAATTTTATCCTACTGACAGTAAATCACTTATCGTTGGATATGTTGATATGAATGACCTAAAGCTTATTAATGACAGATTCGGACACGACGATGGTGATTATTCATTAAAAGCTATTGGAAGTGTGATTACAGATTTTGTGACCGAATACAATGGCTTTGCTGCTCGTATTGGTGGTGATGAATTCGCATATATAATAGTTGTTTCTAAGGATAGTAAGGAAAAAAGCTATAGAGACGAATTGTATAGTATGTTTGATAGATTCAATCAAACTATATTATGAAAAGAAAAACTATAAGAAAAACAGTATACTGAAGTCTTGACGGGTGTATTGATGATTGGCAAAAAGTGCAATATGTGATTATTGTACTTTTTTAATGCAACAGTTTTATTAATAATATTTTGGTGTGAAATGAGATTAACAATAGCAGGTATAAAGATAAAAAGTAATATGGATAACGGATTGGCTGGGATAGCCAAGGCTCTAGAGAAGAACGCTGGTCTTAAAAGCAATGAGTATAGTGGTTTAGCTATAGTCAAAAAATCTATAGATGCCAGAAAAAAGCCTGATATATATTATATATATCAGATTGCTTTTGATGTATCTGATAATTTTGCTAAGAAGCTTATGAATAACAAGAAGTTGGATGCGAGGGAATATATACCTGTAAAATATGAATTCCCCGTAGTGACAAAGCTATCAATAAGCGAAAATGACAGGCCTGTCATAGTTGGATTTGGACCGGCAGGAATGATATGTGGACTAAAACTAGCTATGGCCGGACTAAGACCTATTATTGTGGAGCGTGGTAGCGAAGTAGAAAAGCGTATAAATGATGTAGAGGCATTTTGGCGAGGGGGGAAGCTGAATCTTGATTCTAATATTCAGTTTGGTGAAGGCGGAGCCGGCACATTTAGTGATGGTAAGCTTCAAACAGGAGTGAAGGATAAGACTGGTAGAATAGCAGAAATACTTCGTATTTTTGTGGCGCATGGAGCACCTGAAGAGATACTTTATCTTAATAAGCCGCATATAGGAACGGACAAGCTTATCACTATGGTGAAAAATATTAGAGAGCATATAAAGGAGCTTGGCGGAGAGGTTCGTTTTAATACCAAATTCATAAGGCCTTTACATAATAATTTTACGTTAACCGGTGGCCTTTTTTGTGACATTAATAATTCATCGGAATATGAAATACAAACCAACAATCTAATTTTGGCACTTGGACATTCATCTCGAGATACATTTCGAGAACTGGATAATAGTGGTATTTTGATGACTTCTAAGCCTTTTGCCGTAGGTCTTCGTGTTCAGCATAGCCAGGAAACAATAAATGTTTCACAATATGGTGAAGGATATGATAAGTCACTTCCTGCTTCTGATTATAAGCTAACATATACAGCAAAGAGCGGTAGAGGTGTGTATTCATTTTGTATGTGTCCCGGAGGATATGTTGTTAATGCTTCCAGCGAAAATGACAGAATAGCTGTCAATGGAATGAGCTATCATGACAGAAGCGGAGATAATGCGAATAGTGCTATTATAATCACGGTTGATAAAGATATTTTTGGCGAAAACAAATTTGATGGTATGCATTTTCAGGAAAAATTAGAAGAAATGGCGTACTTAGAGGGTAAAGGCAAAGTGCCAGTACAGACTCTTATAGATTACAAGAATAATGTTTCCTCAAAAGGTCCACTTGATGTTTCTCCAGCCATAAAGGGCGAGTATGTATATGCTAATAATAGAAATGTACTTCCTGATGTCTTAAATCAGGATATTATAGAAGCGTTCTCGAGATATGGCCAGATTATTAAGGGATTTGATACTGACGGTGCACTACTTTGCGGCGTTGAAACCAGAACATCTTCACCAGTAAAAATAGTTCGTGATGAAGACTTTATGAGTAATATTAAAGGCTTATATCCATGCGGCGAAGGTGCGGGATATGCAGGAGGTATTACTAGCGCTGCATTAGATGGTCTCAAAGTTGCAGAAAAGGTGGTATTAAGATATAATTAACTGGATTTTTGCTAGATTTTATAAGGCGAGGAAACGTAGTAATGAGTGATATTAGAGAATTAATAAAAGATAAAAAACGTATAGTAATAAAGATAGGTTCATCTTCACTTCAGCATCCAGAAACAGGTGATCTTGACTATATCAAGATGGATGTTTTAGTTAGAGAACTTTGTAATCTTAGAAACCAGGGTAAGGATGTTGTTCTTGTAACAAGTGGATCTATTGCTTGTGGTAAGAAAGCTATCCATGTTGAAGGCAAGGATATTCCTATAGCAGTTAAGCAGGCATGTGCTGCAGTTGGTCAGGCCAAGCTTATTATGACATATGAGAAACTGTTTTCAGAATATAATCAAGTATCAGCTCAGATTCTTATGAACAAGGATACTATAACCAATGATTTAAATAGATACAACTGTCACAACACCTTCAAAGAATTATTAAAGATGGGTGTTATTCCTATCGTTAATGAAAACGATACAGTTGCTACATATGAGATTGAAATAGGTGATAATGATACTTTGTCTGCTATTGTAGCATCACTTATCGATGCAGATTTACTTATTTTATTATCAGATATTGATGGATTATATACCGACAATCCAAGGAAAAATCCTGATGCAAAGTTTATAAGCTATGTTCCAAAGATTACAGATGAGATAAAGAATATGGGCAAGGATGATACAGGCTCTAGTGTCGGAACTGGTGGTATGAGTACTAAACTTACAGCCGCTGAGATAGCAACACTTTCAGGGGCAGATATGATTATTGCCAATAGTAGTGATATTCGTATTATTCATAGAATTATGGATTCAAGAGAAATAGGAACTATGTTTGCAGCCAACAAGGATGAAGAATTCTCACTGAAGGATTATGTTGAGGGGCTTCACCGATAATTTTTGATTTATATATAACTGGAAGCGCGGGTGATTAATATGAATATGGATGAAAAAATAAAGAGAATCAACGAGCTATATCATAAATCTCAGGCAGAAGGATTAACAGATGCTGAGAAGGAAGAGCAAAAACAGCTTAGACAGGATTATATACTGGCTATCAGGGGGAGCATAAGGAGCCAGCTTAATAATATTGATATAGTTGAGAAGGATGGAAGTATAACACCACTAAGTGGCCTCAAGAAAAAATAGAGGATTGCATTATGGGGAATGTAGATATGGAGAAAAAGCTTCTTCGTAAGGAGATGCTTAAAAAGCGTGATAGTATTGCACCACCGAATTTACTTTCGTGGAGCGACACGATTGTCAGTTTTGTTGTTTCAGGAAGTAAATACGTGCGAGCTACGGATGTATTATTATATAGTAGCTATGGTAGTGAAGTTATCACAAAAGGGTTATGTGATAAGGCTCTTAAGGATGGTAAGGAAGTGTACTATCCCAAAGTTGAAGGGGAGTATATGTCATTTTATAGAGTGACATCACCCTCAGAATTAAATGCAGGTTATAAGGGAATACTTGAACCTTATGGCTGTGGTGGAAAGTTTAAAACTGGACATAATACAATAATTATAGTTCCGGGAGTTGTTTTTGGACGTGATGGATATCGTGTTGGTTATGGTAAAGGATATTACGACAAATTTCTCTCTCGTAATACTGATATATATAAGATTGGTATATGCTTCGAGCAACAGCTTGTGAGCAATGTGCCACGTGATGAGTATGATGTTCAAATGGATGAAATAATCACAGAGAAGTCAATACTTACTAGAAATGGTAAAGGAGAAGCCAGATGGGTTTAGAAGAACTGTGTCAGAAGGCAAAGGCTGCTAAAGCTGACCTAATCAGACTTACAACAGAAGATAAGAATAGGGCACTTGCCAAGGTTGCGGATTCGCTTATAACAGGTAAGGATTATATTCTTATGGAAAATGCCAAGGATATACTAGCTGCTAGTAATTCGGGAATGTCAGTGGCACTTATTGACAGACTCCGTTTATCCGATGATCGAATTGAGCAGATGGCTAATGGCATTCGTCAGATAATCAATCTTCCAGATCCAGTTGGCGTTACGCTTGAAACATTTGATAGACCTAATGGACTTCATATTGAAAAGTGTTCTGTTCCGCTTGGTGTCGTTGGAATTATATATGAGAGTAGACCTAATGTAACAGCTGATGCTTTCGGTCTTACATTTAAGGCAAGTAATGTAGTAATACTTAAGGGAGGATCAGATGCGATTCACTCTAATATTGCTATAACTAAGTGTATTAAGGATGGTCTTCGTGATTGTGGTATCACAGAAGATGCGATAAGCCTTATTGAAGATACGAATCGTGAGACAACTACAAAGTTCATGAAAATGAAGGATTATGTGGATGTACTTATTCCAAGAGGTGGTCAGGGACTTATCCGAGCTGTGGTTGAGAATAGTTCTATTCCAGTTATTGAGACAGGTAGTGGTAATTGTCATTTGTATATCGATGAGTATGCCGATGTTAAGAAAGCTGTAGATATTGCTATTAATGGTAAAACACAGCGTATAGGTGTGTGTAACGCGTTAGAAAGTCTTGTATGCCATGAAAGCGTTGTGAAAACAATCCTTCCAGAGATTGCCAAGGCACTTCGCGATAGAAAGGTAACACTTCGCGGCGATGATAAGGCCATTGAAGCAATTGAATGTGATAAGGCAACTGACGAGGATTATTATACAGAATATCTTGATCTTATTATGTCCATCAAGACCGTAAGCTCCATAGATGAAGCTATTAATCACATCAATGCCCATTCTACAGGACATTCAGAGTGTATTATTTCAGAGAATGAAGATAGAATCAATCAGTTCCTTGCTGAGGTTGATTCGGCATGTGTTTATGCCAATGCTTCAACAAGATTTACAGATGGTTTTGAGTTTGGATTTGGAGCAGAGATAGGTATCTCTACCCAGATGCTCCATGCAAGAGGTCCAATGGGACTTAGAGAGCTTACTACATATAAATATAAAATTAGTGGTAACGGACAGGTGAGAAGTTAATGCAGGAATTAGAATTACAACAGGAATATATAAATAAATCAAGGGCTCTTCTTGCCACATATACAGAGCTTATTGGCCATAAGCCAACAGCCTGTGTTACTACTTTTGGATGTCAGATGAATGCCAGAGACTCAGAGAAGCTTCTTGGTATTCTTCTTGATATTGGATTTGAAGAGACAGAGGATGAGAAAGCCGATTTTGTTGTTTATAACACTTGTACAGTACGTGATAATGCTAATCAGAGAGTGTACGGCCGACTTGGTGTTCTTGGTGGAATGAAGAAGAAAAATCCATATAAGATTGTTGCATTATGTGGTTGTATGATGCAGGAGCAGGTGGTAATTGATAAGATTACTGAAAGCTATCGCTTTGTTAATCTTATATTTGGAACTCACAATATTTATAAGTTTGCTGAGCTTTTATTCAACACACTTACTAATGTACTTAACAACAAAAAGAAAACTATAGTTGATATTTGGAAAGATACAGACCAAATAGTTGAGAATCTTCCAGTTAAGAGAAAGTACTCTTTTAAATCGGGCATCAATATTATGTTTGGTTGTAACAATTTCTGTTCATACTGTATCGTTCCATATGTACGAGGACGAGAAAGAAGTAGAAAGAGCGACGAAATAGTTGCTGAGATTAAGAGTCTTGTGGCTGATGGAGTAGTTGAGATTATGCTTCTTGGACAGAATGTCAATTCTTATGGCAAGGGTCTCGAGGAAGATATTACTTTCGCAAAATTACTTCAGAAGATTGAGGCAATTGAAGGACTTGAGCGTATTAGATTCATGACCAGCCATCCCAAGGATTTATCGGATGAACTTATTGAGGTTATGAAGAATTCCAAGAAGATATGTAGACACCTACATCTTCCTGCTCAGTCAGGTTCTACAAGAATCCTCGAGAAGATGAATAGACGCTATACAAGAGAAGACTATCTTAGTCTTGTTAAGAAGCTTAGGGCTGCTATGCCTGATTTATCACTTACTACAGATCTTATCATTGGTTTCCCAGGTGAGACACCAGAGGATGCTGCAGAAACTGCCTCGCTCGTAGAGGAAGTTGGATTTGATAATGCTTTTACATTTATTTATTCAAAGAGAACAGGTACTCCAGCAGCAAGCATGCCTGATCAGGTAAGTGAAGAACAGGTAACTGCATGCTTCAATAAAGTACTGTCAGTTGTACAGGAAACAGCCAGAAAACAGGTTGCAAGATTTGAGGGACAAGATACAACAGTTCTTGTAGAAGAAATCAATGCTCAGGACGAGGAATATGTAACAGGCAGAATGAGCAACAATACCTTAGTTCACTTTAAGGGTGATGCCAGTCTGATAGGTAAGATTGTCAAGGTTCATCTTGATGAGAGTAAAGGCTTTTATTATTTGGGTACCTTAATATGCTAATTGATGAAATTAATATAGCGGCGCTATCGCCAATGATGCAGCGCTACATAGAAACTAAAAAAGAGTACAGTGATTGTATTCTTTTTTATCGTCTCGGCGATTTTTATGAGATGTTTTTTGATGATGCCATACTTGTATCGAGAGAACTCGAAATCACTCTTACAGGTAAGCAGTGTGGTTTGGAAGAACGTGCACCTATGTGTGGCGTTCCTTTTCATGCAGCCGATTCATACCTGACACGTCTTGTTCAGAGAGGTTATAAGGTGGCTATTTGTGAGCAGGTAGAAGATCCTAAAACTGCTAAGGGACTTGTTGACAGGGCTGTAACGAGAGTTGTTACACCAGGTACTATTCAAAGCCAGGAAGCTTTAGAGGAAACAAAGAATAACTATATCATGAGTGTTGTTCATATGCAGAATAAGATAGGTCTTTCTCTTGCGGATATTACTACTGGTGATTACTATGTTTCAGAAGTAGATGATGAGAAAAAGCTATTTGATGAGATAGTTCGTTTTCAGCCCGCTGAGATTATTTGTAATGAAGGCTTTATAGTATCAGGCTTTGATGTAAATGAGCTAAGAAATAGATTTCATATATGTGTTAATAGCCTTGGAGCATGGTATTTTGACGAGAATACCTGTCAAAAGGTTTTATTTGGGCATTTTAATGTGTCATCATTTATAGCGTTAGGCACAGCAGACTTTTCAATAGGTAATATTGCTGCAGGTGCGCTTCTTCAGTATCTTGAGGAAACTCAGAAGGTTGGACTCTCGCAGCTAACACACATTACTCCTTATTATAATCATAATTATATGATGCTTGATTCCAATACCAGAAGGAATCTTGAACTTATAGAGACGCTACGCGAAAAACAAAAGAGAGGTTCTCTTCTTTGGGTGCTTGATAAGACTAAGACTGCTATGGGAGCGAGAACACTTCGTGGCTATATCGAGCAGCCTCTTATTAGTATAGATTCTATTATAGAGCGTCAGGATGCCATTTCGTGCCTCATGGATAATAGTGTGGATAGAGATGAGCTTAGAGAGTATCTTGGAGCTATTTATGACCTTGAAAGATTACTTACAAAGGTTTCTTATGGATCTATTAATCCAAGGGATATGATTGCACTAAAGACATCGCTTTCTATGATTCCGCATATAAAGAATATTCTGGAGACCTCACTTGATGCTAGGTTACTAAAAGGCATTAATGATGAGATGGATAAGCTCGATGATATAACAGCTATAATAGATCAGGCTATTATTGATGATCCACCATTATCTAGTAAAGAGGGTGGCTTTATCAAGGAAGGCTTTGATGAAAATATAGATATGCTCCGTAAGTCCAAGACAGAAGGTAAGCAGTGGCTTTACAATCTTGAAAATGAAGAGAAGGAACGTACGGGCATTAAAAATCTCAAGGTCAAGTATAACAAGGTGTTTGGTTATTATCTCGAAGTTACCAACTCTTTCAAGGATATGGTTCCAGAGGATTATATTCGTAAACAGACACTCACCAATGCAGAGCGTTATACAACACCTAAGCTTAAAGAGCTTGAGGACATGATCCTCAACGCAGAGGATAAGCTTTATGGCCTTGAGTATCATGTATTTACAACAATACGTAATCATATCGAAGATAATCTTGTAAGGGTACAGCGTTCAGCCAAGGCAATAGCTACCCTTGATGCACTTTGTTCTCTGGCTCTTGTAGCAGAAAGATATCATTATGTAAGACCTACTCTTAATGATAAGGGTATTGTTGATATTAAATGTGGTCGTCATCCTGTAGTAGAGCGTATGCTCGAAAATGACATGTTCATAGATAATGATACATACCTTGATAATAAGAAGAACTGTATCAATATTATTACAGGTCCTAATATGGCGGGTAAATCAACCTATATGCGTCAGACAGCTCTTATTGTTCTGATGGCTCAGATAGGTTCATTTGTTCCAGCAGAGAAGGCTGATATAGGTGTTGTTGACAGAATCTTTACTCGTGTCGGCGCATCAGATGACCTTGCTTCAGGTCAATCAACATTTATGATTGAGATGAATGAGGTGGCCAATATTCTTAGAAACGCTACACCTAATTCTCTTATTATTCTTGATGAAATAGGGCGTGGTACATCCACATTTGATGGACTTTCAATTGCGTGGGCAGTTGTAGAACATATATCTAACAAAAAGATACTTGGTGCAAAGACATTATTTGCTACTCATTATCATGAGCTTACAGAGCTTGAAGGTAAGATGAGCAATGTCAATAACTACTGCATAGCAGTTAAAGAGAAGGGTGATGATATTGTATTCCTTCGAAAAATTATTAAAGGCGGTGCTGATAAGAGCTATGGTATACAGGTTGCCAAGCTTGCAGGTGTTCCAGATATGGTTATTGACAGGGCCAAGGAAATTGTTGAACAGCTTATGGACAATGATATAACCGAGAAGGTTCAGGCCATTGCGGTAGATGGTCATGGTGATGTAAAACGTAAGCCAGTTTCCATTGAGGCTGTTGATATGGGACAGATGTCTTTGTTTGACACGGTAAAGGATGAAGATATATTGGAAGAAATCAAGGAACTTGATGTGTCAAATATGACCCCACTTGATGCTTTAAATACATTATATAAGCTACAAAATAAGCTTAATAACAGATGGTCTGGTAATTAATGGTCATTATTTTTACTTGGTACTAACAGATATGGGAATAATTAATGTACTTGATGAAAATACAATAAATCTAATTGCTGCTGGAGAGGTTGTTGAGAAACCAGCCAGTGTTGTTAAGGAGCTTGTTGAAAACGCCATGGATAGTGGTGCAGACAATATCACCATAGAGATAAAGCAGGGTGGTATAGAGTTCATTCGTATTAGTGACAATGGTTCTGGTATAGCAAAGGATGATATACCTACAGCTTTTCTTCGTCATGCGACCAGTAAGATTAAGGATGCCAGTGACTTATTGTTGGTAGCCAGTATGGGTTTTAGAGGTGAAGCTTTATCGAGTATATCAGCTGTTGCTAAAGTGGAGCTTATAACCAAGCAGAGGCAGGATCTCATGGGCTCAAGATATACCATAGAAGGTGGTAAAACTGGTGAGGTTGAAGAAGTCGGAGCACCGAATGGAACAACCATAATTGTGCGTAATCTTTTTTACAATACACCAGCGAGACGAAAGTTTTTAAAGTCCGAAATGGCTGAAGCCAATGCAATCAGCGATGTTGTTCAGCATTTGGCACTTGGAAGACCAGATATATCATTTAAATATATTGTAAATAATAAGGTGAAACTTCAGACAACTGGAAAAGCTGATGTTAAGGAGATTATTTACAGAATATATGGCAAGGAAATCTCCGATGAGATTATTCCTATTGATTACGAGGAAGGAAAAAGCAGAGTTGCTGGTTTTATAGGTACACCTGCTATCAATAGATCAAATCGTAATTTTGAAACATATTTTGTTAATAATAGATATATTCAAAGTAGTACTGTATCCTCTGGTATAGAAGAAGGTTATAAGGAATATCTTATGCAGCACAAATTTCCATTTTGTGTGCTTCATATTGATATGGAATTTACAGCACTCGATGTCAATGTTCATCCAGCTAAGCTTGAGGTAAGATTCAATGATAACCTTCATTTCCAGGAGTTTATTACTAGGGCTATAGCTTATACTCTTAAAAATCGCGAGATGATAAGCAGCGTATCACTTGAAGAAAAGCAAAGTAAGGCATCTGTTCTTTCGTATGAAAAATCGCCAGAATTTTTTGAAGAGGAACGTATATCTGAGAAGACTTTAGCGCTAGAAGAACAGGGTGCTGATAATGAATTAGATGATATGACTCAAGCTACTAAATCTCAAGATGAAGTCGTTACAGATAAAAAGATTCCGAAGGATGAAAGATTTATTTTCTCGGTCGATTTTGATGATGATGAACAGCCAGTAGTTGTAGAAAAGAAGGACGTATCAGTTCCAAAAGAAGATTTCCTCGAAAGTGCTGTAACAGATAAAACATATAAAACAGATCAAACGGATAAAGCAGATATAGTAGATAAATCAGATAGAACAGATATAGCAGATATTAAACCTGAGCAGCTTAGTATGTTTACTGAGGATAGAGTTCTGTCAAGTGAAGCTAGGGCTAGGTATAAGCTTATAGGGCACGTGTTTGATGCTTACTGGATCATGGAATATGCCGATTCGGTGTACTTTATAGATCAGCATGCGGCTCATGAGAAGGTTAATTATGAGCGAATTATGAAGCGTGTCGAGAATGATGAGAAGCTTACACAATATCTTAATCCTCCAATTGTTGTAACATTAACAGGCAGCGAACTAACTGTATTCAATGAAAATAAAGAGTATTTCGAGAAGATTGGTTTTGAATGTGAAGAATTTGGTGGAAGTGAAGTGGCAATCACAGGAATTCCGAGTGAACTTTTCTCTAATACTCCGAAGGATATGTTCCTCGATATTTTGGAGGAGTTAGGGGAGAACAAGCATAATAATACTCCTAAAGTTATTTTAGAGCGTATTGCTACTATGGCTTGTAAAGCTTCGGTTAAGGGTGGTCGTAAAATCTCGGTAGCTGAAATGACAGAGCTTATCGATGAGATGTTAACACTAGATAATCCATATCATTGTCCTCATGGTCGTCCTACAATTTTCTCTATGAGTAAATACGAGCTTGAGAA